>NZ_NRJF01000046.1 GCF_003585965.1 Psittacicella gerlachiana | reverse complement strand
TAAGTTTTATTGATATGTCGGATATTCAAAATCTTGATTTACTTTTTGTAGATGAAGAAGCGTTAAATATTACCGAATTACCAAATGGAGAAATTCTGCATACTTGGGACATAAAAGAATTTTTACCACTGAACATTAATTTTAAAAGCTTTGATACTAGTAATGTAACCTCTATGCAAGGAACTTTTGCCGGAGTTGCTTTATATGGTGATATTAACAAACTCGATGTATCAAAAGTTACTAATATGAATTATCTATTTAGTAAGGCCATCTTTAAAGATCCAAAAATAAATCTTAATGATTGGGATGTGTCTAAAGTAAAAAACATGGCTTTTATGTTTAAACAAGCCAAACTTCATAACAATATTACCCTTAATAATTGGGATGTATCTAATGTAACCAGCATGGAGGGGATGTTTAATGAAGCTACAAATATATCCAAGCTAGATATAAATAATTGGGATGTTTCTAATGTTACAGACATGTCTGGAATGTTTAGTAAAGCTAGAGATTTTAATAGTAATCTAAGTAAATGGAATGTAACTAATGTTAAAAACATGAGTTATATGTTTGCAGGGGCTATCAATTTCAACCATGATCTAAGTAAATGGAACGTATCTAATGTTACAGATATGAGCTGTATGTTTGGTTATGCTGAAAGTTTTAATAGTGATTTAAGTAAATGGAATGTATCTAGTGTTACGAATATGAGATGTATGTTTGCTAATGCTATATACTTCAACAGTGATTTAAGTAAATGGGATGTATCAAAGGTTACTGATATGAGTAGTATGTTTACAAATACCCCAAAATTCAATAGTGATTTAAATAACTGGAATGTCTCCAATGTTACTAATATGAATTGCATGTTTTCATTTGCTGGCTCTTTTAATAGTAATCTAAGTAACTGGAACGTATCTAAGGTTACAGATATGAGCTGTATGTTCTCTTTCACTCGAATATCAAACTGCGATATAAGCAACTGGGATGTCTCAAGTGTAACTGATATGAGTGGTATGTTTGAGTTAGCTCTTAACTTTAATAGTGATTTACGCAACTGGGATGTATCTCAAGTTCTTTATCATGAGAATATGTTTTATGGAGCTTCAAAGTTTAATGAAGAATATTATCCAAGATTCAGATAAAACTATTTCTAACTCGTACCTTTTAAAGTTTTAAAGGGTACTTTTTTCTTACTCTAACAGATCACGTTAGATTACAAATAATTTATTAAATGCTATAATAAAGAACATTTTTCATCAATCAGATAAATTTTTAGATACAACCAATGTCTCAAACTCTCAAATCTACACCTAAGAATGAAAGTAACTGGAAAATATTTTTTAATATTTTTCCTGCCTCAGTTGCCTCTCAATTAGTCTTTATGAGTGTAGGGGTAATTAACGCCCTCATGGCAGCTAAGGTATCAGTAGCAGCTATGGCTGCTATTGGCATGATTGGCTCAATTTACTGGTCATTCAATTCATTAGGTTTAGGACTTTTAAGTGTAGTTCTCTCAAAAATGAGTTTTGCCTTTGGGCAAGGTAATTACTCACAAGTAGGAAATATTCACCGCCAAACTTATTATGTTATTCTCCTCGCTAGTATTTTTATTATTGGCTGTGACTTAATTCTCGCATTTAATCTTGATCTTTTTCATTTAAGTCCAGAAATGATCGCTATAGCTAAACCCTATATGCTCCTCTGTTGCTTAAATGTTCCTTTATTTATCTTTATCGTTCACTTACGCAATATTAATGCTTGTATTGCCTATACCCTTCCAACTTTAATTGTGAGTATTCTTGGGTTAATCCTTATAGTACCGTTAAATTTTATTTTTATGTATCAAGATTTACCTTTTATCGGTTTTAACCCAGCACATTCAGCTTTTTCTCATATCATAATTAACCTTGCTTATATTAGCGTGATGCTTTTAATTTTTAAGTACAAAAGCAATCTTTATGGAAAGTTAAAGCTGTTTAACCCAATAATCGTACGTCCTAATTGGTCTGCAATTAAAGATAATTTTAAAATTGGTACTCCAGTCGCTTTTCAATATTGGCTTGAAAACAGTTTTTACGCTTTAGTCGTACTGTTAATTGCTCATCTTGGAACTTCAATTGTCGGAGCCCATGAAGCAGCTATGTCAACCTATTCAGTAGCTTATGCTTTAGCTATCTCAGGTTCTGCCTCTATAACCAGTATAGTTTCACGTCGTTTAGGTGAACAACGTCGAGATCTTGCTCAAAATCTTTTTAGAAATGTAATTTACTTCTTAATTATCTTCAATATTTTTTCAGGAATGGCTTTAATCTTATTCCGAGAAAATATTGCCGATCTTTTTATTAGTAATGATCAAGTAGCTCATGATATTGCACAAAATCTCTTAATTTTCTTAGCCTTTGCTAACTTCTTTGACAATATTTATGCTTGCTTCCTTGGTTATCTCATTTCATTTCGTGATAGTCGCTTTGCCTTTTTAGTTGCCTTTATCGTTTCTTGGTGTTTAGGAATTCCTCTTGCTAGTCTCTTTGCCCTTACCGATTGGTTAGGAGTAGGAAACTATGGCATCTATGCTTACTGGACGGTATTTATTTGCATTCCTCTCGTAGCCTCCGCAGTTTGCTTTATTCGTGTCCAAAGAAAGTGGCATACCATTAGCGATCAAGCCTTATATCAAAGACTTGAACATAATCTTAACTAAAAAAATTGCTTAAGGTTTTAGAAATAATAAAATACTAAATTGATCAATTTATCTAATCAAACTTAACATTTTGTGGTAATAAATTCTTTTTATTACCACTTTTTTTATACAAACAACGGACAAAGATGATAAAATTAATTGGAAAAGATGATCGAAAAATCAAACTTTTAAAAAACTTTTTCTAAAAAACTCTTGCACAAGCATGTTAAATTCCTTATAATGATCAGGTCAGCAAGGAAAAGAAAAAACTTAACTTACTGATAATTAAAAATAAAATTAAAGACTTTATATCTTTGAATATAAAGCCCGGGTGGCGGAATCGGTAGACGCAAGGGATTTAAAATCCCTCGAGGGCAACTTCGTGCGAGTTCAAGTCTCGCCCCGGGCACCATTTTTACTCCAGATTTTCAATGCGTGAATAGCTCAGTTGGTAGAGCACAACCTTGCCAAGGTTGGGGTCGCGAGTTCGAGCCTCGTTTCACGCTCCAATTTTTCTTTTTGTCAATGCGTGAATAGCTCAGTTGGTAGAGCACAACCTTGCCAAGGTTGGGGTCGCGAGTTCGAGCCTCGTTTCACGCTCCATTTTTCTTTTAGACAATGCGTGAATAGCTCAGTTGGTAGAGCACAACCTTGCCAAGGTTGGGGTCGCGAGTTCGAGCCTCGTTTCACGCTCCATGATTCTAAGGACTAGGTTATAAACTTAGTCCTCTTTTTTTATCACTTTTTTTATAAAAAAATAGTATAATCAGAATAGCTACTTTCATTTATTGCAATTCACTTTTTAAGTTACACTTTACAACTATTATTACAACTATTATATAGATGTAAAGATAGTAGACGATATTTCTATGGTTAATCAAACACAACTTCCACAGCCGCAAACTATAGGTGTTTTAGGAGCAGGTTCATACGGTACAGCCCTAGCTATAGCTTTTGCCAAAGTTATGCCTGTTGTTCTTTGGGGACATAGAACCCAAGCTATGCAAGAGATGGCTGTTAAAAGAGAAAACTCAGAGTACTTACCAGAAATTCCTTTTCCTGAAAATCTAGAAGTAACCGACAACTTAGAATCTGTACTAAAAAAATGTACTCTATTAATTATTGCCGTACCTTCTGCAGTACTTCCAGATTTCTTAAAAAGTATAAAAAATGAGCTTGAACCTCATCATTTTTTACTTATAGCTTCTAAAGGCTTAGAGCAAAAAACAGGACGTTTCTTTTCTGATATTATTCCCGAAATATTTCCTCACAATCATTTTGGTTTTATTTCAGGTCCTTCTTTTGCTAAAGAAGTAGCAAGAGGAATTCCTACAGCTCTCGCTGTAGCTTCTAAAGATACTAAATTCCTCCGTAATCAAATTTTCGCTCCTATGCATAAAATCCGTCAACCTCTCAAGCTCTATTATGTAGAAGATATGATAGGTTTACAAATTGCGGGAGCTATTAAAAATGTTATTGCCATTGCCGTAGGTCTTTCTGATGGTTTAGGCTATGGAGCTAATACGCGAGCAGCCGTAATCACTCATGGTCTTGAAGAAATTTCTACCCTAGGTAAACTCTATGGTGCCGATGCTTCAACTTTCCAAGGTTTATCTGGATTTGGCGATTTAATTTTAACCTGTACCGATGATCAATCACGTAATCGTCGTTTTGGCTTATACTTAGGACAAGGTCTAACTCCAGAACAAGCAATTGAAAAAATCGGACAGGTAGTTGAAGGCTATTATAATACCCGCGAAACCATGACTTTAGCTCGTAAAGTAAATGTTGAATTACCGATTATTCAAAAGGTTTATGACATTCTCTTTAATCATAAGTCACCAAAACGGGCTGCAGGAGAACTTCTTCTTGCAATTCATAATCTCTAAAAAAAGTGCATTTAGATTTATCTCTAAATGCACTTTTTTTAATTGCCTTTAAATACAATTTTCGTTGCTAAAGCTAAACGCTTAAGCAAGGAGGTTTTTACGGGAGCAAAATCAGGACTTTGTGCCGTTAAATTTGGGAAATCTTGCTGTCTTAAAGCTTCATATAAACAAATGGACACTGAATTTGCTAAATTTATAGAACGAGCATAGGCTGCCATAGGAATGCGAATACGCCCATAGGTATCATTACGTACCTCATCAGGTAAACCTCGACTTTCTGGACCAAAAAGGAAAAAGTCGTTCGGAGCAAACTCCACTTGATGATAAGGTTCAGATCCTTTAGTAGTTAAACTAAATACTCGAGCTTGAGGATTTTGTTCTTTAAAATCAGCATAGGAGTCATACCATTTTATATGGACATATTCATGATAATCTAACCCCGCACGACGGAGTTTTTTATCATCCATGGCAAAAGGAATAGGTTTAATAATATGTAGTTGCACTCCAGCATTCGCACATAAACGAATAATATTTCCTACATTACCTGGCTGTTCAGGTTCAAATAAAACTACATTAAACATTGATTAATCCTTAAAAAGGTGTAGCAAAGCTACACCTTTTTAATTTCCTAATTATTTATTAGTTTGTAATTTTAAACGCTCAGCGTTTTCTAATAAGTATTGTTGTTCATAGCTTACAAATTGTAAGTGGAACTCAGGGAAACCACCTGAAACGATTAAATCGTTAGCTAGTTCACGTAAGCTATTGTAAAGAACATCAGGAACTGTACCGTTTAAGAAAATTTGTGAATTAGGATCGTCTTCACCAGCAATTACTACAGTTGCAACTTCTTTTACTTCTACGATAAATACATTTGTTTTATCTTCTAAGTCACAAGTTACATTTAAACCTAAAGTAACACTGTAAACACCTTCATCATTTACTTTTTTCGTATCTACATCATCAACTTTTACAGTTACGTGAGGAATACCATCACGACCTTGTAAAGCCATTTTGTTTGGAGACTCAAAAGATGCGTCTACTAAACGAATAGATAAAATACGATTAGACTTTTGTTCTTGTTCAGCCATTTTATATAACTCCTAACTATTTACTACGTATTTGTATAGAGGACACTAACTTAAGCTTGTTGTTGCGCTTGTTGTTGCGCTTGACGTTGTGCTAATGTTTCTTGGAAGATTGCACGGAAGTTTTGTGTACCTAGGTATAAAGGAGGCATACCTGAACGTAATAATAATTTATCTAATTTGCTTGTGATGTAAGACCATACAGTTGCTGCTGCATCAAAGTATAATGCTTGAGGTTTTACGCTATCTGGTAAACCACGACAAACGTAAATAGCACCTTGAACAATTTCAAATTTAGCTACTGGATTGTCATGAGGTCCAATAATTAGATTTAAAAATACGTTAATATCTACTAAATCGTCTTGTTGTAAATCTTGAACTTGAACATCAACAGCAAAACCAACTTCAGTTGCTTTTGCGTTTTCTTCAGGAGAAGCATTTACAGGAAGATTTTTCTCATTAAAAACATAAGATAAATCTTTTGTATAAACACGGTGAATATTTAACTCAACAGTAGTTTGTTGTTCACTCATAGTTATTTCCTTAATGAACTTGTTACTTGTATTACTGGAAAGGTGTATATAATCGAAAAATGTTAATAAAAGCTATTAACTAGGAAAAATCTGTTCTGTAATGTATACCGTTAGAGACATTATTTTTAATCAATTAACTATCGAAATATACATATTCCATAATGATTATATATGCAAAATATTTTCCTGTCCTTATTCTATCATATAACAAGATTTTTTTAATAAATT
>NZ_NRJF01000045.1 GCF_003585965.1 Psittacicella gerlachiana | reverse complement strand
CCTCTAGAGGTAAGTTGATCTAGGCTAGCCTAGAAATCCTATATTCGAACGATCCATCATAAGTTCCTATGAACTTGTATAACTCTCAACTTAATTAACATTTGTTTACCAAATCAACACATGATTTTCTGATGCCGTCTTTTTTAAAATGGAAACTCATGGTTTTAAACTATGCCTATCTACCAATACAAAATAGATTAGTTCTGAAATCCTCTTAAGGTTCAAGTGTTAGTTATTTTCTAGTAGTTACACTGATGTAACTATATTGATTAACTACTATAGAGAATTGCATATGAATAAGAACCAAAAACCTTCCCAACAACCTCTTAACAAGTTAGGTTTACTCTTTACCACCTCAATTGCGGCTTTTGCTTTAGCTTCCTGTGCTACCGATAAAGATACCCAAACTAGTACCGCCAGTTCAACAACTTTAAGTACTGCTTCTGAGACCACAGAATCAACAGCAAGTACTAGTGTATCAACCGCAACCGAAACTAGTTCAGAAAGTCAGTCTACAGCCTCAACAAGCTCATCAAGTTCTTCTTCTGTTTCCTTAACTTCAGCTGATAGTCTTGCAAGTGAAGAAACTATCACTACAGCTTATAGTCAATACGAACCAACAAATACTACCGAATCTGAAAAATACTATCAATTCCTACAACAAAAAGCTGATTTACTTGGAGCAAAAGAAAATCCAACTCCACAAGAAGTAAAAAACCAAAAAGCTTTTGAAGACTTAGCGAAAAAATATAAAGATTTTCATGAAGAGTTAGGTAAAAAGGCTAAACCAGCTTCTGAAGAAAGTAATGAAGATCAACCAAGTACAGAACCAAATAAACAACTAGCTCCTGAAGCACCTCCAGCACCAGAACCTACAACTCAAACTCCACCAACAGAAGAAACAAAAGAAACTGCTGGTGATGATCCTGTAGCAGGAACTCCAGCTACAGAAACTGGTGCTACAGAAAATGAACAAGAAACTAAAGTTACACCTGAAGAGACTCCAAAACCTGTAGCTCAAGTAGGAGATGAAAGTAAAGAACCTCCTGCGGTAGAAAGTCCTGCTGAACCAGCAAAAGACGCTCAAACACCTGAACCAAAAACTGAAGCACAGGTAGCTCCTCCAGTAGAAGCAAAACAAAAAGAAAGTGAAGAAGAGCAACAACTACAAAAAGATGACAGTGCTACTTCAGGTTCTCCTGAAACGCCAACTGAACCACCTCCAGCACCTCAAGCCGATGCTGCAGGAACAGAAGGTGATAAAGGTGAAGCTGGAACTCCTGTAGGAACGGTAGAAGCTCCTGCTGGTGGAGAAGTAAGCGATTCTCCTGAAGAGAAAAAAGTTGCAGAAGTCAAAGACGCTGGTCAAGAAAGTGGAGGAACTCAAACTTCTGAATCTACAGGTAGTGGAACAGTTGAAACTGGTGAAGCTGAAGAAAAAGAAAAACTCCAACAAGATGGGGCAGCAGGAACTGAAAACGCAGCTCCAGTAGAGGCTAATGGTGGCACTTCACTAGAAGAACCAAAAGAAGAGAAAAAAGTTGCTGAAGAAGCTTCAGATCCTCCAGCAGAGAAAGTAGTAGAATCTCCACAAACTAATGGTACAACTGAAGGTGCTGAAGAAAAAGGTGAAGAAGAACAAAAACAAGCTTCTGAAGGAGCTACTCCAACAGCTCCTGCAGAAGGATCATCAACAGTTCCACCTGCAGAAGGTAATAGTGGAGATGCAGGCTCTGCAGAATTAAAAGGTGATGAAAAAGAAGAACCAAAAGAGGATGCTCAAGAAAATGGTTCTGATCCAGCACCAGTTGCTGCTCCATTAGTAGGTGATAATGGTGATAACGATGGTAATGGAGATGGTAATGGAGATGACGGGGATAAAAGTGAATCCGATGAAAAATTAGGTGAAGCTTCAGAACAATCTGCACCTCAACAAGCAGCTGGCTCTCCTGAAGAAGGTGGACAAGAAGGTCATCAAGAAGATCAGGAAGAAAAACAAGAAGTAAGTGCAGGCACTGAATCAGCACCAGCAACAGTTGTAACTCCTAAAGATCCTGAAAGTAACGTTGAAGAAGAAAAAGATAAAGGTGACAAAGAAGAGGAAGAAGTAAAACAACCTGCAGACGAGCCGACAGCCGCACCACAAACAGGACAAGCTAGCCAAACTGACGAAGGTCAAGAAGGTGAAGGACAAGGTCAAGAAGGTGGTAGTGTAGCTTCTAATGGATCAACCTCTAACGGAGAATCAGACGGAAACGATGGAAACGATGGAAATGATGGAAATGCAGCTGCTGGAGGTGAAGCTACTGGAGCTACTGTAGTTGAAGCCCCTAAAGGTCCTGAAGAAGGTGAAGAAGAAAAAGACGAAGATGAGCAAGAAAAAGAGCAACCTGAAGAAAAATCCTTACAAGCAGATGAAGCTTCTCAATCTTCACCAACTGTTCCTGTAGTTGAAGGTCAAGACGAACAAAAACAAGAAGAAGGTGAAGAAGGTGAAGAAGGTGAAGGTCAAGGACAAGAAGAAGGTAACGGAGCGGCTGCTGGTGAGGAAGATGATCCAGAAGGAAATAAAGCACCAAACGGAGAAGCTTCAAGTTCATCTTCATCTAGTGGATTAGAAGGTGCAGAAGAAGCTGGTGGCGGAGCAGCTGCTGGTGGTGGTGAAGATGGTGCTGCTGATGGAGCCGCTGAAGTAGGAGCTGCAGGTGCTTCTGGTGTAGCTGGTGGAACAGAGGATGCTGCTGAAGGTGCTCCAGAAGAAGCTAAAAAAGATGCAGATGAAGAAGAAAAGTTACAAAGCGACGAAGCTGATGGTGGAGATGAAGAAGAGAAAAAAGAAGAAAAAGAAGGAGACGGTGAAGAAACAGCATTAACCGCAACTGAAGATTCTGACACTACATCATCTGAAGGAACTACAGTAACAGATTCTTCAACTTCTAGCTCTACAGAATCAAGTGAAGAAGAATCCTCTGATGAAGAAACTACAGAAGAGACTACAGAAGAGACTACTTCTACTACTAGTGCCGAAGATGCTATTGCAGCCGCTGAAGCCTCAACTACAGCGAGTCTAGTATCTCAACAAGCTGTAGCTCACATAGCTGATGTGTATAGTAAAGCCGTAAATCAAGCAACTACTGTACAATCAGTAAGCTTACTCACCAACTTAAACAACCTCTTAAAAGTTAAAGTTGATGGTGTACATGCAAGCTTAACTAACCAAGGTTTATTCAGAAAAAATGATGATTATAACCTTACTACCTTAGCTGTAGCTTACAAAACTGGAGCTAATACTTTCTATGTAAGTTTTGATTTTGGTGCAACTACTCTCAAAGAAGCTAATGCTGATCTCAAAACTAAAGGTGAAAATGTAGGTGCAACCATTGGTTATAAATATGACCTCAACCAGGGCTTAACGCTTGCGGTATTAGGTTCTTACCAACAAACTAAACATACACATTCAGGTACAGTAACCTTAAATGACACCGCTTATGCTGACAACTTCAAGTTCAATACTAAAGCTGTAACCTTATCAACTACGGTAACCAAAGAGTTTAAACTCTCTGAAAGATTAGTATTAAATCCATTTGCAGGTATCTACTATGGTACAGTACATGTGGACGGAGTAACTTTAGGTTATGGTGATTACACTACTCGTGTAGGTAAAGATACCGTAAACCGTTTTGGTTTAGTTGCAGGTACTGACTTAAGTTACAACCAAGCATTTGGGGTAAATGGCTTATCTTTAGATCTAAACTTAGCTTTAATCCAAGATCTAAGTAAAACTAATAAAGATATTCTTGTTACTTCAGGTGACTATGCAACTAGAGTTGACTTAGGAAGCAATAAAACTGCGGTGAAAGTTGGTTTTGGAGTAACGCAAAGATTTGGTAACTTCTATGTATCAGGTCAAGTTAATGCTTACTCACAAAAATACACTTACTTAACTTACTCTTTAAACTTCGGTGGTAGATTCTAAACCTCTAACCATTTAGAAGTTTTACTTTAGAGTTAACTCGTTAAGTAGTAACTTATCATTCATACTCTCGATTCCAGTAGTTATAGTCAATCGAGTTTGTTTCTCCCCTTAACTTTACGTTAAGGGGAGTTTTTATGCGTAAAATTAATTAACTTTGCCGTGGTTTTTTGTTAAAATATGCCTTATTAGATTGCTTTTTCCTAAAAGTAACTGTATAAACATAACACTACTAGTTTTACCACAAACAACCGAATTCTTTATGGTTTAATAACCAAAAAAGTTCCCTAAATGTTATATGAAATTTAGATATTTTTACTTCCCACTTCTTCTGTTATTAATCCTGCCTTTGCTCTTTATCTTTGCAGGATATTCTTGGGATTTAAACCAATTAACTTCGCATAGTTTTCTTTGGAATATCGTAACCTTTACGGCAGACTCTATAGTTCCAGCAATGGTTACTAGTGCGGTTCTCTTAGCAATTATTCTCTTTTTCTATCGTGACAATAAAAGCTTATGCATTGCTATAGCCATTTATTGTTTTGCGGCGATTGTCTCTACTCAAGTAATTAAATCAGCTTTAAAAAATACTTTTGAAGAACCACGCCCATTTATGTATCAAATTGCTTACCGCTTACAAGAAATTGATGCTGAAAAATTTATTAAGGATTTTGAAAAAGCTTATGCTTCAAATCCAGAAAATCCAAGTCCTTATCAAGCTGATTTAGCTGGTAGTTCTATTGATGAACTGATTTCGCAAGTGCAAAGTGGTACATTACCAAATAATACCACCGTTGACGTAAATGATGATCAAGCTCCACAAAGAGTTCAAGATTATTTAGATTACTACTACGATAAATTAGATACTAAACAACGTCTTGCGTTTATTAAGTTCTATCAAAATACTTATATGCAAGGAACACAAGATGCTAATCGTCGAGCAGCACTTGATCGTTTAGCTTCAGAGTCTCTCTATTCTTTCCCCTCAGGTCACTCAATTTTTGCGGCTACTTGGATGATGATCTTTATGATGATGGCATTTATGGCTCGTAAAGGTTCGTTCTGGTTAGTAACCCTAGCGGTAGTGCTTTGGGGATCTGCTGTAGAAGCAAGTCGTATTCTTCTTGGCTACCACTATGCTCATGATGTATTAGCAAGTAATATTATTGCAGCCTGCTTTGTTGGAGCTACCTTCTGGTTAATGCTCTATCTCTATCGCTTTATTAACCGTAGAAGCTCAGATACAACTACCGAAGCTCCTGAAACAACTGCAAAATAAAACTTAAACTGTAAGTAAGCAAATTTAAATAAGCTTAATCTGTAAGTAACCCTTATGCTGTGAACAAGATTAAGCGATCATTCGTTCTAAGTGCTTAAACATTTAATTGGAATATCATTAAAATTAAGCTAGGATAGATATTAAGTTATAACAGGTTTAAGAGCTATTACTCTTATCTTAATCTAGATATAAAATTTAAACTCTAACTAAGACAATGGCATTGCTGTTGTCTTTTTTAGTATCTAGATTCAATCCCTAGAACTATCCTTAATCCTCACCAAGAATTAGCTCCTTTTGTTTTATAATAGATAAGGAAAAATAAATTCTTAACTCTAATCTCTCTTTGAGAGAACAACCTAAACCAAATTCAATGAAAAAACAAAACCTCGTAATTGCAACTCGTCAAAGTGCTTTGGCTCTTTGGCAAGCTCATATGATTCAAGATCTCATTAAATCTTTACCAGCTTTTGCTAATTTTACACCTGAACTTCTACCTATGGTGTCTACAGGTGATATTAAACTAGATACAGTATTAGCTAAAGTGGGGGGTAAAGGTTTATTTACTTATGAACTCGAACAAGCCTTAAAAGCACAACAAGCACAAATTGCGGTTCACTCTCTCAAAGATGTACCTATGATTCCTGAAGAGCAGTTCTTCTATACTTATAATGCTCGTCATTATCACGAAGACCTTGCAGTTTTTCCACAAGGGAGTCCTTATCAACGCCTTGCCGACTTACCAGCAGGTTCGGTAGTAGGAACAGCTTCAGTGCGTCGTAAAGCTCTCTTAGCTCATTTTTATCCGCATTTACAAACCAAACTTTTACGAGGGAATGTGAATACGCGCCTAGCTAAGCTCAATGATCCTGAGCAAGGTTATGATGCGATTATCTTAGCACGAGCTGGCTTAGCTCGTCTTGAGTTCCTTGAGCAACTCCAAGTGGAAATCTTGTCACCGCAAAACGGTTGGGTCAGTGCTCCAGGACAAGGAATCGTGGCTGTACAATGGGATAAAAACCAAAAAGTTGCAGCTTATAGTGAGTTCTTAAATGATCCAGTAAATCAACTCTTAACTGATATAGAAAGAGGCGTAGCTCGTCATTTAGGAGGTTCGTGTTCTTTACCTCTTGGCGTTTATGCGGGTTTTGTGAATAGCCAAGGTCAAGAAGTAGCTACCAATATCATTAGTAGTCAACGTAATGCTTTTGCTCTTGAAGTACAAAAACAAGTATGTAGTAGTGCTGATCTTGAGCAAACAGAGCAACTGCTTCAAGCTTATCAGCAACAACTTAAAAGCTTACCAGCACTACAAGAGTTTGCACAAAGCCTAGACTTAGCTCAAATTCAAGTGCAAGTGTTTGTGGGCGATCTTCAGGCCCAAAAAACCATTAGCCGTAGCTACAGTTTACCTTTTGGCAAACACTCAATTGTAGATCTACAAACGCCTGAACTCCAAGCTCAAGTAGACTCTTTTGTCGCAACAATCGTTCAAGATCTCCAAGATCAAGGATTTAAGGAGATCAAAACTCTTCTTGATCAACAACTTGCAGAACAATAATGACAAAACTACATGATCCTTATGAATACTTAATTTATCTTTTGAGTCGTAAAGAATACTCTTTGGCACAACTGCGCCAAAAACTCAAAGATAAAGGCTATCCCGAAGAAGAGAGCCAAGCAGCTTTAGAAGTCGTAGTCCAGAAAAAGTATCAAAGTGACGCTCGCTTTGCTGAATCTTTTCTCCATGATCAAGGGTTAGCGGGTTTTGGTCCCCAAACCATTAGCCAAAAGCTTCGCCTCAAAGGGGTAAGTGAAGCGATTATTCAGCAAACTCTTGAAGAAAGTGAGTTCAACTGGGAACAACAAGCTTTTATCTACTTTGTCCGCAAAGGCTTTGCCCAACTTGATCTTCAAGACTTTAAAGTAAGAGCAAAGATGCAACGTAATATGCTCAGTAAAGGATATGATTTTAGTCACATTAACTATTGTCTAAATACTTGTAAAGAACTAGCCGAACTTGAGCTAGATCCTGAAACTTTTATTCTCAATAACTTTAGTTACGAGAATTAGCCTATGCATATTCTATTAAACTCTACCGAGTATCTTTCACCTAAACAAAGACGCTTAATCCACTTACGTTGGACTTATTGGTTTGTTCTCTGTAACTTAGTAATTCTGTGGATCTTAGGAGCTCAATATCTCCTCCCCTTACATTTTCATTCAACCATAAGTTCAACTTACTATCTAGCAACTTTATTTAGTCATTTTTTCTTATTAGCAGTTATTAGTGGCATAGTACCAATCATTGCGGTATTTATCTTTACCAATGGACATTATTACCGCATGTTTGTTGGTACCTACTATACCCTCTTGATCATGCTTCTTGCCTTAGATCAAGCGGTCTATAACCATTATCAAGAACACTTGAGTTTAGAGAAGTTAATTTGGTTACTCGTAAATAATCCTCGCTATCAAGAGTTTTATATTTACTTTGCCTTTTTACCTCTCTTGCTCTTATGCCAATTACTCTTTGGCGTTTACATTTGGCGTCGAGTATTTCACCTGCATTTAAGATCACGTTTTAATTACGTTTTTATGTTTATTATGCTGGTCTTTGTCATTTGGTCGAATACTCTTTATGTCTATGCGGTAAATACCAATAACTTTGACTTACTGATCTATCGTTCGGTGTTTCCGTTAATGTTTTATTTCCGTTTCCCTTATTGGTTTACTTCTCTTGATCCTCAGCTCATTCACTTTACCAACTTAATTGGTTAAACAACTAATTAAGAAATTTAGAGATTCAATGAAAAAGATTAAGAGAGGATAAATGCAAATCTCTTCGAGAGCAAGAATTTAGCTTGATTTTGAGCTAAGTTCTTGCTCTTTTCTATTACTTTTCTATTACTTTTCTATTACTTTTCTATTACTTTTCTATTACTTTTCTATTACTTTTCTATTACTTTTCTATTACTTTTCTATTACTTTTCTATTACTTTTCTATTACTTTTCTATTACTTTTCTATTACTTTTCTATTACCATAAAAAACTATAGTTAAACTTAGGATTTTTATTCATATTTTTTCTAATTAAGCAGGAACTAATTTCACTCTTTTCTATGGTAATATAGAGAAAAAAACTTATATTCTGTTTATTAAAAGTCTTAAAAATATTGAGAGAATTACTTCATTAAAAGTTACTTCGTTTCTAGACAGCTATAAATATTTAAGAAGACTAACTAAGGTAAAATCTCCTTAAAATTCAAATAATTTACTGCATTTCATCCCAAAATTTAATTTTTCTTCCAACAATTTATCATAATTTTTAAAATCATGATGCAAATCCATTCTTACTCTAATATCAAATACTGAGATTTACCTAAGGAATTTAAAAAGAAAATATTAAGTCCAAAAGAAATCAAAATCTCTTTTAGATACAAGCAACTTCTCAAAAACTTTATCAATACCTACCTTGATAAATTTATTGATGTAGATCCTGAATCATCCTCTAGATTTAAACTTTATTGATATCTCTGAGATTACTAACCTAGACTACTTAGTTATGCCTCCAAGTGATCATGACCTTTCAGGAATCGTTGATTTTAATGAAATCCCTTTGAGAAGATTACCTATCAACATTAGTCAATGGAATACGAGTAATGTAACCTCAATGATTGCAACCTTTGCTTTTACAACTTTCTATGGAGATCTTAGCCTTTGGGATGTCTCAAAAGTAACCAACATGAAAGAAATATTTTTTGCAGCTATAAACTTCGATAGTGATATAAAAAATTGGAATGTCTCCAAAGTTACAGATATGGAATCTATGTTTGATGGAGCTACAATCTTCAATAGTGATCTCAGTAATTGGGATGTTAGTAAAGTTACTAATATGAAAGCCACCTTTGCCAAAGCAACAAACTTTACTAGTGATCTAAGTAAATGGAATGTTGCCCGAGTTACAACTATGCAAGCAATGTTTGCGGGAGCAAAAAAATTTAATAGTGATTTAAGTCGCTGGAATGTTTCTAAAGTAAAAGACATGAGTGCTATGTTCCATGAAGCTCGCAAATTTAATTCAGACCTCAATACTTGGCCAGTGAACAGAAAGACTCAAGCAAGATGTGCGTTTTTTGGGAGTGGTCTCTCTCCGGAGAATGTCAAAACTTGGAAACACAAGCTCATTGCTAACGAATACAAAGAACTCTTTGCTGACTATGACATTGTTATAGAAATTCATTCAAAATAACTAATATTAACCTGAAAATTCTTAAATACTATGAACATGCAAACCTATTCTAATATTCAATATTCCTCTTTACCAGCTGAACTACAAAACAAAAGATTAAGCTCTACTGAGATCAAAATATCCTTTAGCGACAAACAACTGCTACAAGAGTTTGTAAATACTTACATTGATAAGTTTATTGATCAAGAAGCTCACAACCCTCCTACTCTTGATTTAAACTTTATTGATGTTTCGGAAATTACTAACTTAGATTTCCTTTTTTCGAATCAAATCGAAATTACTTATGAAAATATTATAGGGTAATATGAGCTTCCCCTAAAAAAACTCCCTATTGACGTAAGTAACTGGAACACTAGTAAGGTAACTTCCATGGTGGCAACCTTTGCCTTTACCACTTTTAATGGTAATCTCTCACGCTGGGATGTCTCTAAAGTAACCAATATGTCCTATATGTTCTTCTATGCCCAAAAGTTTAATGGTTACATTAAAAAGTGGAATGTGGCAAATGTGACCAATATGGAGGGAATGTTTAAATATGCTCTGAGCTTTAATGTGGATATTGGTAAATGGGATGTATCTAATGTGACCAACATGAAACACATGTTTGCCTTTGCCCAAAGCTTTAATCGTAACCTAAACAAGTGGAATGTTTCTCAAGTAACCAATATGCAAGGAACTTTCTTTTATGCTTGCGCCTTTAACGGTAATGTTAGCACTTGGGATGTATCCAAGGTTACAAATATGAGTGGCATGTTTAAGAAAGTGCCAACTTTAGAGGTGATTTAAGTAAATGGAATGTTAGTAAGGTTACTGACATGAGTGAGATGTTTACTTATACCGACAAGTTTAGCAGTGATCTGAGTAAATGGGATGTTTCCCAAGTTACTGATATGCATGAACTATTTTGTTTCGCTGAAAACTTTACTTCCGATCTCAGTAAGTGGAACGTAGAAAATGTTACTGATATGAGTGGTATGTTTGCTTATGCTAAGAAATTTACTAGTGATCTCAGTAAATGGAATGTCGCTAAAGTTACAAGTATGGAGGCTATGTTTAATGAAGCAAGGAAATTTAACAGTGATCTTAGCCAATGGGATGTAGGCAATGTTACCAACATGGGTTCTATGTTTTGGCTTGCAGAAGAATTTAATTCTGATTTAAGTCGATGGAATGTCTCCAATGTTGTCAGTATGGCTGGGATGTTTAGTGAACTCCCTAACTTTAATAGCGATCTAAGTAATTGGGATGTCTCTAAAGTGACTGATATGTGTGAAATGTTTGAAATGGCCACAAATTTCACTAGTGACCTGAGTAAATGGGATGTAGCTAATGTTACAAACATGAATGGCATGTTCTTAGGGACTGAAAAATTTACCAGTGATCTGAGCAATTGGAATGTAAGCAAAGTCGAAGATATGGGAGGCATGTTTGCCGAAGCTGAAAACTTTACCAGTGATCTAAGCAAATGGGATGTGAGTGCTGTCACTGATATGAGCTATATATTTAGTGAAGCGAGAAAATTTAATAGTGATCTCAGCAAATGGAATGTAAGTAAGGTTACAGATATGAGCTTTATGTTTGCGAGTGCGGAAAGATTTACTAGTGATCTCAGCCATTGGGATGTAAGCAATGTAACAAATATGAAATCTATGTTTAATGAGGCTACTAAATTTACTAGTGATTTAAGTACATGGAATGTATCTAAGGTGACCAATATGCATTCTATGTTCACCGATGCTTATAAATTTAATAGTGATCTCAGTAAATGGGATGTCTCTCAAGTAACTGATATGAGCGGGATGTTTGCTCGTGCTCTCAATTTTACTAGTGATTTAAGTAAATGGAATGTCTCTAAGGTGACCAAGATGAATTCTATATTCGCAGATGCTCGTAAATTTAATAGTGACCTCAGCAATTGGAATGTATCTCAAGTAACTGAAATGTTTAGTATGTTTGCTCATGCTCAAAAATTTTCTAGTGATTTAAGTAGTTGGGATGTGTCAAATGTAGAAAACATGGAAATGATGTTCTCTAATACTAATTTTGACTGTAATCTTAACTCTTGGCAAGTTAACGCTCAAACTAAAGCTAGACATGCCTTTTTTGACAGTAAGTTCTCTCCTAAAAGCGTAGAAACATGGAAAGATAAATTAAATCCTCAAGAATATCAACTTTTATTTGCAGACTTTCTTGACTAATAAATAACAGCATCTTCTTAACCTAAACTTTAAAACAGATCTCTTTTGGATATAAGTTTTGGAGTTCATGCCACTAAATATCCCCCTTGCTATAAAAAATTATATTTCTTCAAGCAATTCGACTTAAATATCAAAAGGATTTGTTGCAAAGTGAATTTATACTTTCTCAACTAGATATTAAATTATCTTTTATTCATCAACATTTGGTTTGATATTACCCCCTAAAATGGGGGTAATATCATATCTTATACCAACTTTTGGGATTTATCTCACCAATAAAATCCTAAAAATTAAACCATAGCAAATCGAACTTCGCTAAGGAGACTTTATGTATAGCTGTACTATTGTACAAAAAGATGTGCTAATTGACTTAGTGGCTTATGCTCAAGCGTTTTTAGGAAAACGCCTACCACTACCTTTAAATGAAGATCAAGTTTTATTGGCAAAAATAAGAAATAAAATCTATAGAACCTCTTACAAAGATTTAGATTATAAATTATTGGTAGAGCAAATAAAGGGTATTATTGACAAATATAAACATTTACCACAGCTACCGTGAGAATGTGATAACCAATAATTTGATGGAAGATTACAGATTTAGGAATGAGGTAAATTATTCTCTGAAAGAAAATAGAAAGAGAAAATGAAAGTAGAAGTCAGAACTGGGGAGGTAGTCTGTAATGAACGTTAGAGTTGTAGTCGACGTGCAAAGGGACTGGAAGTGGGAGTAGGGGAGTAGGAAAAAATAAAATTCTTTTGATTTTCCTATTCTTCTCGATTTCTTATATAATAGATGTATAAATTATGTAACCAGTGATTCATCAAGAATTTTTGGTTACTATTGTCTCAACAACTTATTTGCTAGCTAGTTTTTATAAAATCTAGACTATAAGAATAAGCAAAATACTTAGGATTTGTAATTATCATTTGGTTACCTAACCATACACCATAGATTCAGATCTTAAATCTTATACATATATGTTCAACTTAAAATATAAACTTATCTACTATGAAAATTAATAGAGTTCTTCTTTACATCTTACTTATTGGTATAGGTATAATCATTGGAAAAGGAAGCAGTCAGTTACTTGATAGCTATTTTACACAAGTAAAGACTAAAAACAACTTGGTTAAACACAATTACAAACATACCTATACTGATATTAAGTATAGTGAATTATCAAAGATAAATTTTGATCCTTATGAAGTTAGAATAGCATTTACCCAAAAAGAACTACTCAAAGAGTTTTTAGATGAATACCTTGAAAAAAATTATTCACCCTATTCCTATACACCTATAGATTTAAACTTTATTGATGTATCACAAATTCAAAATTTTGATTTTCTTTTTGCATATCATGATAAAGAATATGGAGTTAAATGCTTTCATGAAGACCTTGTGTACAAATATCGTAAACTTAACATAGATATTAGTAACTGGAATACTTCTAATGCAACTTCAATGAAAGGAGTATTTGCCTGTACCACATTTAGCGGTGATTTAAGTCAATGGGATACTTCCAATGTCACTGATATGAGTTATATGTTCTTTGAAGCTATAAGCTTTAATAGCGATATAAGTAAATGGAATACTCAAAATGTAACTAACATGAGTAGAATGTTCTATAATGCTACAAACTTCAACAGTGCCTTAAGCAAATGGAACACCTCAAATGTAACTAACATGAATGGAATATTCTCTGGTGCTACAAACTTTAATAGTGACTTAAGCAAATGGAACACCTCAAATGTAACTGACATGTCGTTTATGTTCTATGGTGCTACAAACTTTAATAGTGACTTAAGCAAATGGAACACCTCAAATGTAACTGACATGTTGTTTATGTTCTCTGATGCTACAAACTTTAATGGTGACTTAAGCAAATGGAACACCTCAAATGTAACTAACATGAGTGGAATGTTCAACAATGCAACAAACTTTAATAGTGACTTAAGTAAATGGGATATTCAAAATGTAAATTACATGACTGTAATGTTCTATGGAGCAAAACGTTTTAATAGTAATCTAAATGCTTGGAGTGTAAATAACGAAACATTTATTACTAGTATGTTTTATGACTCTGGAATATCTTACAACTCACCAAATATCTCTGCGTGGAAAAACAAAGTAACTCCTGCTCAATATCAAATTGCATTTAGAAAATAAAAACTTACTCAGCTTTACTTAATTCTTTATTACTAATATTCATGATAATTAGTTATTAAGAAATATTGGTATAAATAGATTTTTTTAAATTAATCGAGTAGAGGCGGGGGCTAAATTATTTTAGTCTCAACCGTTCCCCTCTCACACCACCGTACGTACCGTTCAGTATACGGCGGTTGCCTCAGTGACCTTTATCACGAATACCTATAGAAAAAAATAGCATGATGAGAGCTGACATGTTATTATTAATCTACGGATTACAAATCTACCAGCTTTTAAGCACTCATTCCTGAGGAGACGCTTTTCTTTATTTCTTTGGCTCTCCGTTTCCATTCTTTCTTGAGTTGCAACGTAGATTTATTTTCGTGATTTGTTAGAGTTTGCCAGTTTTTCTTTTCAGCAATCATATAGAACTCTAACTCAGTCCACGTGAACCCTTCTTTAACAAGTACAGAGTTAGTGAATACTTGATTAAGGGTTGTACAAGACTTGCGATGATTATGTCTCCCACTTACGCCAATCTGATTGGCTAAGTAGGGAGCATACTCACGTATCTTCTTTTTCCTTTTCTTAGGGGACTTGTAGCAATGCCATAACATTGCCCTAATTCGTCTCCTAAGTATTCCACTAACTTTCTTAACCCAAGAACCTTTATTGAATACTTTAGAGTGGTGGTAGTAATTAGCCCAACCTCGTATGTATAAGTCTAGGTCTTTCTTGATCTTCTTTAACCCACCTTTCGCATTCCTCGGCGTTAATTCCTTTAATTTCTCAAGGTGTTTAGCCTTACTCTTTGCATGAATATCCATCGCAATTCCCCAAGGATTATCTGTTCTATAGAAGCAATGTCCTAGGAACTTTAGTTTCCTATTTATCACTCCTATTTTCGTCTTCTCTGTATTAACTTTAAGGAGAAGAGTTTCCTCAAGATAGTGTATGGTATTCTTCATTATTCTTTTAGCTGCTTTCATAGATGAACAAAATATCATCATGTCATCAGCATAACGAACAAAGCTAATGCCTTTCTCTTTTAGTCTTTGATCCATCTCATTTAATAGGATATTAGCAAGAATAGGGCTAATGTTACCTCCTTGTGGAGTTCCTATTGTTGAGGGGATACGGCGACCGTTATCAATAATAGGCGTCTTTAGCATTTTATGAATAGTTGCGAGGACTCTTACATCTTTGATCTGTTTAGATAAAATTTGCTTAAGTTTCTTATGATTAACCGTATCAAAGAACTTTGCTAAGTCCATATCTATTACATAGATCTTCCCGTCTCTCAAGTGACTGAAGCAAACTCTAAGTGCTTCGGTGGCACTTTTCTTCGGACGGAATCCACAACTTTCATCTGCAAATAAAGGCTCGTAGATTTTGGTTAAGATGTTTGCGTACATTTGTTGATGTACACGGTCAATTACACACGGAATTCCTAATGGTCTCTTATCCCCGTTATCTTTGGGGATATACACTCTTCGCACAGGCTTTGGCTTATACTTCTCAGACGTCAATATCGATTTCAGTTCGTTCAATCCGCTTCCACCGCTATATCTTTCTTTAAAGGATTTACATGTTACCCTGTCTATTACAGGTGCACCATTATTCCGACATACTTGTTTAATAGATCTTAAAATGTTAGAGGTAGAGTATATGGACTACCATATATCTACACTCTGACTTTTGGTTGTTGTGCTACAATTTTCTACTTTCATACATTCTACTTTTACTTGATACTTACTAGTTATATAGCAACTACCTGCCTGTTTCTTATAGTTTTACAAGCCCTATTAGAGGCATGTAGTCACCAGAGCACTCAGCAATGTACCTATAGATGTCTTTATATAGGAATTGCATACTGAGACTTCCTCCCTTCCCATAGGTTTCCATCTCCCATGGTACTATGGATTATGCTGACTTCTAGAGCTTCTCGTACACCTGTGTAAGTTACGGTCAGTCACTAGATATCACTGGGTAAGCTAAGATAAAGACTAATCATCTCTACTAAATCTTGGAAACGAGATTTCAACCTCCGCATGACGAGCTCCTTATATACCAAATAGAGCATATATAGCTTTATAGCTGGCTTATGTCCTCGAGTTTGACTTCTTTCGCAGTCTCACCCTACTCTATCTAGCCTCGTATAAGGTTTCTGTTCGTAGCCCCCATGTTTATGCCACCGGCTTTCTTCGCTGTATCCTCACGGATTAACAGTCTGCCTTTGGACTTCCCCTTATGGACATTTTCGGGAAGGACTCACCAAGCTAAGCTTGGCTGACCTTGGTCTATAGCATACCAGTCGCACAAAAGAGCCTTAAACTTTCCCGTTTAAGGTTCTTTTGCTACTAGAATTATTAAATCTAGACATAAAATCCTAAACTTTAATTACTCATAAGTTACAAAGTTTCTAGCAATTAGGGCTATCTATACTTTAATACATAATTAGCTTTACAGCCATCGCTTTTACCCCTCAAATAACTTAAGAATAAAATCTATACCTAGAAGTCAAAAATATAAATGGCTAGAAATCAGGAAGTATAGAATGGGAGTGGGAAAGTTAAAATTTCTTTGATTTTCTTATTATTCTCGATTTCTTAT
>NZ_NRJF01000044.1 GCF_003585965.1 Psittacicella gerlachiana | reverse complement strand
AGTTAAGGAAGAAGGCAAACACCTTCTTCCTTAACTTTTATTTAATACCTTTTTATAATAAACACTTTTTTTATCTAAACACCATTCCACCGTCAGTAAGAATTGTCTGTCCGGTTATATAGTCGGAATCTGAAGAAGCTAAGAAACTTACCAGTTTAGCTACATCATCAGCAACTTGAGGTCTACCTACAAGGATATCTTTAGTAAAAGTATTCCAAGCTTGTTTTGGTTCCCAGCCATTATATTTTACAAAAGCTTCATCAATACGATCCCACATTGCCGTAGCAGCTACGCCAGGGCAGTAAGCATTTACAGTAATGTTATATTTTGCTAATTCTTTTGCAGAAGAATGAGTAAAAGATCTTACTGCATGCTTGGAAGCACAGTATAACGACAGCATTTCATAAGATTCATGGGCTGCAATTGAACAAGCATTAATAATTTTTCCACCTGTAGCTTGGGTTTTCATTTGAGCAGCGGCTGCTTGTGTTCCAAAAAGCACTCCCTTAACATTTACATCAAAGACAAAGTTAAATTTATCATCGGTAATTTGTTCTAAAGGTTCTACAGATTCTACACCGGCATTATTAATAAATACATCAACTGCACCAAAAGCAGCTACAGCTTGAGCAACAAGATTTTCTTGATCTGCTTTTTTACGCACATCACCAGTTACAGCAATTACATCATAACCTTTTTCTTTAAGTTCATTTTCAGTGATTGAGAGTAACTCTTTGTTAATGTCATGTAAAACTATCGCAAAGCCATCTGCGGCTAGGCGTAAAGCTATACCTTTACCTAAACCACCTGCTGATCCTGTAATTACAGCCACTTTTTTTGTCATTTTTAACCCTCCTTAAAAGAAGTTCGATTATTGTTGATTGCAGAGAAATATTTCTCTCTAAATTATTATATGAAGAGTTTCTAAATAGGGAAGAGGCAATGTTCATTTTTGCGTCATTTGACAAGGTTTTAATCAAAATTATGATTATTGATGATCAAATAATTAGCAAAGAAAAGGTCTACAAGAAAAATCTTGTAGACCTGCAGTTATAAAACAACTAAATTAGATTAATTAACTTTTAAACGATTCCAGTAATTATTGAATAACTCTAGACGAGAAGTAGGAATAT
This sequence comes from Psittacicella gerlachiana, assembly GCF_003585965.1. Classification (GTDB taxonomy): domain Bacteria; phylum Pseudomonadota; class Gammaproteobacteria; order Enterobacterales; family Psittacicellaceae; genus Psittacicella; species Psittacicella gerlachiana. The sequence continues at coordinate 2,513 of NZ_NRJF01000044.1, read as the reverse complement.
TATTCATAATTGCTTTTTTATAAACTTCTTCAGAAGGGAATAAAGCTGGGTCATTTTGCCATTCGGTTGGCATAAGTGCTTTTACTTTACTATTTGAAGTTTGGAACCCCATTTCTTCTACGATTTTTAAAGCTATATCAGGACGCAGAATAAAGTTAATAAATTCGTAAGCTCCAGCAACATTTTTTGCTTTAGCTGGAATAGCAAAGTTATCTACCCAAAGAATCGAACCTTCTGCAGGATATACAACTTTAATATTGCTATTACCTTCGAGATGAGCTCTAAATGCTGATCCCGTCCAGATCATCCCAATACTTGATTGACCTTCAATATATGGCACTTCAGGAGAGTCTGAATTGTATTGTACGACTTTATTCGATAATTCTTGTAGTTTATGAAATGCTTGTTCAACTTGTTCATCTGTAGCATTATTAGGATCATAGCCTAAAGATAATAATGCCATAGAGAAGTTGTCAAGCACATCATTTAATAAAGTTAAGTTCTTGTATTCTGGTTTCCAAAGGTCTTTCCAGCTAGTAACTTTACTAATATCGTATGTATCAGTGTTTACGGCAATGGTAGTAAAACCATAAGTATATGGAACTGAATATTCATTGTTAGGATCGTATTCACGTCCTAATAATTCAGGGAGAACATTGTCCATTTTAATCTTACTTTTATCTAGTTTACGTAAATAACCTTCATCTTTAAGAAGATTTACATAATAACTAGATGGGAAGATTAAATCGTAACCTTCTCCCTTAACAAGCTTTAGCTTTGAGTATAACTCCTCATTGCTTTCATAAGTAGAATAGCGTACTTGAATCCCTGTTTCTTTTGTAAATTGTTTTAGTACTTCAGTTGGAATATATTCAGTCCAATTGTAGACATAAAGTACTTTACCAGGTTTTTCATCTGCAGCGTAAGCATTGTTAAGATTAGATAATGAAAAAAGTGAAACCCCAAAAACTGCTAAAGCTTTTGTTAGAAATGATTTTTTCAATTTATAAAACCTCGAATTGTGCTAGTAAAAAACTAGGAGAAAATAAAAAATGTTTTATAACTGCGAAAAGATAAGTAAGAGGATTACTTATACCTGATATATTTTATCAGAAAAATATAGTTGCTAAAATTTTTTATGCAGACAACTAGCATAAAAGCTCTCCGCTTAAGGAGAGCTTTTATCTTAATTATTAGTTGTTTTCATAGTTAGGATCGTTACTGATTCCGTAATGATCACATACAACTTTAGTGAAATAAATATCACCTGAAGAGTTAACTGCAGTTTCCACTGAGTCTTGAACTACGCCAATTAAGAAACCGATTGCAATCATTTGTGACGAAATATGAGGAGGTACGCCAAATAATGAAGCGGCAATAGGAATCATAAGAAGAGAACCACCTGGAACACCAGAACAGCCAAGAGCACATAGAGCTGCAATTACACAAGCTAAAAGAGCACTTAAGTAGTGAATTTCAATACCTAAACTTTGAGCTAAAGTAATTGATAATACGGTAATTGTCGCTGCAGCTGCGGTTAAGCTAATATTAGCCCCTAGTGGGATAATAAATGCCGAAACACTACGTGGAATTCCATAGTTATCAGCTGCTTTTAAGTTTACTGGAATATTTGCTGCTGATGAACGTGAGAAGAATGCTGGAATCCCTGAAACGACAATACATTTAAATAAATCTGGGTAAGGATTTTTACGAGTAAAGATAAAACCAACAAGTGGATAGAAAATTAGTTCAATTACTAGGTAAATGCTTACAAGAAGTAAAATTAATTGACCATATTTAGCTAATTCTGCAATACCGTGGTTAACTAACACGTCAGAGAAAATACCAAATACCCCGATAGGTGCAAATTGTACAATCCAACCTACAACACGACCTGTAGCATCTGCCATTTCATAAAGTACATCTTTAACGCTTTGTTTACAAAAACGGAAAGCAATACCAAAGAATACAGACCAAGTTAATAAAGCCATGAAGTTAGAATCAACTAAAGCTTTTACAGGGTTCTCGAACATACGTAAGAATTGAGTTTCGAGAACTTCGAGAGCACTTGATTCTTTTGCTAGTTGTACGTGAGAGGCATCAACGCCAGTTAAATTTAAGTGGATTGGCGGAGCGAATAAGGTAATAGCTGCTGAAATACAAGCTGAGATCAGAGTTGCAGCAATGTAAGTAAGAACAATTGCACGAATAATTTTATTTGTTCCAGAGTCAGCACGAATAATTGCTGCTATGAGAAGAATAAATACTAAAAATGGAGCAATTGAACGTAAAAGAGTAATAAATAATTGCCCTAAGATGGCTGCGTGCTTAGAAATAGATGGGATAGTGTAATAAGCAACGAGAGCTAAAACAATTGCAATTAAAATGCGTAGAATTAAACTTCCACGAAATAATAATGAAATAGGCTTTAACATTAGTAATAAACCTCGCAAAACAGAAAATAATTATTAAATAATAGTTATTAAACTGCAAAATGAACAAGGATCTTAGGT
>NZ_NRJF01000043.1 GCF_003585965.1 Psittacicella gerlachiana | reverse complement strand
GAATAAAAGACATTTTTATCTATATTACTCCGTAATATCCTATATATTTTTAAAACTTTAATCTCACTCGATGAGAATAATTTTACAATTAGGACTGTACGCCAGCACAGTATGAACGTAAAATCAGTTACCCTTTCTATTCACCTTATTCTGTTATCTTCAGATAAATAAGGAAATAAACAATATAAAAAATAAAGTGTAACTATAAACTTCCAAAACCGAATTCATTTTTAGTTTATATCTAACACATATAAACTTATAAGCTTATGAGTATATGAGCTTATGAACGTATAAACTTGTTTTTATCTTTCTTCCTTTAGCTTGCTAAAGTGATTTTTTTAATTTTTCTCAAGTAAGAGTTAAAACAGAATTTAAAGTTAAAGCCAAAAACAAAAAACAAAATAAATAAGAGCAAAAAGCAAAGAAAGCCAAACCCAGAGGTAGAAACAAAGCAAACTGTTAAATTTATGATTTTTCATAACTTTGATTTTACAAAAGTACTTCTCGATCAACTGCCAAAGTAACAAGTAGTTCTCTGAAGCTCCAAATTTAATCGCAAACTAGTAACTAGAATAGATATTCTCTATAGATGTAAACCATAAGTAATTATTACAAATAAGGTCAATTTCTATAGCTCATTCTCTAAATAGTTGCGATAAATAATAGCTATCTAAATCTAGACTTTCATAACTACCTTAAAAAAAGTACTTAACTTGCTCTGCAAAATTTGTTTTTTAAACTTTAAGAATTGACTTATTTCTCTTATCTTCATCTCTAGACTATTCTTCACCTTTGCTTCTGAGGAAGCAACCAAGAGTAATTCTTGAGAGCGTAATCGGTTCTGCCAAGCAATTACGTAAGCAGAAAAATTAAAAATAAATTTGATTCAAGAACTTGAGTGTACTTTTACTCACAAAAGTCTTTAACAAGTTGGCTTAAGTAAAACTTCAATTTCATTGCCTAAAATTGACAGATACTTTCACTTAGTTAACGTAAGTGAAAATATTTGAAGTATAACGTTTAGTTTTACTTGAGGTTTTTTGTTAAACTCAAATTATTTTGTCTCAAGTTAGCTTTATTTCTATCTAAGTTATCTCCCTAAATAATCTCAATTGATCTAACAATCTAAATTGCTTTTACAATCTAGATTGGCTGAACTTAAATGAGATTTCTTTAACTTACATAGATTTGGTTATTCTTTTTTCCAAGATAACTCTAACTTAGAGATAACTTAATTTTCTTTCTTGAATTCTTAGCTGTTGCTTTCTTTTATTTAGCAACGTCAATTACCTTGATTATTAATTAAGTAATAATTAACACTTTTAGAGGTTTAAAAATTTACATATGACCGCTAAGACAAATCCAGCACCGGTAATGGTGCAAGAAATTAATTCAGATGATTTAACTAAAGTTAGAAGTTATCACCGTAAACCAAGATTAATGCACAAGCGTATTAAAGAACGTGAGCGCATGATTAAAAAACACAATCAATCAATTGATCGTTCACACTTTCCTGCGGTAGAAATTGATCTTGATAGTGATAATTTCTATAAAGAATATGGTGATCTTTTTGTTTCGGCTAAACACGGCTCACAACTAGTAATTAACTTTACCGCTCATATCCCTGACTCTAATGGAGTAATTAACACCCGTCAATTAAAATACCAAATGGGTACTCCAATTGTAGTTAAAGAAAGTGGTCACTTACGTTACCGTTGCTTAGTTACCGAACACTACTCTTTACTTTCACGTCGTTCAAAAGCAAATTACTCAGGCTATACGCTCGAAGAGTCACGCAAAGTTATTGATGCTAACTCTGTATACCCTTACTTAAGTAATGATCGTCGTGAACTCATTGATGAATTAGAAAGACGTAAATACTACGCTCGTTGCCGTTACCTTGTTGAATGTGCAAAAATTGATCTTAAAGAGCGTGGTATCTCAGAAGGTGAGATCAATCGTATTGTCAAAGCCCTCAAAGAAGGCTATGCTTTTGCTTACGAAGATCTTAATCCTGAAAATCTTCACTAACTAACTAGTATCAATCTTCTAAAATTAATTTCTTTTTTATGTAAGCTCTCTGGAATACAGAGGGCTTTTATTTTTGTTATAATCTAGGCTGGTGAGATGATTGCTCACACTTTGCTAGTTTAACTTTATCCAGGTCTTTATTTGTTTGATCATTTCTTTGTTTAGCTGGCATAAAGCCAAACAGTCAGATCAACTTTTAAGTTATCTTAACTTGTGTTAGTTTATCTTAATTCGCTTTAAGTTATCTTAACTTGTATTAATTTATTTTCATTTGTTTCAATTCAGTCTCAACTTTTAAATATAACCTAGATATGCAAAGCAAACATCTTCTAATTCCCGGAGCTATTTTGACTCTCCTTAGTATTGCTGCCGGTTACTTTGTCTCTCTCAAGCAAAAAGAACTTGAGAGACAAGCTCGTCTAACCTCAGCAACTCAAAAGCCTGAGTCTCAGCTTAAAACTTACCCGTCGAACCCTAACTCGACAACTACGCAAACAAGTTCCACTCCTCAAAGTTCTCAAGTAACCGAGAGGTCTAATCCCACGAATAATCCTGCTCAAGAAACATCATCACAAGATCATCGCCGAGATACCCCAAGAGTAGAAATTTTTTATGATTTAAGTTACCATGAACTCCCAGCTTGGTGGCAAGAACAAAGATTAGATCCACAACAAATAAAACTTGTCTTTACGCAAACCGAAAAATTAAAAGAATTTCTCGAAGTTTATCTAGCACGTTATCAGAGCTCTTATACTCCTTTAAATCTTAACTTTATTGATGTTTCGAAACTCGAGAATTTAGATTTTGTCTTTGCTGGCAACTACCAAATTCCTAAGGGGAGAGATTATACTTACTGTCTCAACTCTAACAATTTACGTTTTCTAAACATTGATATTAGTCAATGGGATACAAGTAATGTACGTTCTATGTACGGAACTTTTGTCTGCAGTACCTTTGATGGGGATATAAGTAAGTGGAATGTTAGTAACGTTAGAGTTATGAAATCAACTTTTGCTGATGCTCGTTACTTTAATGGAGATCTAAGTCGTTGGAATGTCTCTAATGTTCAAGACATGACTTTTATGTTCTATGCCGCTAAGAGTTTTAATCAAGATATCAGTCGCTGGAATGTTAGTCGCGTAACTAATATGCGTAGCATGTTCAATGAGGCAAGTATCTTTAATGCTGATCTCAGTCGTTGGCAAGTAGCTAATGTCACAAGAATGAATGGGATGTTCCGTAAAGCGGTAAACTTCAATCGGGATATTAGTGGGTGGAATGTCGGCAAGGTTACGGATATGAGTGCAATGTTTGCTTATGCCCAAAGCTTTAATCAAGATCTAAGTCGTTGGAATGTAAGTAGAGTTACTAATATGAACTCTATGTTCTTTGCTGCCACTAACTTTCAAAGTGATCTTAGTAATTGGGATGTGAGTAAAGCCGTAGATCTCAGCAATATGTTTAAAAATGCTAAATCCTTTAATGCGGATTTAAGTGGCTGGAATCTTGCAAGTGCTCGTACTCTCTATCATATGTTCTATGGAGCTAGCTCTTTTATCTCTAACCTTAGCTCTTGGCAAATTAAAAAACAGATCAATACTAAATCTATGTTTTGGCAAAGTAAAGTTCATGCTTATCACGTTCCCAACTGGCGTTGGGAGCTGGGCGAGACTAGATTTAATCAACTTTGGGAACAATAAGCTACATTTTTCTCTGCAAAAATTTTAGTTTTACAAGGAAATTACCAAAGTAGAATGCAAATAACCACAAATTTTTTATGTATTAGGAGCTTATCCTTATTTTTTGTAAGGATAAGTTTTCTTTTTTGTCAATAAAAGTCTGAAGCAAATTTTTTACTAAAAATGCCTCATCTTTAGGAAAAAACTAGCCATTTTCTCTCAGTTTTTGAAAATTAAGAGAAAAATCTTCGCTAATTTTTTAGCACAAAAGCTAAATTTTTTTCATTTTTGAGTTCTCTAAATTCCTATCTAAGAAACTGACTTTTACTACAATTTACAAAAAATAATTTAAAGATTTTTTATTTTTCTGTTAAAATGTAGCAAAGATAGCTATGACGTTAAGAGAATTATTTTTTATAATTCGTTAATGTCTTTATCTTATTAGTATATTATTCTTAGAAGTTTAGCAGTGTGTAGTTCTTAAATGAGCTACACACTTTTTTTATTTCAAATTTCTCTACTTTTTTAAGATAGTTCTTTGATTAAGGAGATAAAATTATCCTTCACTTAAGGAGCTACAAAATTATCCTTTGCTCAAGAAAATACAAAATACCCCTTTGTTCAAGAAGCAACCTAAATAAAAGAATAACTTAAGTAATATAAATTAATAACTTAAATAAATTAATAACTTAAAGCTAAAACTAAGAGTACAGCTAAAAACTACTCTTTAACGACTATTTTTCTTCATATGTTATAATCTTCTAACAACTCTCTCAATTATCAACAAGAAGTAAAAAATTGAGACAAGAAAAAACCGAGAAATTAATATGCTTGCTTGGATATATTTATTATTTGCAGGGATCTGCGAGATAGGTTGGCCTCTTGGCTTTAAAATTGCACAAAACTCAGAGCATCGCCTCTTAGGTATAGCTATGGCTATAATTTGTATAACTCTTAGTGGCTTTGCTTTATTCCTTGCCCAAAAATCAATTCCTATAGGAACAGCCTATGCGGTATGGACGGGAATTGGAGCAGCAGGAACTTTTATTGTAGGAGTTCTTTTCTTTAATGAACCTAGATCTTTCTTAAGTTGGTTAGGGGTATGCCTAATTATTGGTGGGGTTATTGCCTTAAAAATTGCTAATAGTAAGTAACGCAAATTAAAACTTAATCTAACTTTAAGGTTAGTACCAAAACTTAAGAGCAAAAGCAAAAAATACTCTAACTCTTAAGTTGCAAAACTCCTAAGCTTGCTGGGCTTTATCGAGTTTTTACAAAATTTAAATAAAATAAATAGGCTCACGGGTGTGAGCCTTAAAACTTACTAGTTTTATGTGGTTAGATATCTGAAAAACTTTTAGTTTTTCGATATAAGTACAATAGCGAGGTGAGCCGACCTCTCTAGTGTCTCATAAATATATTACTCTTAATTAAACTAATTTGCAAAGCTAAATCAAATAAAGAAGCATTTTCTAAGAATGTATAATTATAGTTTTACGAACAGAAATCCCTATTATTCAAAACAAATCTACACTTCAACCTATCCTTTAAACTCATATACTTTTTGCGGGAATTAGACCTTTTTCTTAGGGAGATATTTACACTCATGCCTAAAATTTTTTTAACGAATTTGGCGCAAAATCAAGGGTTTTTATTCATCCCCCGAAAACTATATTCATAGAAGAGTCTTTGATAAAAATATCTTAAGTTAAATAAACAAGTTAACTAAACTTAAACTCTTTGCAAATAATGAATAATCTTCAGAAAACCTCAAAGCAAATCTTCAGGAAATCCTCTCTGATTTTAGTTATTACTTTGTCGGTTCTTTATATTTACCATTCCTTTATTTCTAGATCCTTGTATTCACTATTCCTTTATCTCCAGTTCCTTTATCTACCATTCTTTTATTCTTTTCCTCTTACTCTTACTCAAGAGTAACTAAATAAGCTCTTCTAACATAAAATTTTCATTATTTTTTGATAAATTATTCAAACTTTTTTATAAAAAATAGGTAAAATAAGAAGATGTGAAATCAGTTTTCATTTCCTACTCTTCACTCTAAGTTAAAGTGTAAGTAAATCTAAAAAAATCTATGGCAACAGTGAAGTTTTACTTAACATTTTTAACCTATAAGGATTTAATCATATGCTTTTACTCCAAGCAATCCAATCTTGGAATAGATACGATCGTGTTGGCTTTATTGCTAACCTTGACGTAAACAATATTTCCGATGAATTTTACCAAACACTGGTTGCTTTAAGTAACTCTCCGCATGGAGGTTCTATAGTTCTTGGACTAGATGCAGACAAAAACTTTGTCGGCTTTACTCAAGAACAAGTAGAGATCTTTAGAAAGAACTATCAAGAGGGAATTAGCAATCTCATAAGTCCCAAGAATATGATTCTTGATACTTTTGCCGATTGTGAACTTACTACCGGAGAATACCAAGGACTTTTCTATATTCTGATTATAGTTCCTCGAGCTCCAACCATCCTCAAATATCAAGATCGCATTTATTTACGTAGTGCCGAGGGTAAAAATCATGATATTAGCCATGACCAAGAAACAGTTTTTGCTTTAGCTAAAGAACTGCCAACCTTTTATCATGAAAGTGCCTTGACTATTCACCAAAGTAACCTCAAATACTTAGATCCACAAACTATCGCCTTTGCTCGTGAACGCATCTCAGCACACACCGGAGTTGCTCAACCGCAAGACGATCTCGAGTTCTTAAAGTCTTTAGGTTTACTCAAGAAAAATCCTTTTTCCTTAACCGAGGAAGAGGAAGTACTTAACTTAGCAGCTTTCTTACTCTTTGGCAAAAAAGAAGCGATTAAACGCCTTGTTCCTGAGTATTGCAATAAACTTCTCCTTTGTCGTTACCCTGCTAAGCCAGGCAAAAAAGAAGAAATTATTGAACAAAACCTCATTGAAAGCTTTAAGTATACCTATGAAAAGATCTGTAAGCACTTAGATAAGGTACACAAATACCCGCAAGAAACCAAAACCACGGATTTAGGTCTGTGCTTACAAGAAGCTCTTGCTAACTCCTATGTACATCGAAGCTATGAAGAAGAACACGGATTTTCGGTAGTGGATATTGCCGAGGATAAAGTTATCTTCATTAATGCTATTTCCGAACAATCACTAATAGGGTTTGAGAGAAGAAAACGAGCCGAGAACTTTATTAAAAATCCGCTGGTTTATAAAGTTTTCTCACTCATGGGTTATTTACCTCAACATCCAAGCTTAGGTTCGGGCTTAGCTTTACTCTACGAACTCGGAGAGCAAGTTGCTGATGAAACTCCAGAAATCTATGAGTTTGATGACTACTTTGCAGTAGCTATCTTCTTAAAGGCTCGAGAGTATGAAGCCGAAAAGCCTCTACCTTAATCACAAATTACAAGTACAAAAATCTAAAAAACTAAACAACAAAAAAAGCAAACAAAAACAAACAAAAACTACCTCTTTTGATTTGTGAACGAAGAGCGAAAGTCCTCGGTAACTTGTTTCCGAGGGCTTTTTATTTAAAGAAATTGAGCTTAATTAAGATTTAAGGTAGCTTGCTGTTGCGATACTTGTACCAGTTGACGTAATTTATAACCAGTAATAAGGACACTTATATAACCTAAGGTCAAGCAAGCCGAGGGCAAAGGTAAGGGGATTAACCAAAGTACTAACCACCCCCAAAGACAAATGCCCATGAGATACACATACATGGTCTTTTTTAAGGGAGAAGTATAAACTAGTTGCTCTTGCTGGAGACTACGTCTTAATTTAAGGCTATAAAACAAAACTCCTAAACAAGGTAAACTCAAAAGGAGAAGGGGAAGAAAACTATAGATTCTTTGCATTAACAAGAGAGTATAAAACTCCAAGGTAAGCATAAACTCTTGAATCCGATTCGCCTCATAACGTCCTTGAGCAATTTGGTTTTGAGGAGAGCGAAGATCTTGCGCAGGCAAAATTTGTTGCCACTGTTCCTTAAACTCTAGCCAATTTGGTGGTAAATCTCTCGCCATGGCCAACCAAGCTTGCCAGCCCTCAGGAGGGGTGAGTTTGCCTTGGGCAATTAACTGCAAAAAAACCTCTAAAGCTTGCTCCTCACTACCCCCTACTCCATAAGCACTCACTACTGCCATAAGCAGAGAACTACGCTTAAGTCCAATCAATCCATAGACTGCAAGAAGCAGTAGACTACTCAAAATCAATACCAAGAGAAAACGATAAAAATATTGCATCCCTCTAATCTCCAACTCAAATAATAACTTCTTATTTTTTCCTACTCACTGTTTATTAATCACAATTTACAACTCACAATTCCCCATTTGCTTACTATCTCTGATTTCAGAAAGTTCACGATTTAACTATTTTTTACTCTTGATTACTTACAATTGGTAAGCGTCCTTTAATAATCTCTCCTCCTGCTACTCGAGCTATATACTCAAAGTTTGGGAGTTCAGCTAAAATATCCGGAGTTACTAACAAGTTGTTTTCATAATTAATTGCTTCATGGTAAGAGTTATTAGTAAAGGCATCATAATGCCCATAATTACTTTGTTTTACCGCAATCCTAGTTTGGCGTAAGGATTGAGCAAGATACTTTTGGGTTTCATAATCGGTAGTCCGTAAAGCTAACCAATTATTAAAGTTTCCGAGCATTTGGCGAGTTTTTTCTTTATCACCAGTACGTACGTTTAAGTCAGCAATGGTTTGTAAAGCGGTAAAACAACGTAAGCCCGCTCCTCGTCCTTTATTGAGAATTTGAATAAAGGCATCATTAACTACCTCTCCCGCCTCATCTACAAAAATATTAATCGGACGCTTTACGTCTTTATAGTTATAAATGCTTCCGGCAAGAGCTGCTAAATCCGATAATAATAAACTCCCGATATTTCCTGATAAAGTAGCATCAGATAAACTATCCAACCCTACATATAAAATATAGTTAGTACTAGTTAAACTCTGTAAATTAAACACTAATCTCTGCTCATTGCCTTCGAGTTCAGGGGTGATTAACTCGTTCATAGGCCAAGTTGCCAAAACTTGCAAGCCAGGGAGTAGGGTTGCTAACATCTTATGTAAATGGGTTTGATCATGATTATATAGTTCAATTAAATTTAAGACTGCTTCAAGCTTTAATAGGGGATGATAGTTCTTTATATAAGAGCGAAGAATAGATTTTAAGGTTTTGGTTTCTAAGCTTTCTTTTTGCTCCAACACTTCAAGATATTGCGGAAGATCATAGTTTTTGCAAATATAGATCATCACTTCCACCACGAGATTCTTTAAGCCTAGGGTGAGATTAAGATAGATTTTACTTAGAGTGATCTTTTGTTTGAGTAAAGTTAAAGCTTCAATTACTGTTAACACGGCTTTATAAGACACTGCCTTAAACGGAGCAGCCTGAGGGGAATTAGGCATAAGCGAAATTATCCTTTGCGCTAAATCCGAAGTTTTGGCGTAATTACTCAAAAGATCTAGAGCAATACTTTGCTGAGCAAAAGCTGGACTAAATGCCAAAAACCTTGCTCCTAAGTTCATCTTGTAAGCGGTAGCTAAAGCCTTTTCTCGTAAATCATGATCTCCCTTAGGATCAATAATAATCACACTTTCCTGACGCATAATTGCTTGTTGAATTAACAAATCAAAAGCTCGAGTTTTTCCTGCTCCTGTCGTCCCGACAATGAGCATATGTCCATTGGTATGTTCACAATCGAGATAAAGATTTTCTTCTTTAAACTCCAAACTATGTAACCAAGAAGCACCCATGCTTTTTTGCTCTTGGCGATAGCCAAGATGTTGCTTATCTTGGAGCTTTTGTTGGATTGCTTGTTGCTTAAAACTATGCTGAGCATGCCAATAAAAGCCTTTACCCAACCACCATTTTTGAGCTAAGAGTTCGGTTTGCATTTGCCGAGAATTAGTTAGCAGTAGTGGACGTCGATACCTTTGCTCTAACCAAATCCGATTGTATCGAGCTTGCGGATATTGTTGTCCTGCAAATCCCAATGCCGTTAAAGCAAAGAACAGTAAAGACATACTTATCCCAGGAACATAAATCCCAAGAGCAAAAACACAAGCTCCCCATAAGTAACCAACAGCCAAACTAAACCACAGATTAACTAGTCCTTGTTCATAGTTTTCACGCCAATGAATAGAAATATCTTCTTGAGCATACTTGTGCATTAAATACTCTTGCCAACTCAAAGGGAGAAGATAATCAAACACTGCTTTTTCTTGCCCTAAAAAATATTGCCATAGTTTGTTCATTAAAGAAACTCCTCCCCTTGTTGCTGAGCTTGCTCATAGATTGCTACCAGCAGATGCAAAATCGGTAAATCTAAAAAGTAAGCATATTTTATTTGCTTTGTGGAAGCTTCGTACTGTAAGGGATGCTCAGGAGCATATAATCTTTGCACTAACTCTTGCTCAACTTTACTTAATTGCAAATATGCCCAAGCATCTGCACTTAACTCTTGAGCTAAATACTCTAAGAGCCCTTGAAAATCTAGTTGCTTTAAGGACAAGCTTTCTGACGAATTTGAACTCAGAGCTTGCAAAGGTAAATAGTTCTTTCCTCGAAGAGGTGGAAACTCAGGATTGCCAATAAATAAACTTTCTCCAAAATCATTTTCCTGCAATAAACTATAACTTTGTAATAAGTATTCTAAATCAGTTGACGTAAATTGCTCACGTAACTGTTGTAACACATAGCTATAACAAGCTTTTAAGATTTCGAGAATTAAGTAGGCATCTCCTAATAAACTAAGTTGTTGCTGTTGTAATTGAGCATAAAGCTCTTTTCCCTCTGAGGTATAACTTAAATCTTGTCCTAAAGCTTCTAGGTTATACCTCTGTTTGGTTGAGGGATTTTGTGGATCTACTGATAAATCTGCCGTACTTTTCCCTTGTGCTGTTTGTTTCTCTTGTGCTGTTTGTTTCTCTTGATCTGTCAGCTTTTCTTGATCTCCTTGTTTCCCTGAACTTGCTTGCTCTTTTCCTTGCTTTTTCACCGCTTGCTGACTTTGAGCAAAAGCCTTGTGCATTTCTTTTTTGTAATTCGCAAAAGCTCGAGAAGAAGAGTCTTCTTTAATCCCTTTACATAGAGTTTCGGCAGGCATCTTTTCAAAAGCATTAAAGAGTTCGTCCAAACGTACAGGAGCTAGCTCCTGATAAGCTTTTAATTCAGGGATAGCTTTGCCTTTGTTAGCCTTAGGAGATTTCTTTGCCTTAGAAGATGAGCTTTCCGGAGTAATCTTCTGGGCTTGAGCTATTACCTCTTGGGGATCTAAGGCTTCAAGCTCAGCGATTAAAGCTTGACGATCAAAAGTACAAGCTACTCCTTGTTCTTGGGCTCTTCTCTGCTCATTAATTTCAAAAATATCAATTAAATCTTCTAGTACTTTTTTCATCCTTTGTCCTTAGATTGCAGTTAAGTAAGATTATCTCTCCCCCTTAAGCGGAGAGAGGGAGTAAATCTGTCCCCAGAAATAAAGTTCAGTTTTTGCTCTAAATTCTTAAAGCCAAGTTAAGTTAAATTTTTACAGTAAGGCTTTTGTACTAAAGTAAAGTCTTTGTTTACAAAAGTCTTTTACACTAGACTTTTTCCAATAACTTTATTTTTGTTGTGCTTTTGCCCAAGCTGCAAACTTTTCAAAAAGTTGCCACAATAGCATTAAACGAGACAATTGTTCTCGCCATGGTCGAGATTGTTTTTGATAAAGTTGTTGCACTAAATTTAAATCTACTTCAGGAAAATCACTTTTAGTAAAAGCTACTTGTTCTGCTTGTTGATACAATTGCCACACTGACTCGTAATCCAGTTCTTGACGCCAATGAGGTTCTAGTTTTTGGCATGCTTCTTGCTGGGCTAACATCTTTACTCCTGCTACCAAAAACAAAGATTTACATTGAGCAAGATAAAAATTATCCCGAGCTTGAGACTTTTGCTGTAAGTGTAGCAAATACTTATTTCTCATCGCTAAACTCGAAACTAACTCAGGGAAATTTTGCCATAAAGCAATTAAATTCTCCAAAGCATGAATTTTATTCAAAATTTCTCGTTGCTTTAAGCGTTGACAACGTTGTTTTTGCTCTTGTTGTTTGAGTTCTTTAGATTCTAACCAAGAAGCAATTTTACGTTCTCGTTTACTTTCTTTGCAAGCATGATCTCTAGTCTCACTTTGCGTTTGCTGATTAATTTGAGTTTGTCCCTGGGAATTTGTTGGAAAAACTTTAGTCTCATAACGAGCTACACAATTTTCCATACAAGTTGACCGAGTTACTGAGATTTGCGGTTCTATTTCCGCAAAACTAATTTGTTGCGGACAAAGCATATTTTGTTGCTCTTGCATTAGCTCTTGAGCATTAGTCGCTAAAAACGCAAACCACTCAGCATCACTGGGTAAGTGTAATTCCGGTAAATATTCAAGACTAGTGAGAGCCAGTTCATTATGTTCTTTAACTTTTTGTTGTAATCTTAGTTGTTCTTGCCACAAGTCTTGAGCTTCAAGATCAGAGAAGCAAGGTGACGAGAAATCTTGGCTAGGTTCGCCAATTAATGGCGTCGCTTGCATTATCTCTTCCTCACTAACTCCCAATACCTCCTCTGAAGCAAAAGCAAACTCTGTAACCTCAGGAGGCTCTACCGCAACCCGTATCTCTTCTATAGATGGTTCTGACTCTCCTAGAGGCAACTCTGTTAGTTTCAAATCTGCGACTGCTTTTAATTCTGCTTCTTTGGTTTCTCCAGCTTTACTTGTTACCCCCTCATCTTGCTTTTGTTCTCGTTCTAGATCTATATTTACTAATTTATCCAGCTCCCTTGTCTCCTGCTCTTCAGCTTCAGACATATAGAGAGCCTCCAAACCAATAGGGGTAAATGCCACTTTCTTTGCCATAATTTTGCTCCTTAGTCATAAGGACAACTTGCTGCTACATAGCTTTGAACATAAGCATGCTTATGATAATGAGAATTATTGTGATAGCTATGATGATTAATAGGTAGAGTTGCTTGTTCTTTTTCTTTTGCCTCAAAGGATTCAAGCTCTTGCCTTAAACCTTGCAAGGTTTTTCCTAGTCCATAGTCCCCTAGCTCCTGTAAATACAACTCTACATAGTCCGTCAAAAATTGCAGATGTAATAACTTAATAATTTCCTTATGGCTCAAGTTGTTTACAGGGAGCTGTAATTGCCACAAGGCTAATTTTTGTTGTAAATAAGCAATTAAAGGTTGCTTACCATGTAACCTACTGCTATAAGTTAAGATCTCTTGCCCTAGAGCATAATTATTAAGAGCAAACTTTTGTTGCATTTTTTGCTGTAGCTTGTAGAGTTCTTGGGGACGAATTTGATTTTGGCTTAAGGTTAAAGCTCCTTGACGTCCATAATTTAAACTCGCCTGTAATAAGTCAGTTCCTTGTTGCGAGCAAATTGCCAGCAAGGCTTTTTCCCAATGCGGATAAATACAGCTCAAGGTTTTTTGTAAAGTAGGAGAGAACAAAAAATCTTTAAGAAGAGCAAATTTTTGTTTAATCTCCCCCTTAGCCACGCTAGTTGCGGGTTGCCAGTGCAAATTCACCTCATAAACTAAAGCCTGACTCTCACTTCTAAGTTGTCTTTGTTCTAGCCACAGTTGCAAATCTAAATCCGTAAGTTTCAGTTCTTGTTGTTGATAACTCACTTGCACTCTTTGCCTCAGATCTAAAGCTAAGGTGAGTAAATTAGCAGCTACAAACAGCAAGCCATTAACAAACCTCTCCATGACTGTACGAGCTTGCGTAACTTTAGGAGCATTCGCAAGATAATGTTTTACTCCTTGTTGGCTCGAGTAAAGAAAAAACTGTAAAGCTCCTAAAGTATGGGCATAGTCTCCTCGCTCTTGATAAGGTAAACTATAAAAGAACCTTTGAGCTTGCTCGAGTAACTGTTCAAATAAACTCGTTTCTAATACCGTCTCAAAAGCCAAAGTTCGCTTTAAGGTCTCTATAGGTTTAGCGAGGACTTGATCTATAACTTGCGGAGATACCCAAACCAATTTATGACTGGCAAAATAATCGGGACTTTGCAAGCCTAGATTATGTAACTGAAAGAAATCAATATAAGTATTCGTTTGCATCTATCTTTTTACTCCTTATTCAACTAAAACACTCAGTTGTCTCCCTATACTTGTTGTAAAACTCTCTCTAATTGACTCCGATAAAACTCTTCTCCATAAGCTTTGCTTCTAAGTTCTAACTCTTGACACCAAGTTTGCTCTCTCGGAGTCAAGGTATAAACACTGTAAGTAGACATAAAAAGCTGAGCTAAAGAAACTTGTGAGGCAAAAGCAAATTCCCAAGCTAGTTTACCTTGCATACAAGCCTGATACTGCTCAAGCTTAGGTAAGAGTTGACTCCAAGCTAAATAGTAGAGTCGAGTTTGGGTTAATAAGTCTCTCACCTCAAGCTCAGGTTTTTGTTTACTTAAATGCAGATCCAAGGATTGCACTTGATACTGAGCAAAATCAAACCCCCATTCTGCTTGCTCTTTACCCACTTCAACCTCCAAAGTTAAATTTGTTTTTACTTGGGTTAGTCGTCGGAACTTTTGTTCCTCTCCCCAAAACACTTGCTGCACATAGACAGGATCAAGATAAGCATCAGCCAAAGCTCGCATATGATGTTTATTTTCATAACCAAACTGCATAGTATAGCTTGCTTGGGCAAAGAGATAACTAAACACCAGTTGCTGAGCTTGCTTTTCTGGTAGCAATAGTCTAATTCCCTCATTAGTTGGCGGTAAATTACTACTAAGCTTCCCTAAAAACCACCGAGGTGCAAGATAGTCTTCGTCTAATTGTGCATAAGCTCGTAGTAGTTCCCAATCTTGTTTAGCTCTCAAACCAAGAGTAGTGGTAAAAAAAGCTAAGCTTTCCTCAGGATGAGGTTCAAGAGAAGTTTTAAAGAGATTTTGAGAAAAATGTTCTGCTCTTACTTTTGCCCTCGCAGATCTTTCAGTTTGAGCAAAAGAGCTTAACTCCTCCTGAAGTTGTAACAAATACCCTCCTTGTAGCCTTAAGGGAAATAATCCTCCTTGAGCTTGCCAAAATTCTTGTAAGTTTAAGTCTAAACACAACTGTTTCCGCTCTAAGCTTTCTTGACTAACAAGACTTTGCTGTTTAGCTCTTAATACTTGCCAAGCACTAGCTAAGAACTTAGCTTCTTGAGGTAAAGCTCCAGGATCTTGAGCTAAGGGGTAACTCACTTTACGAGCTAAAGGGAGAAAACTTTTTAGTTTATGCCAAATCTTTGGTAGCTTTGTTACCTCCAAGAACTTGCCTTGAGTTTGAACTTGAGAAACTGTTTTATCCCCTTCTGAAGTTATTTCCCTCCTCCCAATTGAGCTTGGCTCTATATTCTCAATAGAACTTTGTTTTCTCTTCTCAGAGCTACCTTGCTCATACTCTTCAACAGAGCTTTTTTCGTTACCCTCAATCTCACTGATTTCTCTAATCTTGGAACTACTTCTCCCCCTCCTCTCGACATTCTTCAACTCACTATTTTCAACTATAGTTTGCTCATTACTCCTAGTAGCTCTTTGCTTATCTTCCTCAAAAGTACTTTGTTCATGCTTAGGAGCTAAAGAGCTAAGACTGAGAGTAACTAAGTTTTTTCCATGTTGCCATAAGAGTGCTTCTAATTGTCTCCTGATAAACTCTTCCGGATGCCAAGTCAGAGCATATTCTTGAGCTATAGCTTGTACCTTCTCTTCTAGGTAAGCAGAATTAAGTAGTTGATACTTTTGGTGGACTTGTAACAGTTGCGCTTTATATTGCCAGAGCTCCCAAAGATAACCACTTAATTGCGGATAAGCTTTATACACCTTACTTGGTAAGTTTCCTTGATAACAAGCAATAATAGCTAACTCTTGTTGCAAAGCTTGATAATCCTCTTGTTCCTTTGCTTGCTCTTTTACTTTCTCTTGCTCAATCCTATGCACTCTACTTAGGTAAGTTGTGCAATGATGATACGGACTTTGCCAAGCCTGTTCTTCTGCTTGCTGTAGTTGCCAACTTAACCCAAGATGATTTTGGGGATAGTTTTCTAAAAAGCCTCCTTGCGACCGTAAATTGGCAACTTTAAATGACTTGGTATCTTGATAAACTTTACCAGCTTGGTAATCTCTAACTAGGCTAGATCTCAGGGCACTAGCTCCGGTTAGCTTTTGCTCCAAAAACCAGTCTTCCCATTTTTGGCTCTGCCAAAAACTATTAACTCTGCTTCTCGGTTGAGCTGTAAGTTGTTGCTGATAAGCTTGAGTTAATTGATAATGAATTTGCTTTAGGGGCAAATCTTTAATTTGCCCTTGGACGAACGAGACTTGAGCTTTATTACGTAGAGAATAATCTTTGCTACGTCTGACAAGATTAGCCTGCCAGTAAAGGAAGTAATCCCATAGAGATTTACTTGTGGCTTTACCAAGGTAAGCGAGAGGAATCATTAAATTTTGATCATAAACCAACAGTTGATAGTCACTTAGACTCTGCCAACTTAGATGTCCTTGGTAAACCAAACAGCTTAGATCCTTACCTCTGAGCAATTGCAAATTATGGGTAGTAAAACTACAGGCATAGTCCAAGAGTTGCAAAATAAACTGACGATGAACAAAAAAGCCTCGATAAATTTGTTGCCAATCCTGCATTTGCTCATAGCAAGTTAGTTCTCCTTGCTCTTCCCCATTCTTTTTATGAGATTCTTTATTCTGCATGGAAAAACTTAAGAGTTGTTGCAAATACTCTCCAAACTCTGTTTGTTGCCAAGCTACAAAAGCTTGCTTTTGCTTGGTCGTAAAAGTATTAGTAGAACAAAAATCTGCAACCCTTTCCTGAAAATCCGCTCCTTGCCAAAGTAAATCAGGATCAAACCATTGCTGTAAAAGATTACGTAGTTGCGACTTACTTTGTTGTTGTAGTTGCAGAGCATAAACTTTTTGGTGACTTAGAGGTAAGGAGAGATTAGTTTTATCTTCTTGAGACCTCCCAAACCTAAAACTGAGATCTACCTGTTGTTGTAACCAAATTCTTTCTCCCTCTTGGGCATAGCTAGTACACCAATCCCCAAAAGTTTCTCGAGCAAAGATCTCATGCAAATGTAAAAGCAAGTGCCAATATAAGTTCAACACCTTTTGTCGTGGAGTTAAAGCACCAGCTTGTAAATCCTCAGGGGTTGCGAGCTTCCCGATAAACAAACGCAAAAAGCTTTGGGGATAGATTTGCCCTTGGCGTCCAGTAAAATGACAGAGATTTGCTCGAGAAGAACAAAATACTCCGACTAGAGATTGCTGAGCTAAGTCCTCGAGAGCCAAAATAATTTGCCACCAAGCCTTAAAACTTGCATCCTCAGACTCCACCGCACAGGCGTAAACCTGAGGATTTCTTAACGAGGCTTTTTGTAAAAGATGCTCCCATTGTTGCTTAAGTACTTTCGGAGCTTGCCAAGCTCTCTCAGCAAGAGAACTTGTCTTTACTGCTTTTTTAAAGATAAAAACTGTGAAAAGTCCCCTCCAAAGTTATAGTTCAACCAGCGAAAAAACATAATTGGTTTATCTAAATACGAATAGTCCATTGGCTTATACTCTTTAGAGCATAAATAGCTCTCTTGCACTAGATAATGCTCATAGGCTTGGCTATTAGTTATAGCCACTTGATCATTAGTTGTTTGGTTACTAGTTGCTTGGTTGCTATTACTCATTTCTTGCCTATGAGAAAAGGCTTGACTACTAATTTTCTGCCAATCAGTTATCACCATACTCTGCTGATATTGTTCCGCTCCTGCAATTTTTACTACTACTCCTTGCTCTATTTGCAGTAATAATTCACTCCACCTAATTTTCTGTCCATGATGCAATTCTTGAAGTAAAGGTTTTAATTGAATCAATATCTCTTTAGTTTCTTGCTCACTCTGCAGTAAGGCATAAACTTTTTGTTGTAACTCTTGATGCAGAGCTTGTTTTGCTTGTAATTGGGCTAGAGCTGCTTGCTTTAATACTGCTAGGCGCGAAACTGGTGAGTATTCATCTCTCGGGACATAAGTCCCTGCTCCTAAGAGCTTACTAAACTGATGAGTAGCAAAATGCAAGAGCTTGCTCTGTTGTTGATAAAGCTCCAAGAGTTCAATCCCCGCTTGCACAAATTGCCAAGCAAACTCTTGTCCTTGGCGATTGGCAACTAAAGCTTGATTAATGTTAGCTAAATACTCAGTAGCACAAATAGTACTTAACCAAGGAAACTTAGGTAAAACACACCAATAAGGATGCGAAGCTAAGCTTTGAGCAAGTTCTTTGCCCCATTGACGACGTTTGAGTTCGAGCTTAAATCTATCCCACACTAAAGTAAAAGCTTCATATAGTTGTTCTTGATTTAACTCTTGCTGGGTGGCAAATACTTGTCCTTGAATAAGAAGTTGCTCTAACCAAGGTGCAACTACGGCTAGTAAACATTTACTCGGGACATAAACTTGAATTTTTTTCCAAGCCGGAGGAATTAAACAAGGTGAGATTTGGCTAGAGAGTTCTTGATATAAAATTTTTTGTAATAGAGATTGTTCTAAGTCTGCTTGGGTAAAAGGACAAAGTAGTTGTTTTAAGCTGGCAAATTCAAGTTTACTTGCAAGTTCGGCATTACGTTGGGCTTGTTCTTGACTCATAATCTTTAAGAGGTCTTGATCAAGAAAATCCTCTACTTCCTTCTTTCTTCTCTCAGCCTCGGTAATATTTGCGGTCTGTACCTTATGGTCAATCCCGAGATTGCCTCTGCTTGCAGTTTCAATTCCGAGTACTTTATACTTTTCCGCTTCTCTATTGTTTCCCGTTACGATCTCATTTTTAGCTCCTAGCTCATTTCCCTCGTCTA
Organism: Psittacicella gerlachiana; assembly: GCF_003585965.1. Lineage (GTDB taxonomy): Bacteria > Pseudomonadota > Gammaproteobacteria > Enterobacterales > Psittacicellaceae > Psittacicella > Psittacicella gerlachiana. The sequence continues at coordinate 4,776 of NZ_NRJF01000043.1, read as the reverse complement.
CTTGCTTGCTCTTATCTAGCTCCATTTGCCCTTTTCGTTTACGCAAAAAGAACTCTCGTTGCTGTTGCAGGCGACGCAGGTAAAGGTAAGGATAGTTAGCTTCTTGTTGCTGTAAAAACCGGTGGATTTTTGTTTCTTCGCTTTCGCCTTTTTCCACAGATACCCAAGGCTTTTGCCACAGATCTAGTGCTTGAAAGTCTTGTTCTAAAAAGGCTTCAAGTAAGGTTTCAGGTTGTAAGCTTCGTTCGAGCTTGGCAAGATAAGCATAACTATCCCCATGATGTAACTCTGCTAAGAGTAAGGGAACAAGTTCATCAGCGTAGTCAGTAAGTAAACGAGCGACAATAGTATCAACTAAATGTTCCTTGCTTAAAGCAAAATGACAGTTCCCTTGTTGCTTAAACTCTTTAAATTTTGCTAATTGCTCAAGAGAAGCATCTTTTTTTATAAAAGTACTATAGTTGAGTTTTTCTTTGCGTTCGGCTAAACTCAATTCCCCCTCCCAAAGCTCAGGTCGACTTAGATCTGAGAGCTCGAGTTTTTCTAGCTGCAAGAGTTGAGGTTCAAGCCAATGCAGTTTGATCTTTTGCGGATAAAAGTTTAGTTCAAGTTCTTGCCAAATAGCGAGATCCCATAAGTCAGGAACTTCCCTAGTTAACATCAAGGTAGGTTGCTTGGTATAGGTTTCTAAGGCCTCTATAGATTGTTGCAAATGACGTTGCCCTTGATAAAACTCCTTAGTTTCTCTCCTCCCTGAAGTAACTTCTGCATACTTGAGCAATTTAAGTTGTGTGAGTAAAGTTACTTTAGCTTCCCATTGTTGATAATAAGCAAACTGAGCGGTACTAAACTGATAAGGGTAGTAACTTTGTGGAGCTAAGCTTCCTGCCACTAAATCTTTACTTACCCCAACTTGCTCTTGGCTGCTTGCTTTCGGAGTTATGGTTACTACAAGTCCTTCATTTTTGTTCCTCATTGTAGCGTCTTGCTTGAAATCTTTACTTTGCTTAATAACTTCTAGCTCTTGCGGAAACACTGAGGTTAACAGTTTTTGGTTAGCATTATCTCGAGTAAACTCTTGTTTGCGTTGATAGCTAGCACTTACTTGTTTGAGTAAGCCTCCTTGATAAGCATAGATATTTAAGGCTTGGTAAGGGTAATTGTAAGCCAATTGTGCTCCTAAGCTTTGATGAAAACCAGCGAGATCACTAGAGGCAAGCTCATAATCTACCCCAGGAATTAAATAAAAACTGGTTAATTGAGCTAAGCTCACTGGCACTTGCCCAAGCCTGAGTTCTTCTCTTCCTTGGATTTGTACTTTTAGTTTTTGATAAACTCTAGAGGAAAAGGGAACAAAAGTCCCTACTTCCGATTGCAAAGCTTGAGCTTGGACTAAAGCAAGATTTACTCCCAAGATCTCAGCTTGTTGTTGATACAAGTGTTCAAGCCACAACAGAGCTTCTTCTCCTGACCAACTTTGTTCCTTAAATTCGCTTTGCTCGGATTCTAGGATTTGGCGAACCTCTTGGGGCTCTTGGGTAAAAATCACTAAACTTTGACAAGGTCTTTTTAAAGCAAGAATTTGTCTTAATACTTGCTCTATTGGTTCAAGTTGCTCAGTTTTCTTTGCTTGCTCCCAACAAAGTAAGAGTTGTTCAGCTCTTGGCGTTTGTAGCTTTAGCACCTCATAAAGCTGTTCTAGCTCATTATCCCTTTTATCACTTGTACTCTTTACCCCCTCAGGCGTATAAAAACTCAGCCAAGGATGCTGCAAAGAGAAATTGATTACCTGATCTTTTGCTTCTAAAGTCATTTGCGTCAAACAATAGCCTGCTAACAAATTTAATACTTTGGGTTTTACTTCTTGAGGAGCAATTACCCTTAGAGGAGTTAAACTCAGATTTACCAGTTCTTTACTCCCCCAAGGTTGAGTTGCCACTAAAGCGGCAATGATCTGACTCATTTGTTGGCTGAGGTTTACTCCTCGAGGTAAAACTAATAAAGTAACTTCTCTTGAGCGAGTCAGTAGATGCCAAGTTTGATAAAACATCAGAACTCCTTATTTTTTACTAGGTTTCTTTTTCTGTGCTTGTGCGGTTTTGTTTACTCCAGTTACTCCCTCGGATTCAGAGTACTCATTACTATTCGGAGAAACTTGAGGGGCTACCGGAGGGGAGGGTTTTACTTCCTGTTGTTTAGAGCTAACTTGAGCTTGAGTTTGGGTTACTTGAGTACTCACTTGCTCGGCACTATTTTGTGGATGCCCAGCTTGAGCTACCTTTTCTCCGGTTTGCACTCCCGTAGCCTGATGAAATAGATCTCGGAGCATTGAACTTGGAACCTGCCCATTAAAAGCCGCATATAAAGTTGCTACCCGATTAAAATCCCCCTGTGCCGATGTATCCCCAAAAATCGCTTGCACATTAGCAGCATTACGTCTTTGCTCTTGATCAGGGATGAGCGAAGCTAAAGCGCGTTCATTTGCCAAAGCGGTACGAGCTAAGTGCGGATTAGCACTCACAAGACTTGCCACATAAGCACTCGCCTGAGGATTAGCACTTAAGCTTTGAGCTAGTGCAAGCACACTAATACTTTGATTACTTGCAACTCTTTCAAGTACTTGTTGCATTTGGGCAATCTCTTGACTGTACTGTCCTGAACTTTCTTGAGTTGCGTGGGTAGTTGCTCCTTGGGAACTTCTTTGTTCCTCTTGTTGCATTTGGGCTTGACGATTTTGCTTTAATAAACCACTGCTACGATTATGCGTTTGGCTTTGACTAGCACTGGTTTGTTCGCTGTTACTAACATGGGTGCTTTGGGTTTGCAGTTCTTTTTGGCTTACATCAGTAGACGCACTAGCTCCAACTCCCGCTCTCACGCCACCTTGCCCACCAAAACCAGCACTAGCTCCGCCACTCAAACCTCCTCCCAGTTGCCCCGCTCCACTAGCCGTAAAACTATTGTTGCTTGTTGCACTAGAAACACTCGTGTAGCCTTGTAAAGAAGTACTGGTTGCACTCGTACTCAAGGTTTCACTATCACTACTGGTTAAACTATGTCCACTACTGCGTAAAGTCTCTTGACTGCCAAAACTAGTTACTCCGCTACTGCTAGTTAAGCTACTACTTCCACCTTGCACATAAGAAGCTCGTGATAAAGAAAGCAATTGCTCTTGAGCACTTTGTAATGCCGAACGTGAGCTCTCAAGGGAAATAGTTCCTATGGCAGTTTGCGCTCCAGCAGTGTGTGTTCCCTCATAAGCGGTACTGGAATATACCGAGCCAGCTTGCACCACCGGAGCAGCTTGGACTACATTTGGCGTTAAAGTAGCACTGGCACTTGGAGTAGCGGGAGCAAACTTACTCGCTAAGCTTGTAGCTGCTACTGCTCCTCCGTAAATAAGAAACAGAGCTAAACTCCCCACTGATGCTAACAACATTCCCGAAGTAGAAACATAAGATTCTATCTTTTGATTAAACAGGGTTATTCCCCAAAAGCTATCTATGGCAATATAGCTTTGCTTTAAAGCAAAAATCTCTTTGCTAATCAATTGCTGGTAATAAAGATTGATAATACTAATAATCGGTTGCCACATTTGTAACCAAACTAAGAGAACTATAAACTTGCCTAACATCCGTAAACCAAACTGCCCTAACATTAAAAGTAAAAAGATAAATGGGACTACGGCATAGAAAAAGCCTTCCAAAAAAGTTAACAAGGGTTTTACCGTATTGGTAAAGATACTTCCTTGTAAACTCCATTGGGTATAGATACTGGATAAGCTTTGCGTAAGTACAGCTGCTCCCAGATTGGCATACTCAGGTTGTTGGGTAATCATCTGTGCCATAGACAAAGCAATAATGTATTTTTGGGCATCAAGATGACCATGAGAAAGCGTAGTTATATCCTGATTTAAAGTAGTGAGGTTATAAAGTTTATCCTTGCCTAGAGGTTGATTTTGGCGAAGTAAGCTTTGGGTATTCTCGAGAGTTTGGCTTTTTAAGCGAGCAAAGGCTTCAGTACAAGTTAAAGTCGAATAGGTATTGCCATTTTTATCGAGTAAACGAACATAGTAAATCTCAGAAGGAAAACGTACAGCTTCAGGTAAACTACTGCTTAAGAGATTTTGCATGTCCTTAGCTCCCAAGGCTGTTACCTGTAAATTAAGAGCAACATTAGTACAATTCTTTAAGTACTCTTGCCACGAGTAATAGAGCTGTGCTTTATCTCCACTGCTAGTGAGCATGGTTTCTAAAACATTAGCCCTTAGGGCTAACAATTGCTCAAAGCTTTGGGTTACCTTAGCTTGCCCACCTATATCATGAACACTACTAAAAGAACGTTCAAAGATATCAGAGAGATGTTTACCTATATTGCTGGTAAAGCTCGCAAAGACTGCTAAGCCTACCGGAACTCCCGCAACATTTACCGACAGCAAACTATTACGATCATGTAAACTCACCGTTACGCGTGGAATAAACAAAGCACTTAGTAGTAACCAAGTAACCGCTAAATACTGGATTTGCATAAAGGAGTTATTGAGTACCGCCTGTACTCCTAGATGCAGTACACTGAGTAAAATAAAAATCTTCGCAGCCACCCAAATACTATTTCCTTTAAAGATCATGGCTATGCCATTGAGAATTGCTTGGAGAAACTTTACATCTCCAATTACATATATGTCCCACATAAGTTAACGCTCTCTTAATCAGTTATACTCTACTCCTAAACAAACTTCGCTAGAGTTTGACTACGCACCAAAACAAACTCGGCTAG
>NZ_NRJF01000042.1 GCF_003585965.1 Psittacicella gerlachiana | reverse complement strand
ATTTCCGAGACAGCATCTAAAGAAAGCGTAGTACGGTTAAATTTTAATTTATATTGTTTATTCATAATGTTATCTTGCCAGACTATTTATTTGCCATATTTGTCATCCAACTCGCCAAATTGGATTAAGTATCTAAAAAACGAATTATGAACTAACAAATTAGCAGTGTTATAACTCTTACTTTTTGTAAAACCTCTTCAGAGTAAACTAAATCTAAACACATTAGTAAATCTCTCTGTTTGTCTCCATAAACATGCGTTAGAAGTAGCCACAAAAATTACTCTCAAGATTGCTTAGGTTTTACTTTATCAAGCCTGTAAAAACATCTCTGTGTCAATTCTTTTGAATTTTTAATAATTTTTAATTACATATATAGTTAGTTGGTTTCGCATAAAATAAACTGCTTAGTGCAAAGATTATGCAAAAGAAATATAAACACAGATCGTTTATTAAATAGTAAAAAATAAAAAAGATTTAAATTTATAAAAGGGAGGGAAAGCCAGGATTAATTCTGACCAAATAAGAAATGTAAGTATAGAAGAGTAAACTAACCCTATTTTAAGGATGGATTAAATTTAATATCTAGAAACACAGTAAAGTAACTACTGCGTTCATTATCAGAATAATCAAAATAATTTCAGAAACATCAAATATTTTAAAAAATGTTAAATACTTTCAGAAACAATAAAATTATTTTAGAAATATCAAAATGATTATAAGTTGAGATATCAAAAAAGTTCTTAAAATAGAATTTATATCGTGAGTACTCGCCCTATACTCAGCTCTAAATTCTTTGAAAAAGGAAGAAATCTAACTTTGCCAAGATAGTTAGAACTATTTCTTAGATCAGGGTAAAAACTTACAAATTGCCTCTGTTTATAAGTTTTCTAAGAAATACTAGTCTTTACTTGACAAAACATCTGAGCACCAAATCAAATGCTTTGCTTAACTTGAGTTTTAAAACCATGACAATGGAACTAAATTCAGGTTGCCTCGCCTAAATTTAAATGCTTAGATAGTAGACTGGTAAAAGAAAGAAGTTTGTAAAAATATCTAGCCTATTTTTACAGATAAATGTATATCTAGAAATTGCTCTAATCTGAAAGTTCTTTTCCGATTTGCCCTTATTAAAAAATTTAAGCAAAAGGGAAAAAACTCCCCTGTTGATAAACCATAATTCCTAACTTTATCAACGCATTAGCACAATCATATATTATTATTTTAAACAGAAACAGGAGAAAAAGGCTATAGCTCCCACCTATTTTTTCCTAAGAAAAATTTTAGACCCCTGAAAAAGCACGAATATATAAGGGTTAAGCTTTTTCAATTCCTAAAATAAACTACTCTTTTGTGTGGGTTTATTTAGTTTTTTCTTTGAAAAAAGCCACGAAGAAAAAATAAATTTTCATTATATTTATAGGGTTAAGCAAGATAAAATTATGCGGATCTAATACCAAGGAAGTGCGATTTTATACTTATAGAGAATTGCCTAAGAAATTTATTAGCTTTAAATTGGACTTTAGTAAAGTCAACTCTGATAAATAGGTAAAACTAATCTTATAAGAGATAATTGTTAAAGTTAAAGAGTAAACTTTTGTGAGTTAAATTTTTGTAGGTTAAATTTTTGAAGAACAAACTTTTTGTATTTATCCCCACCACTAAAATAAAAACAACAACTTAAATCTCCAAGTAGACAAACCTAAAAATTCTCAGTAAAAATATAAAGAACTCTGACAAACAAAAAAGTAGACAAAAAATAAAGGATATGATCCGTAAAATCATATCCTTAAACATATTCATGATTTATAGTTATAAAAAATCTTTATACACAATTACAACAAGTAAATTTCTTTCAATAACAGTGTCTTTATTGCGCTTATATTTGTCTTTCTAAACTACTTCCAAGCCATATGGCTTTACTAATAAAAGATGACTTTATTTACTTACTTCATCATCTGTATTAATTTTAACTTCAATAGTCACATTTCCGTCTTCAACTTGTTGAGCTACTTGCTGAATTGCTTCACTTACTGCACTTGCTACCTCTTCTGCTTGTTCAGCTACTGAAGTATCTTGGTGGAAAGTAACTTGGTTTGGATCACTATAATCGATTTTACGTTTACTTCTTCTGCGACGACGCAGTTTGCGTAATCCCCGATCTAACCACGTAATATGCTTAAATCTAGCATCATCATAATCAAAAACCGGTAAAGAAAGATTAAACTTAATCGCTAATAAACGGAAACTAATCCCAAAAACTACCGCTATAATTACCGCAAGATTAGTTCCAATTCCCGCTTGTAACATTAACCAATAAAAAATCGTAGTCACAAAAGCAATACTTGCATAAAGTTCAGCTTTAAACGCTAAAGGAATGCGGTTACATAGCAAGTCACGAATCACCCCACCAAAAGATCCGGTACATACCCCTGCGACACAAGCTAAAACTACTCCATATCCTAGTTGTAAAGCTGCCTGAGCTCCCAAAAGAGTAAAAGCTACTAAACCTATGGCATCTAACACCAAGAAAATGGTTTTTAAGTAATACATAAACTGAGCGATTAAAATCGTCAAAAATGAACATACGGCAACCACAATCAGTAAATAGGGTTCTTGTACCCAAGGTAAAGGGTAGTTATTCAGTAAAATATCCCTTACCGATCCGCCACCTAGAGCAGTAACATTGGAAATAATGAGGACACCAAACCAATCCATCTTCACGCGCCCAGCCGCTAAGGCACCGGTAACCGCACAGGCTATCACACCAATTAAATTTAAAATCTCTAATAACATTTAACCCACAATACCTTAAAAAAACTAGGCTCATTATAACAAAAAAATCTTCTGGAGATTTTCTCCAGAAGATCAAAATGAGTCTTCTAAAATTTAACGAACTACTTTAAGTTCGACATTTGTTTGGGCAAAGTACCCTTGATAGTCTGGATGAATTTGCTCATCAGTTATTACCATATCCGGTACATCAAAATCTACAATCTTATGTTTTGCATGACGAGCAAACTTTGTATGGTCGGCAATGACAATCACTTTTCCTGCTTGTTGGATCATTTGGCGATTAAGTACCGCTTCTTCTCCATAATGCGTAGTTAGCCCATAGTCTATATGATAACCATCTACGGCAAAAAATAGTTGGTCATAGTGTAAGTCGGTAAGCATAGTTTGCGTCTGCTCCCCAATAAAGCATTTACCTTTAGTGTTGAGTTTACCACCAAGTAACACTATGGTTATTCCAGGAATAGTACTTAGTAAATCACATACAGGTAAAGATGGGGTGATAACTGTAAGATTTTGCCAAGTGCGTTTACTAATTTGTACCGCTAGCTCATAAACTGTTGTTCCCGCATCTAAAAGAATAGACGTCCCGTCTTTAATTAGTGCGAGAGCAGCGAGAGCTAACCGAGTTTTGATTGGATGCTGAAAGTTTTGCTTTTGCAAAAAAGAAAATTCTTGGTCAAATTGTAACGAAGATCTTTCTTCATCAAGATTTAAAGATTTAATACAACCATGCACTTTAATAAGTTTACCTTGGCTTTCTAAAGCATCTACGTCGGAACGAATAGTAACCTTAGATACTTTAAAATAGTAAGCTAAGTGACTGATCGAAACTATACCTATGCTGTTTACCAGATTTAGAATATCCAGACGTCGTTGTTGTGTAGCCTTCATATTAGACTCCCCTTACAATGGAATTATGTTAATACGGCGTCATCGTTATAATGTAAATACATGCTTATAGCTGAGTGAATCAAGATATCCTAAGATATAAACCGTAACTTTCTAAGTATATATTAATCAAATTTTATAAAATTTATCACTGATTTTTGTAGATTTGTGATCTAGATCACACTTTTTTAGAATTTTTCTAAGATTTTTCTGCAAATTGTACATTTCTTTTCCATAAATTTACACAAATTTATAAGGGTAAATCCTAAAAATCTTGGTCAATACCTCTAACCTCTTTGCATTGCAAAATATTACGTATAAATAAAAATGAGATCTAATTGCTC
>NZ_NRJF01000041.1 GCF_003585965.1 Psittacicella gerlachiana | reverse complement strand
CCTATACATTACACATTTTTATACATTTCATACATTATACATACATAAATTACTCGAGGTTTATCCTAAGAGTAACAAGATTAAGGATTATTTTATGTCGATTGATGCTAAAGCTATGGCTGACAAGTTTAGAACAGTAATTGAAGAAAACGGAATTTCATGGGCGGATTTACGTTTTACCGATATTCTTGGTAAAGAACACCATGTATCTATTCCTGCAAGTTTAGTAGACGAAGATTTTTTCCAGTATGGAAAAGTAATCGATGGTTCTTCAATTAAAGGATGGAAATCAATCGATAATTCAGATATGGTATTACTCCCTGTAGTTCAAGAACCACTAATTGATGTGGCGGGAGATACTGGCTCTTTAACTTTAATTATTCGTACCCAAGTATATGAAACTTCAGGTGCGGGTTACGATCGTTGTCCACGTACTATTGCGGTGCGTGCAGAAGAATACTTACGTAAAGAAGGTTTTGCAGATAGCGTTTTTGTAGGTCCGGAATTAGAGTTCTTCTTATTTGATTCAGTACGTTTTGAAAATAAAATGCACACTTCATACTTTGAAGTAGATGATGCAGAATGTATTTGGAACTCAGGTAAAAAAGAAGTAGATGGACAAAGTAACTATGCTCACCGTCCAGGCGTAAAAGGTGGATACTTCCCTGTAGCTCCGGTAGATCATTCACAAGCGATACGTTCATTAATGTGTGAAACTTTAGAGCAAATGGGCTTAGTAGTAGAAGCTCATCACCATGAAGTAGCTATGGCACAAAACGAAATCGCAACTCGTTTTAATACTCTAGTTGCGAAAGCAGATGAAGTGCAAGTTTACAAATATGTAGTTCACAACGTAGCTCATCGTTCAGGTAAAACTGCAACCTTTATGCCAAAACCTTTATATGGTGACAATGGTTCAGGCATGCATGTTCACTTCTCTTTAACTAAAGAGGGGAAAAACCTCTTTGTGGGTGATGAATATGCAGGCTTATCAGAAACCGCTCTATTCTTTATTGGTGGGGTATTAAAACACGCTCGGGCTTTAAATGCTTTTACAAACCCATCAACTAACTCATATAAACGTTTAGTGCCTGGCTTTGAAGCACCGGTAATGTTAGCTTATTCTGCTTCTAACCGTTCAGCTTCGATTCGTATTCCAGCAGTATCAACACCAAAAGCTAAACGTATTGAAGTACGTTTCCCTGATGGTACAGCAAACCCATATTTAGCTTTCTCAGCTTTATTAATGGCGGGCTTAGATGGAATTCGTAATAAAATTCATCCAGGTGCAGCTGCGGACGTAAACCTTTATAAATTAGATGCAGAGGAATTAGCTCATATTCCACAAGTAGCTTTCTCTTTAGAAGAAGCTTTAACTGCTTTAAAAGCTGATCATGAGTTCTTATTAGAAGGTGGCGTATTCACCAAAGAATTTATTGATACTTTCTTAGCATTAAAAGAGCGTGATGTACAAAAATTACGTATGTTACCTCATCCAGCAGAATTTGAGTTATATTACTCATGCTAATCACAAAAGATCCCAAAGTTCAACTTTGGGATCTTTTGTTAGCTCTAAAAAATTTATTAACGATAAATCTTTAGGTTTTTCGGATAAATTTAAACCTAAGCTGCAACCATTTCTAAATTTAAACTATTTAGCAAACTTTTGCGCAAAGATTTCTTTTTTTGCTTGATACTCTTGGGCATTAAACTTATCTCGACCTTTGGTAGTTAAAGCATTACGAATTAATACTTTTAAGCCGGTAGAAGCAAACATTTTAGTATTTAAAAATACCGGATTATAAGTCCATGGTTTACTTTTATGGAAGTAGAGTTTATGTTTTTGTGAATTTAAAGTAGTAAATTCTGGGCATCCTTTATATTCATTAAGGATAGGTAAGTAATCATAAACTTGGTAGAGAGTAGCAAAGTACTCTTGATAGTAGCTTACAGGCTTACTCAGAATTTGCTCAATGCTTTGACTAAAAATTTGATAAGCATCAACAAATTCACGAGCGGTATTATTCCATTGCTTTTGTCTACCCGCAAAGTGTAAGAAGGTTGGGGTTACTTTAGTAAAGATATCAACTTGAGCAAAAGGGTAATCCGGAGCAAAAGTATTTGCTTGCTCATAGGTATAACGCACATTAGTAGTTGGTTTGGTGGTTACTTGATGCCATTTGTCTTTAAAGAAGTAATAGCGATTATTGATTAAGTGATATACCAAATAGTTGTATTTACTACTTAACTCAAAAGTATCACCAAAGTGCATTACATTAAGTAAATCTTGATCAGGAAAACGATTGTAATCTTTTAAAGTCGCAATATTTTTTAACCACAGATCACTTTGTTTGAGTTTATCCATATCTATAAGGAGAAACCCTGAGTTAAAATATGGTTGCTCAGATGTGAAGTTAAGTTGACTCGCTTTTGCTGAGAGCTTGCTTTGGAACACATTACCATCACGCACGGCATTTTTGTGCATAAGGTTATAGTCTGCAACTATACCTAGAGTTTTGCCTTGGAGGTCTACTTGCTCACTATCAAAGAGTTCAGCAAAAGGGGCAGCACAAATAATATCGGCATCTAAGTAGAGGACACGTCCTTGCAGATTTAATTCAGTAGCATAGAGACGTAGACTCATAGCATTAGCTTTTTCCTTATCACTATAATCTACATTTTCACATTTAAAGCGATGCTCTGGAGTAATGTAATGAAAGTGCAGAGTCACATAATCGCAATTAAGGAGATCTGCAAAGTATTCCTTTTCTTTACTTTGAGCAAGATCAAAAGAGGCGATAATATGAATATCTAAATGCTCACGATTAAAAGCAATAAGACTTTTGATTAAATTAGGTAAGTGATGTACAAATCCCTTATCTGTCGTTAAGAGAACCTGTGGTTTATACTTTGTCATAAATTCTAGAGAAAAAGGCAAAGAAATGTCTTCTTTGCGAGAATGGAAACATACTTTTACTCTTTTATTATAGCTATAAAAGAGTTGATTTTCAATTTAAAGACCCAGAGTTAAACAAAGTAAAGAAAATTTTAAAGCTTGGAGTTGAATTAAAGGTAGGGGGAAGTTAGGGGAGTTAATTTTTCTAAATTTCTTGCAAAAAATTACGGCATAATTTTCATAGAGTTAAAGAAAAACATTTTGATATTTTTTGCGTAGGAGTTTGCAAAAGTAGCAAAGTAACTATGAAGTTATAATTTGATAATTAAGAATAAATGTGGTTTGTAAACTTAGTTGTTTTGTAAAAGTTTGCAAAAACCCTCATTTATTTGCAAAAAAGTCAAAAAAATCTGCCTAATTTACAATTAAAATAAATTGGAGTAAGATATTGAAGTAGATTGCAAAAAATACGATTAAGCAAAACAAATTACAAAAGAGATAAATATTAGGTAACTAGTCGCTAGCTACCTTGGAAAAAGGAAATACTATGTTAAATAATTTAAAAAAATTAGCAACCCTAGCTCTAGCTGCAAGTGGGGTAGTAGTTTCAGGGTATGCACATGCTGACAGTAAAACCTATGTGGTAGGTACAGAGGCGGGTTATGCTCCTTATGAGTATTTAGATGAGCAAGGCAATATTGTTGGTTTTGATATAGATCTCATTAACTATCTGTGTAAAGAAGCGGGTATTACTTGTACGATTAAGAATCAATCTTTTGACGCTTTAGTTCCTAATCTTATGTATCGCAAAATTGATATTGCTATAGCAGCCATGAATGTAACTCCTGAGCGTGCTAAACAAGTAGCTTTTACCCAAGAGTACTTACCAGCCTCTCCTTATGCTTACTTAGTGACCAAAACTAATAACTATCAAGGAGTTAATGACTTTACGGCAGTAGGTTATCAAAATGGTACTTTGGCTGCTAAATACTTACAAGATAAAGTAAAAAATGTAAGAGCTGTAGGTTATGATAGTTATGATACTGCTCTCCTTGATTTAAAATCAGGAAGAATTAGTGCTTTATTAGCTGACTATCAAGTAGCTGCTAAATATGTAGAAAATAATCAAGGTCAATATACTTTATTTGGGCAACCAGTAAGTGATCCGATTTTAGGACAAGGTTTAGCGATAGCGGTAAACAAAAACAATAAAGAGCTTTTAGCTAAATTAAATGTAGCTTTAGATAAAGCTAAAGAGTCTGGCTACTTAGCTCAATTACAAGAAAAATATAATGTGACTTATGCTGAGTAAGCTTCAAATGCTAATTCTTTAGTTTATAAAACTTAAGGATGAGTTTTGAGGGTATGCCAGCCATTCAGTCCAAGATAAAATAAAAAAGAACTCGAAAATACTTAAATTTTCGGGTTCTTTTTTATTGATTGAATAAAAATTATTTATAATTAAAGTAAGTCTCACTTAAATTTAATATATCCAAGCAAGAAGAGGTATTAATAATGAAAGATGATAAATATAAAAAGAATAAACGAGAGAATATTTTAGGATTTTAAATTAAAAAACTTATTAATCAAGCTCCCTTGCTAAAATTTGCAAGGGAGCTTTATTTCTGACCTCAGAGTTTGGCTTAAAGAATTAATACTAATTAATTGTTCCAAATAACTATTGGGGTAAAGGCGCTAATTTAGGCTTGCTTTGTTACTTATAACTTGATTTTTAGCTTGTTCTTGTATGAGTTTAAAGCAAGGGCAATCTGGAGCATGAGGATTAACCATGCCTATAGCCTCTAAGTAGGCATAAATAGTAGTTGCTCCCACAAACTTAAACCCCCATTTTTTGAGTTGTTTACTAATTTGTTCTGCTAGTTGCAGATCTATCTCTGTTTGTGGCGTAAAATCCACATGTTGCCATAGCCATGTACTAAAATCTATGCCTTGAGCTTCTAAGCGTAAAAAAGCTTGAGCATTAGTCCGCATGGCTTCAATTTTACCCTTATGACGAATAATTTCAGGATTGAGCAAGAGTTTTTGGATATAGCTATCTGACATTTGAGATAATTGTTGATAATCCCAAGCAAAGAAAGCTTGACGCAAAGCTTGTTCTTTCTTGAGGATAATTGCCCAACTCAAGCCCGCTTGTTGGCATTCAAGCATTAAAGTTGCGAATAGTTGATCCTTAGCAGTAACAGCTACTCCCCAAATTTGGTCATGATAGATTCGTTCTTGTGAGCTTTTGAGGTGATGACACCAATATTCTTTACTCATATAAAAAATTAAATTGTTTAAGATTCAAATACAAAAAGAGAGAAAGTAAGCCTTTCTCTCCTTAAATATGCTTATAAGTTATAGTATCTTCTAAAAAGAAGACGGAAAAAAATTAGTTAAATACTGTACGTAATTCATCACGTAGTTGTTTTGCAACTACTTCAATATCATTGTTACCATTGATTTTTAAGAAACGTACTTTACCTTCTTTAGCTAGTTCACGATAGTAGCTAACTAAAGGTGCAGTTTGCGTATGGTAAACTTCTAAACGTTTAGCTACCACTTCTTCAGTATCATCCGGACGCGTTACTAGAGGTTCACCTGTAACATCATCTTTACCTTCTTCTTTAGGTGGATTAAATTTAACGTGGTATACACGACCTGAAGCTGGGTGGCTACGACGACCAGTAATACGTTCTACAATTACTTCATCTGGTACATCAAATTCAATAACAAGATCTAAACCTAAGTTAGCTTCTTCTAAAGCGTGAGCTTGAGCTAGGTTGCGTGGGAAACCATCTAAAAGGTAACCTTCGGCACATTCAGGTTTAGCAGCTTTTTCTTTTACTAGGCGTGTAACAATTTCATCTGAAACTAATTGACCTGATTTTAAGATATCAGCTAATTGTTGTCCTAATTCAGAACCAGATTTAACTTCTGCACGTAATAAATCACCTGTTGAAATTTGTGGGATGTTAAATAAGTGCATGATTGTTTGGGCTTGAGTACCTTTACCAGCACCTGGAGCACCTAGTAATAAAATACGTTTCATGTGTTTTATTCTCTTTCTTAATTAATTATAAAGTTTCACTACCAATCATTTCTTTTAATTGGTCAGCTTGGAATTCTTGGATAATTGGGGTAATTAATTGATCTAGATTTCCATCCATAATATCGTCTAAACGATATAAGGTAAGGTTAATACGGTGATCTGTTACCCTTGATTGTGGATAGTTATAAGTACGGATTTTATCCGAACGATCCCCTGAGCCTAATAGATTACGACGAGTTTCAGATACTTCAGCATTACGTTGATCGATAATTCCTTGTTGGATACGAGCTGCTAACACCGATAAAGCTTTCGCTTTATTTTTGTGTTGTGAACGTTCATCTTGACACTCTACCACAATTCCTGTTGGTAAGTGGGTAATACGTACTGCAGAGTCAGTTTTGTTAATATGCTGACCACCAGCACCTGAAGCACGGAAAGTATCAATACGTAAATCTGCAGGATTTATATCTGGCATTTCTGCTTCTGGCAGCTCAACTAATACCGCTACTGTACATGCTGAGGTATGAATACGTCCTTGAGATTCTGTTTTTGGAACCCTTTGCACACGGTGACCGCCTGATTCGAATTTAAGATTCGAATAAACCATTTCTCCTGAAATGTGCATTACGATTTCTTTATATCCGCCCTGATCAGATTCTGAAGAGGAAAGAACTTCATAACGCCAACCTTTGCGTTCACAAAAACGTGAGTACATACGGAAAAGATCACCACAGAAAATTGCCGCCTCGTCACCGCCCGTTCCCGCACGGATTTCAAGGAAGACGTTATATTCATCGTTTGGATCTTTAGGGATTAAGTGAACTTGTAAAGCATCTTCCATTTTTACAAGTTCTTCTTCATTTTGTTCAATTTCGAGTTGTGCTAACTCTGCCATATCCGGATCGGCAAGCAGTTCTTTAGCTCCGGCAATATTATCTTTTAATTGTTGCCAGTGGGTAAAATCTTTTACTACAGGTTCAAGATTTGAGTATTCTTTCGAATAGGCACGGAACTTATCTTGATCGCTAATAACTTCAGCATCCCCAAGTAGTTGCTGTAGTTCTTCATAACGTTCCACGAGGACTTGAAGCTTTTCGACTAAACTTTGTTTCATACTAATAATTACAGTATCTACATGAGGGAATACTTAAAGTCATGTAGAGAAAAATTAAACGGTTACACTAAGTCCCTTATTATAGCATAAAGCCACAAAATCTCTATGCCCTAAAGTATAAGAGTTAATAGCTCTCTTAGTCTAATTATTAGCTACTTAGTTTAAGAAACCTTATAGTCTTTAGCATCTACTCTTAGCGGATTAAAAGTCTGAGCCGTTGGCATAACTTCGAGCGAATTAATATTTACATGCGCTGGTAAGTTAATTAAGTAAGAAACTATATCTGCAATATCTTCAGGGGTAATATAAGCAATGTTTTCATAAACTTTTGAGGCTTTGTCAAGATCGCCACGGAAGCGTACTTGCGAAAATTCGGTATCGCCACATAGACCAGGCTCAAGATTGGTTACTCTCACTCCTGTTCCAGCTAAATCCGCACGCAGGTTTAAGCTAAATTGACGGACAAAAGCCTTAGTTGCTCCATAGATATTACCGCCTGGGTAAGGATAGGTACCAGCAATAGAACCAAGATTAATAATATATCCTTGATGATTTTTTACCATGGTCGGTAAAATGAGATTGGTCAATAAACTTAGACCAACAACATTGGTATTAATCATAGTTTGCCAGTCTTTAAAATCTGCTTGATAAGCTGGTTCAAGTCCTTTAGCTAAACCCGCATTATTAATTAACACATCTATATGTTGACCAATACTTTCTGGCAAACTTGCAAGAGCTTGTTTACTCGCTTGTTCATCGGTTAAATCAAAAGCGAGAGGATAAAAGGTTTGCGGATAAGCCTGTTGGATTTCTTGTAACTTCTCAAGACGACGTCCTGTACCTATAACTTGATGCCCTTCTTTAAGTAAGCGTAAAGCTATAGCTTTTCCAAAACCTGCAGTTGCACCTGTAATGAAAATAATCATAAATTTTTTCTCCGTTTACAAAACCCATTGTTTATTTTAACAGAAATTAATTTAGAGCTTGGCTTTTTGTGTAAGCTTTTGGAGTTTAAAAAACTTATAAACTGTAAGGGATTTTAGAGGTAATTTTTGGTTGATTATGCTTATTTGAGAGAAAAAAATTTTTTGACTCAGAAATATCCCTCTTAATTCCTAAAAACTTGTTTATAATGAGTGAGCAACTTTGAGTTTATACCTAAATTAAACCCGAGGGTTTTTTATGTTAAAAAAATTAATTTTTTGTTCAGGACTTATTGCAAGTGTGCTTACTTTAAGTGCCTGTGACAAACAAACTGCTTCTACCGAGGTAGAGCAAAATCGACCGTTACAAGTTACAGCACAGTGGGAAATTAATTCTTTAGATCCTGCAAAAGTTGGTTATGTATTTCATGCCTTGCAATTAGTAGAAACTCTAGTTGAAACTGATAGCCAAGGCAATCTTGTTCCAGGTTTAGCTTTAAGTTGGCAACCTGAAGAGCAAGCTAAAGTTTGGGTAGTAAAATTAAGACCGCAAGTAAAATTCCATGATGGCACTTTATTAGACGCTCAAACCGTAAAGCAGAGTTTAGAAATCGCTTTAAGCAAACCTACACTCCTACAAAATGCCAAAATTACTCAGATAGTAGTACGTGATGCTTTAACGTTAGAGTTTAGGTTAGAGCAGAGTTTAACTAGCTTCCCAGCCTACTTGGCTCATACTTCGACCGTAATTCTTGCTCCAAGTTCTTTTGCAACTACGCAAGAAGTTACCCAAATTGTTGGTACTGGACCTTATAAAGTTGAAAGTATTGAAATTCCCCAAAAAGTTACTGCTCGAGCTTTTGCTGATTATTGGGGAGATAAAGCAATTATTGAGCAAGTAAATTATCTTGCTAATAGCCGTGCGGAAACTCGTACCTTACTTGTGCAAAGCGATCCAAGCTATTTAGTGTATAACTTAGATTATGCTAGTGCTCAAAGATTAAGAGCAAATCCTAAAGTTGTCGTACAAAGTAAACCTATAGCTCGTACGATTCAACTAAAACTTAATTTAGCTCATCCTTTCTTAGAAGATGTTGAGGTACGCCAAGTATTGAGTCAAGCTATAGATCGTACCGCCATAGCTACTTCTTTATTAGGCATTCCTCAAGGACAAGCTTATCAAATTCTACCTCCAGCTTATCCTGCTTGGCAAGTAACCCCAGCTACGGCTGCTCCGGATTATCAGGCTTTACAACAAAAACTCTCACAATTAGGTTGGAAGCTTAATGAGCAACAGCAACTAGTTAATGCTCAAGGACAAGAGTTTATTGTAACTTTACGTACTTTCCCTGATCGTGCAGAATTACCTTTAATTGCTACCGCTTTACAAGATCAATGGCAAAAACTTGGCATTAAAGTAAATGTGGCTATAGGTAATGCTTCGGAAATTGCATCTGGACATCAAGATGGAAGTTTAGAGTTAGCACTCTACTCACGTAATTATGGTAGTTTACCTGATCCTACTGGAGTTTTAGGGCAAGACTATAAAGTTGGGGGAGCTGACTGGGGGGCAATGAATTGGCAACAAGCTGCAAGTTTCCAAGCAAAACTAGCTAGCTATACCAGTGCTTCTACAAGCGAGAGCGAACAAAAGCTTCTCCGTGAGCAAATTATCCAGCAATTAAATGAACAATTACCGATGATTCCTATAGTTTATGCTTTAGTGAATGTGGCTCATGGTCCTGCTTTAGGGGGCTTAGAATTAGATCCGTTTGAACGTACTTATTACTTAAGTAAATTATATTGGCTTAAATAGTTTTAAATTACTAATTTAGGTATAAACGCAAAGTTGTGCCTCTTTGAGGTTATTTAGTTGAGGCTAAATGTAAAAAATTTGAGGACGACAAGCAAGAACTTCTTGCTTGTCATATTAATTAATTTCTTTATATATCTGAGGATATGTTACTAACACTTCTCTTAAAGCGTTTAGGACAAATGGCTCTCGTCGTTTGGACTATAGGCACGATTACCTTTTTTATTACCCTTCTCTTGCCAGGAAATATGGCATATCGTATAGCTGCCAGTCGTTATGGTTA
Organism: Psittacicella gerlachiana; assembly: GCF_003585965.1. Taxonomy (GTDB): domain Bacteria; phylum Pseudomonadota; class Gammaproteobacteria; order Enterobacterales; family Psittacicellaceae; genus Psittacicella; species Psittacicella gerlachiana. The sequence continues at coordinate 17,165 of NZ_NRJF01000041.1, read as the reverse complement.
TGACCAAGTCGACACGGCAGCAGCTCAAGCGGTGGCATCGCAATTACAATTAGATCAACCTTGGTATTGGCGTTATTTATCTTGGTTTGGAGATTTATTAGAGTTTAATCTAGGTAAGTCTCTTGTCAGCGAACGTCCAGTTTGGGTTGAAATTAGTCATCAGTTTGGGCATACCTTTTCTTTAGCTTTATTAGCACTAGTCTTTAGTTTATTTATTGGTTTTCCTTTAGGTTTATTAGCCGCCCTCAAACCTAATTCTTGGTTTGATAAGCTTACTTGGGGCTTAAGTATTGGCTTGAGATCTCTACCAGCGTTTATTTTGGGGATTGCCCTCATGACCCTGTTTGCTCTTGAGCTAAATTGGTTACCAGCTGCTGGTTATGGAAGTTGGGAACATTATTTATTACCAGCTTTAACTCTAGCCGTAGCTTTAAGTGCAGTGGCTATGCGAATTGTCCGTAATAGTGCTCTCCAAGTCAAACAAAGTTCCTATTATCACTTTGGGCGCTTAAAAGGTTTAACTCCTTGGCGCAATTTCTCTCATCATGGTTTACGTAACCTTGCCGTGCCGGTATTAAGTTTTTACTCAGTACAATTAGTTTATTTAATCGAGGGTATAGTAGTGGTAGAAAGTCTCTTTGCTTGGCCAGGGATTGGGCATGCTATTGTCCATGCTGTCATGGCTCGTGATGTACCGATGATTCAAGGGACTGCTCTTTTAATGGGGATAATGTTCGTTATTTTAAATCTCCTTGTAGATCTGCTCAATAATTATCTCGATCCTCGTGGACGTAAGGTTAAGGAGGCTGTAAATGTTTAAACATAACACCTATGATTATAGCCAGCTCGAGATTATGCAAAAGGTTAAGAATCAGCACACGAGCTTTTTCTCTCCCTTACGCTTGCTAGGAATTTTTATTTTCCTTGGTTTAATTATTTATGCCTATGCTACTCCTTGGTTTACGAGCCAATCTCCTATTCAACAAAATCTTGCTCAAGCTCTAGTAAGCTTTTCTCCTGAACACTGGCTTGGTACTGATCATTTAGGACGAGATATGTTTACTCGTCTTGCCATGGCTTTACGTTTAAGTTTAGGGTTAATTCTTGGCTGTGTGTTTATCGCTTTAGCTGCTGGTTTATTGGCTGGATTTTTGGCAGCTTTTTTTGGAAGCTATTGGGAACTATTCTTTAATGCCCTTGCTAATTTAGTACAAGCTTTACCTGGATTACTTTTAATTCTTCTCTTTGCTGCTCTTGCTCCGGGGAGCTATTGGAGTTTATATCTTGGTATTTCTTTGGTAATGTGGGTAGAGTTTTATCGTTTAATTCGAGCTCAAGCTTTAATTCTTGTACAAAGTGGAGCTATGCAAAACTCACGTCTCCAAGGGATGGGCTTAGTTTATTGTTGCCGTCGTCATGTTTTACCAACTTTGTTACCAAATATATTAACCATGGCAAGCCTAGGAGCAGGGAATGCAGTGTTAGCTTTAGCTACCTTAGGTTTTTGCCAAGTAGGCTTACGCCCGCCTACTCCGGAGTTAGGTCTAATGATGACTGAGTTATTCCCTTATTACTATCTTGCTCCTGAGATCTTTTTCCTTCCGGTAGGAGCAGTAGTGCTTTTAGTTTTAAGTTTACTTCTAATGGCAAGAGGAGCGAATAATGTCTAAGGCAGCAGGATTAATTGAATTACATGAAGTTGGAGTGTATCTCCGAGATGGGAGTTGCATCGTTGAGCCTATAAATTTTACGCTGGAAGCAGGGCAGGCTCTAACTTTATTAGGGCAAACAGGTTCAGGAAAAAGTCTTCTTGCTCAGGCTTTAATGGCAGATTTGCCTCCAGATTTATTGGTACAGGGACAGATTAAGTTTCAAGGACAAGAACTTAGCAGTAAACAAAGGCAAGAGTTATGGGGACGTCAGTGGTTAATGTTACCACAAGAACCAAGAGAAGCCTTAGATCCAACCATGCCTCTTGGTAAGCAAGTAGCTGAGGGTTTTAGATATGTTGCCCAAAAACCTAAAGCTCAAGCTTGGCAGTTAATGCTCAAGAAGTTACAAGGCTTAGGTTTAGGTAAATTTGTGAATTTTTATCCGCATCAAATTTCGGGAGGGATGGCACAAAGAGCTGCGTTTGCAGCTGCTACCTGTTTAGAGGGACAATTGTTGATTGCTGATGAACCTACCAAAGGATTAGATGAATATAGTCGTCAGCAAGTAATAGATCTACTTAAAGCTCAACAAGAGGCGGGAGTAGCAATTCTTACCATTACTCATGATCTTGAAGTTGCTAAACAATTAGGTGGAAAAATTATGGTGCTTGCTCAAGGAAAGCTTTGTGAACAAGGATTAGCTCCCCAAGTATTGTCTGCTCCGCAACATCCTTATACGCAAGCAATAATTGAGGCTAGTCAGTGGGCAGCAGGAGCAAAAGCTAGGTCTCAAGCAGTGCAACCTCATGTTGAAATTGAACACTTAACCTTACATCGAGGGAAACGAGAAATTGTCAAGGATTTAAGTTTTAAGTTGTATCCAGGGCAAGTGGTAGGTTTATATGGACCATCAGGAGTAGGGAAGTCAACGATTGGCGAAGCTGTTTGTGGGTTATTAAAACCTAGTGCAGGAAAGATAACTTGGCATTTAGCTTCTGCTAAAGGGAGACCCCAAGTGTTAAAGCTCTATCAAGATCCTTTAACCTCTTTTGCGACCCATGTTACTTTACGTACTCTGTTACAAGATGTAATAAAAAAACATCAGCTTAATCCGCAACTCGTACCGCAATTAATGGAAAAATTACAACTAAATCCAGCCTTGTTGGAGCGTAAAGCTGATCAAGTTTCGGGAGGAGAGTTACAAAGATTAGCGATTTTAAGAGTACTCTTATTTGAGCCTAAGGTAATTTTTGCTGATGAGATCACTAGTCGTTTAGATCCACTTACCCAAAGACAAATTCTTGATTATCTTGTGCAAGCGATTAAGGATTTAGATTGTGCTTTATTATTAGTTAGTCATGAACGAGGATTAATTGATTATTATTGTCAGCAAGTAATTGATTTAACTGCATAAAAAAAGAGCCACGCAGCTCTTTTTTTTATGGCAAATATTTTTGCCCAAAGGAAGTGAGAAATTGACGATAAGAAGTTTGATCTGGATTTTGTGGAGAAGAGTTAGCTGGAGCTTGTTGCCAGTAGTCTTGTTTAATTTTTTGGGCTAAAGCTAAGTCTTCTGCCGTATCTACACCAATAAAACCTCTGCCTTGAATCATCATGAGAGCAATTTTATAACCATGCTCAAGAACTTTTAATTGTTCTAAAGACTCTGCAGTAGCTAGTGGAGTCATAGGTAAGGCTTTATACTCACGAATAAATTTCGCTCGATATACATAGACTCCCGCATGTTTAATATATTTAATCTGCTCTTGAGCTAAAGAACGAGGATAAGGGATTGGATTGCGTGAGAAGTATAAAGCACGTCCATATTTATCGGTAACTACTTTAACCGCATTAGGAGAAGTGATTTCTTCTTCATGAGCTAACTGCCCAATAGTCGCCATTTTAATTTGTGGATCCTTAGCTTCTACTTCCACAAAGTGAGAGACAAGATCATTTAAGATTTCAGGATTAAAGAAAGGCTCATCTCCTTGGACATTAACGATAATTTCATCATCACTGAGTTCGAGTTTATCGAGAGCTTGAGCAATACGTTCAGTACCATTTTCGAGTTCAGGATCTGTTTGAACTACGGTAATGCGATCTGCCAGTTGTTGCTCTTGAGCAAATTGTTCTAGAGATTCTTCGATTAATGGTGAATCTGTTGCGACAATTACATCTAAGCCTGTTTGTAAGGCTGAGTAGACTACTGTATTAATGAGATTCCAGTCATCAATAGCTTGTAAAGGTTTATTTGGTAACCTAGTTGAAGCTAGACGTGAGGGAATAACAATGCGGTAATGATGTTGACTTGCTTTAAGACGAAAGATTCCATCTTCAATTAGATAAATATGGCTTTTATCAGCAGTAGCAACATGATTTTCGTCAAGATGATATAAAGGTTGTTTGGTAAGAGGACAAACTAATCCTTCTAATTTATTCATGATTTATCTACTCCACTAGTATAGATACTAATTAAACGATTTTTTAAGCTTTCTAACCATCTTGAGTGTTCAGCAAAATAACCTTCACGTTCAAGGAAGAAAGTGAGCGGAGGAAGAGTTAGATTTTTTAATTTAATAGCATCTTTTTCGGTAACTAGGAGAGGCATGTCTCTTAGTTGCGGATGTTCATTAAAAATTTTATCTAGATCTTCTTGCTTAAAAGTATGATGATCGGGGAAAGCAAAGAGATTTTCTATCGTAAACCCGAGATCGGTAAGAGTTTGTTTAAAGCCTTGAGGATAACCTATAGCACAAAGAGCATTGACTCTCGGAAATACCGCTTGCATTGCCTCTACTAACACGTGTTCCGGAGAAATTAACGAACGAGATTTAGCTAAGAGATATTTATACGAAAGTACTCCAGGATCAAGTTGCTTATCTATATATTCTAAGAAGTCTTCAACTGTGTTAAAGTTACTTGGTTTATGTGAAGTTAAAGATAATTGCATTTTCTCTAAAGCTTTAGCTTGTTGTGGGCTAACTTTAGTTTGCTCTGGAGTATGACGAGCTTGTTTAACTAGGTCTCCGAGTTCTCGTTGCACGAGTTCTTGGTTTTTAACGCTAGCATTAGCATAAAATTGATCGCTAGGGTTAAATACCGAATTAACTGGATCAGAGCAAAGATTAAACTCAGTTTCTTGTTGCTTAGTGTTTTCTCCCTCTTCTTGTAGGTTAGAAGTTAAATTTTCTAATTCTTGCTCATAGTTTGTTGGTGAAGAAGAGGATTCAGAGTTTTCTTTGTCCTGAGGCTCAACTTTGGTAAGTTTTTCGGCAATTTTATGACGAAGCTGGGCAAAACTTTGATGTTCTTGTTTTTGCACCTCTAATTTTTGTGCCATATGTTGCAACTGTTCTAGAGAGTGCAAGTGAATATGCTCTTCAATTTTTGATAATAACAGCGGATCATCAGGATCAAGTTTAGTTTCATCAAGATTTTTATTTACACTTACTGCAGTTTGTTCGGTAGTTTTTTCGGTAATTTGGTTATAACTTTCAAGCGGAGCTGAGTTATTGTCCTCAGAGCTTTCTAGGGCTAGAACTTGTTCAGGTCGATTAAATTCGGCAGTTAAGTATTCTTGTCGTGTATCTTGAGTATAACCAAAATAACGGGTAGCTAAACTACTTAAAAATGCGGGATGACGTTTGAGGTATTCTTGCCACATAACTAAACTTTGAGGAGCATGGACTTGAAGAAAGCTACGCCAAGCTTCGAGAATTTGCTCTAGGTTTTGAGCAATGGTATAAGATGAATCTATGCTTTTTACCGGTAAGAAGCCTAAGTAATGGTAGTTCATACTATAACCCCCAAAATTAGGATCTTTAGAATTATTAATAACAAAGTCTACTTTGCGTAAGCGTTGTGGAGCTTCTCTTAAAGGACCAGCGGGGATAAAGAGTTTATTTCCTAATCCTTGAGGACCAACCACGGCGATTTCAAGGTGTCGAGGTAAACAATAGTGCTGTAAGCCATCATCAGAGATAATAAAGTTACAGCCTAGTTCTTGAGCTTTTAGGGCTGCTTGAATCCTTTCACGAGCGACAACAAATTCTATATCGTTTAGTCCCTGACGTTGGCAATAAGCATATTGCATTGCAATTTCGTCGCCAACCAGTTCGGCAGTATCTTGAGCTTGCACATGATGTACACCTTTATACTTGCCACCATAGCCACGGCTAATTACTCCGATTTTAAAGCCCATAACATGCAGGTAGCGAAAAAGAAATCTCACCATGGGGGTTTTCCCGGTTCCACCAACAGTAATGTTTCCCACTACGATCACCGGAACTTGGAGCTTTTGAGCTGGAGAGTCAGGTTTACTTAGAGATTTTAAATCTTTTTGATACTTACGATATGCAAGTTTTTTATACAGGATGCTTAGAGGCCATAAGCAAGCTGCCAAAAAAGTCATTTTAGGTTTATACCAAAAGTTCATAAAATGTTAGTGCCTTATTTTATAACTGGCAGTGATATAATAAGAAAAATTTTGTGGTAAACTCAGCGTGAGTTTTTCCTCCCTATATTATACAAGGTTTTAGAGAAATATGAGTTTACAAGAGTATAATACCGCTCATGTCCCTTTGGAAATATTATTTGCCGATGAGGATATAGTGGTGGTAAATAAACCTTATGGCTTGCTTTCAGTGCCGGGGGTGGATCAGCGATTGCAAGATAGTGTGGTGACCCGCATTGCTCAAAATTATGAGTTTGTCGAAGCTGTACATCGTTTGGATATGGCGACCTCAGGAATTTTAGTGCTTGCGGTATCTAAATTAGCAGATGCCGAATTAAAGAAACAATTTCGTGAACGGCAAACGAGTAAAACCTATTATGCTGTAGTTAGAGGAATTGTCGCAAAGGATCATCAGTTTATTGAGCGACCTTTAGGTTGTGATTGGCCTTTACGTCCTCGTCAACGTATAGACTATACCGAAACAGGAAAGTTTTCTTTAACCGAATGTAAAGTTTTAGAGCGAAATTTTAAGCAAGATTTTACTTTAGTGCAGTTAACTCCGCATACAGGTAGATCTCACCAACTAAGAGTGCATATGCAAAGCCTTGGACATGCCATTGTTGGCGATAAATTTTATGATCAAGATTATAAAGCTTTACCTTACTTTCGTTTATGCCTGCATGCAGGGCATCTCGGGTTTTATCATCCTCGGAGTGGACAATGGTTAGAGTTCAAAGTTGAACCTGACTTTAAATGTGACTATCAAATTCCTGAGTTTATGGAAAATCCTGAAGAAAATTAAGCACAGACTAAGTACCTTAGCCTGTGCTTAATTTATGGAAAAACTTGAGTAAATTGTTACACTATTGTCCAAAAGTCACAAAAAAACTGTGCTCATAGCTAGCTTAAAGTGGCGAGAAAATAGAACTTTTTGCTTTAAAGTTAAGATAAACGATAATAAATTTTGTCAAATAAAAGATACTTTTATTACGCTTACTGCAGTTATAACTTATAATGTAAATAAGTGCTAATTTATATTTAACAATTTTTACTAATGATCAATAATAAGGCTTGTTCTTATTTAAGATCGAACCGGCATGAATGCCAAAAGTACTAATTTTTTTGTTACTTATAACTCTCAACTTAAAGTTAGTTGTAAAAGTAATCAAGATTTACTTGATCTTAAGGTAAGGAATGATCTCAAGCAAGGAAGGTTGCGAGATTTTCCGATCTAAGATTAGGTTTGTGATACAAATAATTTAATTGCTAAGAATAATTATGGAATATCCATACTTAAATCAAAGTCTTCAATTAAGTTTTGTTGGCTTTTCGCAAATAATCTCTTTTCTAATTAATGCTCAAAAGCGTTTAGATACTAAAGAACGTTATACTCGTTTAAATCCGCATCAGGATTTAAGCGAACTTGCCTATGCTCCTCCTGATCAAGAAGCGCATATGACTTCAAAAGAGTTTGATTCGCTTTTAGGTAAAAGCCCAGCAGAAATTTTTAATGTTGACTCTTTAAGAAAAAACTTTTCTTTATATTTAGCTGATGCTTCAACGCCCATTCCGGTATTATCAAATCCTGATTTATACCGTATTCAAGTAGTTGATTTACGTAAGCTTCCTGTGTTCCAACTTATCCTGACCACGCCAAAAATGGGATTAAATATTCTTAATCAGATTTTTGGTTTTGATAAGTTTGACCGTAATGCGACCGTCCACCCAGCAGTTTTAAATCTGTTATCGACAAGTGTACGTAAAGAGTTAGAAGATTACTTAGAACAGCAGGTGCCAAATGAGCGAGCGAAAACTATTAGTGCTCTTGATGGTTTATACCGGATTATGCAGCTAAACTTACAAATGCTAGCTTATGGGCAAGGACAAATTTATGATTATGCGACCATAATCGAGCCTACGGTAAGCTTAGCTAATGACTGGAAACCTAAAGTTGACGCTGCCATTGCTTATGCAAGAAAGCAAAAACTAACCTATGGTATCTTTAGTCTCGGTTATTTCCAAAAAGATAGCCTGAGTTTTATGCCTGTAGATTATGTTGAGCAAGAGTTAGGTTTTAAGACTCAAGATCAGCTCATGTTTAACTTTAAAGGACGTAAACTAGAAAAAGTTCTGCCTTATACTGTAGAACTACAGAAAGAATGGGAAGAAAAACTCCAACAAGAGCCACATAATTTTGGTTTAAACTTTATACTTTTAACTGGAAAGTTAGAAGAAGGTAAACCAAGAGGACGTGGTGCGACGGGGTATATTCTAAATTTACGTGAATTAGATCAGTTAGTAGCTCCGGCAGGAGTTGCAACCCAAGAGTTTGCAAGTTTTACTCAAGATCAACAAGTATTTAACGTACAAAAAGCTTTACGTTTTGCTAAAGAGCATAAAGCTACAAGAGGCGAGATTTTTAATGATCGCTTTAATGGTAATGATCACTTTAATCAAGTTTGGGCAAAACTAAAAACTCTGCTTAGTTGGGATATGCTTCATGTATTGTCGCCAACTTTCCCGTTAGTGGCAAAAATTAACCCAGCGGTTTTATCTTTTAATCGCCCATTACTAAACTATTCGCAACAGGTATTTATTTATAATAAGCGTCCAGCTTATTATGTAAGTTTCTATGAAATTAAACAAAATAATACCTTAAAGAACTTTTTAGTTAATACCCCACAAAATATTAACTGGGTATTAAGACCTTTAGCTTCATTACGTGACTTTAACTTAGAGTATCGTGATGAAAACTTTGAAGATTCGTATCGCCGTTTAGGACCGGAGATTCTTGAGTTTACCTTTAGTGTAAAAGAGTTATTTAAGCGGATTTTAGCAAATCCGGTGCTTAAAGAATATGATTACATCTTTATTTCGAATACTCATCAACACTTGCCACCAGAACTATTTCAGGCAGTAAATAACTTTTTAACTAAAGGACAAGCAGAACCAGCTTTTCGTACTCCTTTAACTGATAAGGTTACTAGTGGCGAACAAAAAACTAAAGTTTCTTCCTTTGCCAATACGGCAATTGGAGTTAGTGGTGAGCATACTAATCGTTTAAGTCGAAAAAATCGCCGTCAGCTCTCTACTCAACAACATAGCCGTGATTTAAATAATAAAATTGAAGAGGCGATTGAAAAGTTAAAACGCAAAGAAGAACGTCAAGAACTAAATAAAACTGCAACTAAAGAGCAAGAATTAAAAGTTGAAGACTTTACACATAACGAAAATTTATCTCTATTAGAGTTAATAAAACAGCAAGATGCTAAGGATAAAGCTCGTTATCATGCTCATATGGAGAAAGAGGTAGACAATAGTATGGCAAGAACTGCTTATTTAGGGCAGGTTCTCGAACAACATACTAAACCTCAATCTTTAACCCAGCATATTACGGGAATTGAATCTACTGTTCCTCTAGTGTTATTAGATGGTTATAGCAATAACTTTCTCTTTAAGCTGGTAAATAAATCTCGTCTTCCAGTATGGAATAATAATTGCGTAGAGTTTCCACAAACGGCAACTGAGAGTTTTTTCAGTATTCCAAGTTTTAAAAAGAATCCTTATCCGATTTCGTATATTTATCCAACAGCAATTACCAAAATAGCTCCGCGTGCTGATGGGACGCCAAGAACTTCGATTGTTAAATTACTTAATCAAACCAATCAATTAACTCTAGTTGAACGTGAGCAATTACAGCATTTCTTACGAGGACAACAAGAAAGTAAGAATAAACCAAATGTAGAGTTTGATAAATTTGCTTTTGTACCTGTAGAACTTTGGCGTGAGCTTAAGCAAGCTCAATGTGAGCTGATCAAAAATGCCTTTATGGCAAAACAAAGTATGCAGCTCATGAAAGGTGAAATTGAAGCCAAAGAGGTATTAGCTGAAGAAAAATTTGCGACTTTAACCTCAGAAGAATATCTTGAGTTAGCTGAGCAAATTGGTATGAAGCACTTTATTACTCCCGCTTCAGCCAAAGTAGAAAGCTATTTAGCTCAGATTTTTGAGACCACACATCGTAAATATGGTCCTTTCCCTTATCGCTTAATTAAAGATTTAGCAAGTGATGATAGTCGTGAAGATCCGGTATTAAAGGCACGAGCAATTGCCCAAAAAAATGGCTATCGTGTAGCTACGGTAGGACAACGTCTCTACTATGCTTCACCCGAAGCTTTAGAGGGGATTCGTCTGCTTTTCTACTTCTCGAAGTACTATCATATAACTCCTTATCATGCAATCGAGCATAAGAAGGTTGAGGGAGCAATAATTGAAGAAGATATTGCTTATGAACATCTAAGTATTTGGTTAGATTATGAAAAACTTTATCTCAAACCTGTTAAAGATAATGTAAAAATTATTAACCGTGATCTTTTAGCTCGAGCTTTTGGTTATGATGTAACGCAACGTGATCAACATCGCTTATTAAAATACTTAGAAGAACAAGGTTTGCGTGGGGATGAGTTTAACTTTATCGGTTACACGCGTTTTAGTCCTTTACGTGGCTTAACTACCTCTTACTTTGCTCAATTACTTGTTCCAGGACAAGTAGATCCTTATCCGGTATATCTTGATAAAATTAAAGCTTTAGAGGGAGCTACGGGAGGAGCGGTATCCGCAAGTAATAAAGAGTTTCAATATTTAATTGCTCAACAGCAAGCACTTGAACCTTGGTCAACGAGAATTCGCTTCTTAAGTACAGGTTATCGTTATCCGCAAGTAAGTATGCCTCTATTTGAAGAATACTTAGAGCGTAGATTACCAAAACTTGAAGCGGTAAACCGTGATCTCTTCCGTCGAGTATTACAATACTATCAAAATCACCAAGAAATCCGTAAAGATGTAATCTTACTTGATTCGATGGTAACCATTCCACAAGAACGTACTCTAGCCTTGCAGTTTGGGGATGATAGTTTAAGTTACCGTAATATTCCTTCGACTTGGATTATTAGTAAAAGCTTAATTCGTCAAAGTGCGGCTATTTGGCAAGAAGATGATTGGCATCTAGGTAAACTTTTACAATTAGTAGCTAAAAATCAACGTATTGCTTTCTTAGCTCAAAGTCCATTACGTAAACTCCCAATTGAACAAGTAGTCGAAAAAGTACAGGTATTTAACCAACAATATCAAGTACCAAGTATTCATGAACTCTTGCAGTGGAGTCGAGGGCATAACTTTGTCACTCAACGTATTTCGCAATTAGCTTTAACTCAAAATGAGTATGTAGCTCAAATAGCTTCAACTTATCAACATCAAGCAAGCTATCCTCCTGCTCATACCTTACAGCCTGGTTATGGTGCAAATCATTTAATGCCTGAAGCCGATTGGCAACAAGTAGAGCAACGCAATAGTAGAGGTGGAAGTTTTGCGGAAGAGCAAGAAAAAGGTTTATTAACTACGACCGGTTTCCATGCTTCTTTTGATGAATTGGATGATGAAGAAGATAATACCAGTTATCATCAAGTAGAAACGACTTCTTTCTATAATCAAGAGGAAGAAGAGAAAGAAACAGTTAATCCAATTGAAAAAGTTGCGCCACAACGTAAAACTAAAGGAGCTTGGTGGAAGTTTGGGTTATTTGCCGATAATGAGGAAGAAGAAGTAAAACCTCAAGCTAAGAACAAGCAAGCTAAACCTCAAGAGTTTAAAACTGCTCCAGTAAAAACTATGAGCTTTAATCCTGATGTTGAAAGAAGCATAAAGGGAAGCCAAGCTAAGTTTGAGGATAATTTAAGCTCAAGGGTAAAACCTGATGACTTTGCTGGCTTTACAAGTGAACTCCAAACTGGAAAACCAACCTTTACGCAAACTTTTGCGTTTAATGATGGTTTAAATCCACATGTAAGAGCAAGTAAAGAGGAAATTATTAGTGAAGTAAAACCTAGCTTTGGTGGTAATACTCTAATTAAACGAGCTCAATATTTTGTTGAACGTAAGTTAGCGAATAATGAAGCTATTATCTTTGGTTATCGCAAGCAAGGACAAAGTAAAGCTAAAGGGAATACTGATCTTGGGGTGCAAATTAGTCCATCGAGTGATTATGCAAAATATCTCAAGCGTCTTGATTTATTAAATGCAAAAAATCGTGGGAAATCTATTCAAGAAATTGAACGTGAAGATCTCATTGAACTTGATAAACTCGTGCGTTCATCGGTGTTTGCCGCTTATCCACGTTTAGAACAACAGGCTGCAGATGTAGGGATTATTACTGACAATCGTAATACGACTCAAACTCTCAGTCAATTAAAAGTAAAAGTTTTAAACTTAGATACTCAGTTCTATCGTTGGGAGCAAATGTATAAACAATTAAGTTCTTCGCTAGTAGCTTCAGTACAAAGAATTGATGGAGTTAGAGGTGATCAATTAAGTGACAAGGTAATTCAAGATAACTTTGCCCAAGATAAGTTTATCCTCTGTAATCGTCGTCAAGCTTCGACACGAGAAGTAGGGGCAGCTTTAGCTCATCGTAAAGCTCTTTTAAGTGCTCTGTATGATGAAGCGATTGATCAAAACGACTTTGTTTTAATCTGTGAAGATGACATTATTTTTAGTGCAGACTGGCAAGCAAGAATTACGCGAATTTTACAGCAAGCAACAAATGAACCTATAGATGCGATTACTTTATTGCATCCGCGTTTAGATTCAGAGATGCGTTATCCGCTTGAATTACATAATGCCCAAATTATTAGTCTTTCAGCATGGCACTATATGGCTTCTCCAGAGTTACCACAATTAGTGGAAGCTCCGGTGTATCAGCCAATCTCGGCAGCCTGTTATTTAGTCCGTAAAAGTGCTATTGCTCGAGCAGTACAAAGAGGGATTCTTGATCAAGTTGGTAGTTGTGCTAGTGATCTTGTGAACTTCTTAGATATTTGGCCTGATAGAGTAAGATTGGCTGTACCAACTCTAGCTCATAGTAATTATCAGGTAAATACTATGGATTCTTTATTCCATACCTATCAAAAACTAGGTTCGGTATATTGCTTTAGTCATAGAAAAATTAAGTGGAAATAAGAAAAGAGTCTGGCAAAGATAATTTTAATTTAGATCTACTTAGTAGCACAAACTATTAGAAAAAGGTGTAGAACTGAGGTATTTTTTACCTTGGTTCTTTTTTTGTTTTGTATAATAGTGATGACGTTTAAGAGCAAACTTCTCTTAAGAGTCAAAATTTTTTCAGTTAGAACAATAAAAAGGAAAAGTTATGGCTAAATCATTACTTATGTCTCCAATTACCATTGGTAAAAATACTTTTAAAAATCGTGTATTTATGTCTCCTATGTGTATGTATACCAGCGAACCTGGTACAGGTTTACTCGATCAACGTCGTTTTGATCATTATGTAGCTCGAGCTGCCGGAGGCGTAGGGGCGATAGTGGTAGAGGCTACAAGTGTACAAGCTCAAGGAGGGATTACCAATCGTGATCTTGGCTTATGGAATGATCAACAAGCTCGTTCGCTTGCCGGTCTAGTTGCCGTATTGCATAGCTACGATACCAAAATAGGGATTCAACTTGGACATGCGGGACGTAAAGGAACAAGCTGGGAACAAGTTTATGCTCCATCTGCAGTAGGGGCTTTTTCGAGTGATCCGAAATATAAAGAGCCTTTAGCTTTAACCAGCGAACAAATTGAAATTTTAATTGCTGATTTTGTGGCAGCTGCGCAACGTGCGGAACAAGCGGGATTTGATTTTATTGAATTACATGCAGCTCATGGCTACTTATTAAGTGAGTTTATTTCACCAATTACTAATCAGCGTGATGATGACTTTGGGGGAAGCTTAGAAAAACGTTATGAAGTGATACGTCGTATTATTCTTGGTATTAAAGAACATACGAATATAGATATACATTTACGTATTTCGGCTAATGAAATTGAGCCTGAAGGTAATAGCTTAGCTCAGATTCAAGAACTCTTATCATGGGCATATCGTGATGGCGTAGTTTTCTTTGATATTTCGTCGGGTGGTTTAACTCCAACCCCACCAAAGATTTTTCCTGGTTACCAAGCTTTACTAGCAGCTCAGTTAGCTCAAGCAGGCTTACCAGTAGGGTCAGTAGGACTTTTAGATACTCCGGAATTAGCTGAATATGTATTACAAGCTGGACATGCTCAAGTAATTTATATTGGTCGAGCTTTAATTAGTAATCCAAATTGGGCTCTACAAGCGGCTTATAAATTACATGATGCTCCAAGTGCGAGCTTACCAATTAGTGAATACTACCGTGGTTTAAAGTAGAGGCATAATCTAAATTGTAAAAACTCTTAGCCAAAGCAAGTTTTAGCCAAAGCAAGTTTTAGCCAAAGCAAGTTTTAGCCAAAGCAAGTTTTAGCTAAAGCTAAGAGTTTTTTCTTGCCTCTATAAATTATTTATAAAAAGGAGTAAAATAAGCTTAATTTAGTTGTGGTTTTATACAAAAAAATATTATGAAAATTATTGCCTTTACAGGGGCTGGAATTAGTAAACAATCGAATATTCCAACCTTTATGGAACGTCCAGATATCCGTGAACGTTTACATCGTAGTTTTGCTCAAGCTCATCCGCAAGAGTACAATCAAACCATTGCTACTTTAAAAGAGAGTATTGATCAAGCTCAACCTAATGATGCTCATCTTGCTCTTGCTCAATATCAGATTCCGATTATTACCATGAATATTGATGGCTTACATACCAAAGCGGGTTCGACTAAGGTGTTAGAGTTACATGGAGGTTTACCTGATAATAGCGAACTTGAGTATGCGTATAGCCTCTACAATAAACCGGTGTTGTATGGAGATCCCGCACCTAATTATGAACGAGCTTATGATTGGGTAGCAAATTTAGATGCTAATGACATTTTTATTGTCATAGGTTGTTCTTATCATACGGCCATTGCTGGGGATTTACGTCAAGTTGCCAAACGCATGGGTTGTCGCATTTATGAAATTCAAGAAGATGCTGCCCATAAAGTAAGAGAACTACTTGAGCAACTATTGTCTAAGTAAAAGTCGAGTTGGTAGTGACTGCCTAATTTAGCATGAAGAGTTTGGCTTACGAAAATAGAGTAGAGATGATATAATACCTTGATATATTAATATATTTTTTAATTCTATGTCAGATCTTAGTAAAGGAATCTTTCTCGTTTGCTTTTCTGCTTTTGCCAGTGCGATTATGGCTTTATGCTATAAGTTAATTGCAGTTGAAGTTTCCATTTATGAAAAGCTGTTTGCTCGAGGTATTTTAAGTTTGACTATTGCTTATAGTTGGATTTATTTACTGCGTCGGCAACAAGCAAAAGCTCAGCAATTAATTCCAGCTTATTTTGCCCAAAGAGGTAATGGTTGGTTAATGTTAGGGCGTTGTCTCAGCGGATGTTTGGGGATTCTTACTTATATTTATGTGGTTAATTTTTTGAGTCTTGCCGATGCGGATATGCTCACAAAACTAGCGACCGTGTTTATTATTATTTTTGGTTTTTTTCTCTTTCCTGTGGATAAAATTAACGCAATCCAAATTGGAGTAGTGATCCTGAGTTTAATTGGTGCTTTTTTAATTATTAAACCGAGTTTTACTAATCCTTTACTTGGCAGTTATGGGATGGGAATTTTACAGGCAGCATTGGCAGCTTTGTCTTATATTTTTATTCGCTACTTGTTAACCAAAAATGAGAATCCTGAACATCCATTGACCATTGAAAGTTCTTTAGCTTTATTTACGGTAGTGGTTGCAATTTATCCCGCTTATTATTATTTCACTGGTTGGGATGGCAAGCTCTTAGCCTATAGTTATTTGGGCTTAGCAACTATTTTTGCGTTATTAGCACAATATAGTTTTTCCTTTGCCATGAAGTATGCTCCTGCGGTAGAAGTAAATGTATATCAGTATTCTTCATTATTATGGAGTAGTCTGTTTGGCTGGCTCTTTTTTGCCTTTATTCCCGACTTTCTTTCTCTTACCGGTTATTTGTTTATTATCTTAGGTGGCTTGATTCTATATGCCTATAATCTTAAACAGTATCGTCGGCAACAAAAATCTTAATTATGCATAATCTAACAAAAGGGATTATTTTAGTCTGCTTGTCAGTCCTAGCAAGTTCCCTAATGGCATTGTTTTACAAGCTTATAGATCTAGATTTAAGTATTTATGATAAAGTCTTTGCTCGTGGAGCTTTAAGTTTAGTAGTTTCTTTACTCGTAATTCGAGCTTTACGACAAAAGCAGCAAGCTAAAAATTATGCTTCGAGTAGTTACCCTGCGTATTTTGTTAAGCAAGGGAATTATGGTGTAATGTTCATACGTTGTGCGATGGGCTTTATGGGAGTTATTACCTATGTGTATACGGTAAATGTTTTAAGTCTTGCTGATGCAGACATGATGACTAAGTTAACTACGGTATTTATTATTTTATGCAGTTTGTTTTGGCGTCAAAGCGATAAAATAACTGTAGTGCAACTAGGGGTAGTGGTAATTAGTCTAATCGGAGCTGCTTTAATTATTAAACCAAGCTTTGATAACCCGCAACTCTTTGGCTATGGGATTGGCTTAATCTGTGCTTTTACGGGGGCTCTAGCTTATCTTGCAGTTAGACACCTAGTTTCTAAAGCTAAGAATCTCGAGCATCCTTTAAGTGTAGAAAGTTCTTTAGCCTTATTCATGCTTCTTGTTACCCTATATCCATGTTGGCAAGGTTGGCAAGGAATTAGTGGTAAAGAACAAGCTTATCTCTATCTTTTGGCTGCAGGTATGAGTGCTGTAGTATCGCAATATGCTTTTTCTTTTGCCTTAAAATATGCCAGTGCGGTTGAAGTGAATGTCTATAACTATTCTTCTTTACTTTGGAGTAGTTTATTTGGCTTTATTTTCTTTAACTTTATTCCTGATTTTTGGTCAATACTAGGCTATATTTGTATTGTTAGTGGTGGCTTGAGCTTATACTTTTTCTCGAAAAGAAAAGCCTAGGGGAGAAGCTAGGTAAAGAGAAGATTTTGGGATCAAAGACCACGAGAGTTTTTTGCTAAAAAATTTCATGCTAGTAAAAGTTTTTACATAAAAACAAAGAAAAAAGGTCCTCTGAACTT
>NZ_NRJF01000040.1 GCF_003585965.1 Psittacicella gerlachiana | reverse complement strand
CAAGTATACAGCCTTTATTTTAAAGAGATTAGCTTTATTATGCTTATTTATAAGTAGTATAATTCGTTATATTTTTTTGATCAGCATAATAATTCTAATTTGATTTAATAAGAATGTATATCCCCAGTAATGATCTGTAATTTATCGAAATTTTAAAGATTACAGTTTGTTTAGAACTACTTAAGGTAATGATAACTCTATAAATCTTGAATTCTAGAGTAAGTTTATCTTGGTATAGTTTCTAATCTACGTTTAGCTTTACGTAAAAGTTAAAGTAACATTGATATAAGGTTACATGGGGGTATTGTCGTTTTCGAGCTTTACTTTCCAAGTACTTGCTCATGTTATCTTTAACTTGAAGTTATATTTTTAGAAAAAAGGTAATTATGAGCTTGATTATGAGTTTTGTAGGAATTTTTGTCCTACTGGCAATTGGTTTCTTATTTTCGAAACATAAAACACGCATTAACTACCGTACAGTATTAGTTGCATTATTAATTCAATTCTTATTTGGTGGTTTTGTTCTTTATGTACCTGTTGGTCAACAAATTCTATTTGCTGTATCAGAAGGTTTCGTTAAATTATTAGGATACGTAAGTGAAGGGGTTAATTTCCTTTTAGGTTTCTGGTTAACAGATGTTAATAATGTAGGTTTCGTATTTGCATTTAAAGCATTACCAGTAATTATTTACTTAGCATCATTAATTTCTGTTTTATACTACTTAGGAGTTATGAAAATCATCATCCGTGGTATCGGTGGTGCATTAAAATTCCTGTTAGGTACTTCAGAAACAGAATCTTTATCAGCAGCAGCGAATATTTTCGTTGGTCAAACTGAAGCTCCTTTAACAGTTAAACCTTATATTGCTAAAATGACTGAATCTGAGTTATTTGCAGTAATGGTTGGTGGTCTAGCTTCTGTTGCTGGTTCAGTACTAGCTGGTTATATTGGGATGGGTATTCCTGCTCCTTACTTAATCGCAGCATCATTTATGTCTGCACCGGGTGGTTTATTATTTGCTAAGCTTTTAATCCCTGAAACAGAAAAATCTGTAGCTTTTGTAAAAGATGGGGAAGTTGATAAAGAAGATGCTCCTGCTAACGTTTTAGAAGCTGCTGCTCGTGGTGCTTCTGATGGTATGTTCTTAGTGCTAAACGTAGCTGCGATGTTATTAGCATTCTTATCAATCATCGCTTTAATTAATGGTATATTAAGTTGGTTCGGTGGTTTATTTAACTTTAGCGAATTAAACTTAACTTGGATTGTATCAATTCCATTCCGTTATTTAGCATTCTTAATCGGTGTACCATGGCAAGATTCTTCTTTAGCTGGTGGTATGATTGGGATTAAGTTAATTACTAACGAATTCGTTGGTTACTTAGAATTATCTAAATATGTAGTAAAAGGTGCTGATGGTACATTTGCTGCATGGCAAGGCATTCAACCTATCACAGGAACAATTTTATCATTTGCTCTTTGTGGTTTCGCTAACCTATCTTCGATTGCGATCTTAATCGGTGGTTTAGGGGTTATGGCTCCTAGTCGTCGTGCTGACGTAGCTCGTTTAGGTTTATATGCAGTATTAGGTGGATGTTTATCTAACTTAATGTCAGCTACAATTGCTGGATTCTATTTCAGCTTAGGTGGCGGAGTTTAAAAACTCTTTTTAAAATAACACAAAAAATAGGTTCTCATAGCGAGAGCCTATTTTTTTTGTGTCTAATTTTCTTTGATTGTGATGAGGCTGAAAAGAAAAGCGAAAGCAAATTATGTTCATCTGCCTCTATTAATGAAGAGTCTTCTGCAAAAGTTGGAACTAAATGCTTAGGATAGTTTAGAATTTTGCTCAAAAATTAATCAAAATTTTAGATCTTACAAAGAAAAAATATGGCTTTAGTCTCAGTTTGAAGAAAAAAATGCAATCCCTTGGATAAGGCTGAGTATAATAAAAACAATTTGGATTAACCTAAACATTGGTATTGTGAGGTGTTTCCTTGACCAAGTTGCTCTCATAATCTTTATAAACTTTAGGCAAGATACAATGCTTTAGGATGTTATGTGCTTTGTTATAAAAATTATTCTTTAAAAAGTTAAGGTAGATATGTTTCCATTTATGAATTTAGTGGGAATGGGAATTCTAATCTTTATCGCTTTCCTTTTCTCCAAACACCGTAAAGCTATACGTTGGCGTACAGTTTTGTTGGCACTCCTGATTCAATGGCTTTTTGGGGGCTTTGTTCTCTATGTACCTTTAGGACAGAGCATACTTGAAGCTGTATCAAATGGTTTTGTGCGATTATTAAGTTTTGCTAAAGCAGGTTCAGAGTTTATTTTTGGAGCTTTAATTAATCAAGAGAAATTTGATTATGTTTTTGCTCTCGATGTATTCCCAACGATAATTTATCTTTCTTCTTTAATTGCAGTTCTCTATTATCTTGGCATTATGGGAATGTTAATTAGAGGTATTGGCGGATTTTTACGCTTAATTCTTGGCACAACTCGTGCCGAATCTTTAGCTACAGCTTCGGCAATTTTTATTGGTAATCCTGAATTAACTGTTCGTCCTTATTTAAATAAGATGACTACTTCAGAGTTATTTGTGGTAATGGTAGCAGCTATGGCAACTATTTCTGGAGAAGTAGTCGGTGGCTATGTTGGTTTAGGGATTCCTGCAAACTTTATTATTGCTGCTTCTTGTATGTCCGCACCAGGAGCAATCCTTTTTGCTAAACTTTTGATTCCGGAAACAGAAAAAAGTACCGATGACGAATATGTAAAAATTAGCTATAAACGTCAAGCTAATGTTTTAGAGGCTGCAGCTAGTGGAGCTACAGATGGAATGTTTATCTGCTTAAATGTGGCAGCTATGCTTATTGCTTTTCTCTCGCTCATCGCTCTTATTAATGGAGTTTTAGGTTGGGCAGGAAATTTAGTAGGTTGGGATCATTTAAGTCTACAGTGGCTTCTAGCTAAGCTCTTAAAATACTTAATGTTCTTAATAGGTGTGCCTTGGCAAGATACTGAATTTGCAGCCCAAATGGTAGGCTTAAAAACTATTACCAATGAATTTGTTGGTTATTTTGAGTTTAGTAAATATATCAATATGGTAGATGGAGTATTTAGTGGCTTTAAAGATATCGACTATAAAACAGGAGTAATGGTAAGTTTTGCTCTTTGTGGATATGCTAATATAGGTTCAATTGCGGTGTACTTAGGAAGTATTGGCTATCTAGCTCCAGAACGTAAACATGATTTAGCTCGTTTTGGTTTATATGCTTTACTAGCCGCAAGTTTATCCAATTTAAATTCAGCAGCCATTGCCGGATTTTTTATTAGCTTATAAAACTAGAAAAACCTTAGGTAAGTTACCTAAGGTTTTTACTTATTTATCAAGCTCTACCGCTTCACGTTGATCAAAAAGGTGACCTTTAGTAATGTGTACAGGTTCAACTAATTCATCAGAACCTACATTAAATGCTTGACCAAATCCTTTAACGTATAGTCCATCTTGAGGTTCTAAACGGAAAAGATTAAAGTCTCTCATGGTCGATAATTCACTCACAATTTCCCCAAATCGTTGACCTAAAGCTTGGACACCTGCAGTAAACTCTGCACTTTCAGACTCGACTGCTTGTACTTGAGCATGGAAAGATAAACGCTTACGAGCATAGATATTACGTGCTTGGGCTTCATCTTCGATGAGAAGAATATGAGCTTTACCTGTTTGGCGAAGATTTTCAGCGTGTTTTGCAACATCTGAGATCAGAATATAATAAAAGCCGTTGTAAATCGCAAATGGTGAATAAGAAGCATTAGGAACACCATCTTTATCATAGCTAGAGATAATTGCGGTTTTTACATTTGCTTTTAATTCTGCGATTTCAGGATTTAAACGTTCGGTTAAGCGACGAACTTTTTCTTGTGGGTCTAGTGCCATAAAATTTTCTCTCGTGCAAAAATTAAAATTAGAGTTATTGACTTTCTTAAAGAGTCAAATTTGTGAGATTTTTTGGTTTAATCTCTCGAGATGCTTTATTTATCTATTGATAAGTTTATTTAAATTTTTAAGTGTAACTTGCTTAAAGTGTTACCCTCTTTTATTGAGATAGAGTTTTTAGAGTTGCTTGAACTTAGCTACTTGTTCTGGGTAAAGTTGACGGTTTGCATCTCGTCCTAAATAGATTTTAAATGCTACTTCTCCTGAAGCAAGAATAAATGCAAAAGCATAACTTTCTTTACCTCGGAAAGGTTTGCTAATTAAAGCAATATGAGCAATTTGATTTTCAGGAAGATGACCTTGTAGTTGTAGTTCAGGATTAGCTTCAGGTCCCATATTTAAATTATAGTAACCACGAGCAAAAGAACCTTGAGGGAAAGGAGCTTTTACTTCCCAAATAAATCCTTCTTTTTCAACAATGGTAGTCAGATTGCCCCAAGTGCTTAATTCTCCGAGTAAAGTATATGCTTGTTCACCTGAGATTACTTTAACAAATTCTTTAGGTAAAGCTTGAATAATTACTCCTTCAGGTTGAGCAAAGATTTTGGCTAAATCTAAGGTATGGGTATGAGGATTAGCTTCCAAATAGTCTGCAATTTGGCTTTTTAATTGGTTAAGATCAGTCATACTATTTTATAAAATTAAAATTAGAGTTGTTAATATTATACTGGAAACTAAAGCTTTTTCTATGTAAAAAAGTAGTCTCTAGTAAAGACTACTTTTTACATATCTAGCTCAAGATCCGAATCTACGGTAGCACAGCATAAGAGAATTTGATCATTTCTCACAAAAGCTAAAGGGACATCAGCATAATGCCATTTTCCTTTGGCTGCTACGGTACGACAATGACCACAAAAACCTGTTCGACAACCATATTCAGGGGTAATTCCTTGTTGTTCTATGGCTGCAAGTAAAGTAATACTATTATCGTAATAGAAGGTAATATTTGAGCGCAAAAGAGTTATTTTAAATTTCTTCATAACAGGTAGAAGCACAGAGCATCTCAATTAACTCTGTAGTTGTTATGTAATGACTGCCTCGTACCGTGCGAATAGGAATTTTATAGGCACGCCCGAATTTTAAAAGATTTTCAATTGGAAAAATCTTATCATCAGTAGCAGCTTGGAAAGCTCGCCATTTATCCATAATTAATGGATTATCTAAAAAAGTTCTGAAGGTGTCATGAGCTGAAACTAAAGCAATTAAGATTTGTTGTTGAGCTTTAATAACTTCTTCACTAGTATTTTTGATTCTTTGACGAGCTGAATTTAATTTTTCTTTATCCATACCCATATTTATGAGAAACGCATAAAAAGAGCTATTAGTCCAGTTCATTGCGGTTTTCATGGCAACTTCAGGTAAGATCGAGTAGTTTTGATCATAAGGGAGTAAGCTGCCATTAATGCCATAAGCTCCAATCAGACGATGAAATACACTAATTTTAGCTTCAGGTAATAAACTGAGGCGTTGGATAAAGAGTTGAGCTAAGAGATTACCATAGCTATAGGCAAAGAAAATGGTTTTACGTTCTCCTAAAAGTTCAACAAAATTTTGAATTGAGGTTTTAAGGTCTGTACTATTGATTCCAAAATCTAAACTTACGGTAATAAGTTTACCATAGCTGACCTCACCTTGTGGATCTATCGTTGGTGCTGGTTCTCGAAGTGGAGCTAAAGTTTGGAGTTTAGCAAGAATTTTTTCAGCACAAACTGGATCTAGCGGTTCATAATTTTTATGAAGAATCTCTTCTTCGACAGTATGAGGAAAAGCTTCAAGTAACCCAGCTTGGTGTAAAGCTTGGACAAGATTATAGTTACCGTCGTGCATAGTAAAACCATGAAAGTAAACTATATTGATCGCCTTACGTAAACCAGCAATTTGAGCAAATTTAGAAGTTAAGGCATAAGTATAGATTCGTGTATTTAACATAAATTAAGATTAAATAATGTAATTTAGCTAGAGCTATTATTACCAAAGAGATGATATTAACTTAATTTTATTTAAGAGAAATTTTATTATATCTAACTAGAGAGTAAAATTGTTGGATAATTTCTCTCTGTAAAATACCCTCTAAGTTGATGAACTTAGAGGGACTATTAGTATTATTTCGAAAGCTCTTGAGCTTGAGCGACAATTTTCTCCAATTGTTTTTGTAATTGGCTTAACTCATGTCTTGTTTTATTAAGACCTAGTTTTTGTTGTTGCTCTTTAGTTTTTTGTTGCATACTTTTTTGTAACTCAGTTAAGCCTTGGCTCATAGACTGGAAGCGTACTTTTTCACGTCCAAGAATTTCAAGGACATTTTCTTGACGCTTAGCTACTGCTGGGTTATCTGAGAAAACAACTTTAAGGTTTTGGACTTTAGCTTCGTTCTGAGCTTTTGTTTCTTCGTCAGCATCAGCTTTCTCTTGTAATTGACTTAGAAGTTTAAGTAGTTCTTCATTATGTTCACTTAATTCTTCAAACTCTGCAAGATTAGCTTGATTTTGTTCACTTAAAGTTTCATTTAACTCTGCAACTTGGGTTTCTAATTGTTCACGATCAATGCGTAGATTGTGGAGTTCAACCTCTAATTGCTTTTTACTTTGTTGTAAGAAAGCAATTTCTTCTTGAGCTTTAGTTAAGTCATGAGCTAAGTTTTGGTAATGTTTATCATTACTGGTTGCTTGGATTAATTGGAGTTGACTTAATTGAGCTTTAAGATCTGTAATTTGAGCTTGTAATTGTTCTTTATCCTCAGTAGCTACAGGGGTTGAACTTGAAGTTTGAGAGGCTTTTAATTGTTTAATTTGCGTCTCATAACGATTTCTTAGATCAATTAGTACTTGTTGATTACGTTCAAGTTTTTGTTGTAAATGAGCTTTTTCACTGCGTAAAGTTTCGAGACTAAAGTCATTTTCACGGCGGAATTTAGCAAATTCTGCGAGTAATGAGTCATAGTCTTTATCTGTAACCGCTGTTGTTTTCATAATATTTTGTTCTTTTACTTGCGCAAGCTCTTGTTCTAAAGTTTGGATGGTTAGGTTATAGTACTGATCTTTTTCTTGCGCTAAGTTTTCTAGGCGTTCTTCTGCTTGTTGAACTAGATTAAGCGTAGTTTGCTTTAATTCAGCTTGGAGTTGGCTTAACTCTTGTTGGTTTTGTGTAACCTCTTTCTTAGTCTGTTCTAACTTGAGTTGCTCTTGAGTTAACTCTTGCTGAGCTTGAGTTAAGGCTTCTTGGAGTTTAAGATTCTCGCTGGTTAGAACTTGTAGACGCTCTTGAGATTGGTTTAGCTCTATATTTTTACTTGCTAAATCAGAAGTAAGTTGAGTTTGAGCTTGCTCCTTGCTCGTAATTAGGTTAGTTAAGTCTACCACTTGCGTTTGGAGATCTTGCCATGCTTGAGTTTTTTCTGCTAAAGCTTGAGTTGTGTTTGCAACTAATGCTTGCTCTTGGCTTAAATTAGCTTCTAAAGAGCTAATTTTTTCTTGAGCTTGTTTAAATTCGCTCGTTGCTTGTTCAAGATGTTGCTCTTTTTCCGCAAGTAGTTGATTAATCTGTTCTTGCTGCGCTTGGTTTTGCGTTAATTGTACCGCTTGTTTAGCTTCCACTTGTGTTAAAGCTTGAGCAAGTTCTTCTTTTTCCTTACGGATTTGTGCTAATTCTTTTTGTTGTCCTTGGAGTTTGCTTTGTAAATCTTGATTCGCTTTATAGGCTTGCTCAAGTTTTTGTTTTACTCCTTGTTGCTCATTTAGTTTCGCTTCTAATTGAGTATAAGCTTGAGCTTTAGTCACAAGTTGCTCTTTTAGGGTAACTAACTCTTGATTACGTTGATTTAATTGTTGAATATGGGTAAAGAGATATTGTTCGTAATCTTCAATCTCTTGATCTTTAGCAAGTAAGCTAATTTCTAGTTCATGAATTTGCTCAAGAGTTAATTGCATTAGCTCTTGTTGTTCATTACGGGCATTTAGTTTTTCTACTAAAGTTAGAGTTTGATATTCAAGTTGATTAATCGTACTTATTAACAGATGTTTTTCTTCTGTTTGCACTAATTTATCTGCTTCGAGTTGAGCTTTAATTACCGCATTTTCACATTCTTGAGTGGTGAACTCATGTTGTAATTCTTCGAGTTGGAGGTGTAATGCTTCATTTAAAGAGCTTTGGGCTTCAAGCTGTTCTAAAGTTTGAGCTAATTGAGCTTTTACTTGGTTTAAATCACTTTCAAGCGAATCTTTAGCTTCGAGTAAACTTGTAATTTGCTCTTGGTTTGCTTGATTTTGGTCACGTGCTTGCTCAAGTTCTGAGGTTAATCCTTGCAGAGCTTGGTAGTCTTTAGTTAGTTTTTGCTCTTGTTCACGAGAAGCTTCTAACTCAAACTCTAAATTTTCTTTAGCTTTGAGTAATTGGGTAACTTGCTCTTGGCTTGCCTGATTTTGGGCACGCTCTTGCTCGAGCTCAGCCGGTAATCCTTGCAGAGCTTGGTAGTCTTGCGTTAGTTTTTGAGTTTGTTCACGAGCAGCTTCTAACTCAAATTCTAAGTCTTCTTTAGCTTTAAGTAATTGGGTAACTTGCTCTTGGATCGCTTGGTTTTGGGCACGTGCTTGCTCGAGTTCTGCAGGTAATCCTTGCAGAGCTTGGTAGTCTTGCGTTAGTTTTTGAGTTTGTTCACGAGCAACTTCTAACTCAAACTCTAAATCTTCTTTGGCTTTGAGTAATTGGGTAACTTGCTCTTGGCTTGCATGATTTTGAGTACGCACTTGTTCGAGCTCTGCAGGTAAGCCTTGCAGTGCTTGGTAGTCTTGTGCTAGTTTTTGTTCTTGTTCACGAGCAACTTCTAACTCAAATTCTAATTCTTCTTTGGCTTTAAGTAACTGGTTAATTTGATTCGTACTTTCCAGAGCTTCTTGTTGTTTTTTCTCTAGTTGCTCTTGGTAATCTTGGATCAAACTTTCTAAAGAAGTTAGTTGTTCTTTAAGCTTAGCAACTTCTGCTTCTAAAGTATCTTTACTTAAAAGTAAACTAGTAACTTGTTGCTGATGAGTCTCTACTTGCTGTAGATTTAGATAATCTTGCGTTTCAAGTTGGGTTTGTAGTTGGTGTAGGCTCTCTTTTTTCGCCTCAAGCTCGTTTTGGGTAAGTGTAAGTTTTTCTAGAGCTTCTTGATATTTCTCTTCTTGATTTTGATGTAAATAATCTAAATCTTGTAGTTCTTTGAGGTGGAGCAGATTTAACTGTTCAAGATTAGCTTTTTCGCTTACTAACTCTTGGTGTAATTCTTCGAGTTCTTGAGTTTTACTTGTTAATTGTGCTTTAAGCTCATCTTTTTCTGCTGTCGTTTGTTCGAGCAGTAAAGCTTGGTTTTCTAATTCTTGATTCGCATGATCAAGTTGCTCTTCGAGGCGTTTAACTTCAGCTTGAGCTTGAGTTAAATTCTTTTGAACGCTTGCAAGTTCTAATTCAACCTGTTCTTTAGCTTTTAACAGTTGTTCAACTTGTTCTTGGCTAGCTTGTAACTGCTCATTTAAAGCTTGGCTTTCTTTGCTTAGTTGTACTCTTAGCTCTTCGAGTTTAGTAGATTCAACATAGTTACTACGAGAAACATGATCTGCAAGTTCTTTTTCGGCTTGAGCTTGAGCTGCTACGGCAAGCGCAAGTTTATCTGAAAACTGTTGCTTTTGATTTTGAGTTTCCTTTAAAGCTGTTTCGAGTTGTTTAACCTTAGCTTGAGCTGCGACTAAATCTAAGTCAGCTTGAGTTTTATTTTCTTTTAGTAGCTTGTAAGTATCATTTAAATCATTGTATTGACGATTTACATGATCAAACTGACGCGTTAGGTCATTAAGGTTAACATTGGTATGATTTAATTCATCTTTAGCTTCACGTAAGGCTTTACTTTGGTTTTCATAGCGAGCTTGTAAATTCGCAAATTCTTGATCTGCTTTTTCTTTTTGTTGAGCAAGCTGATTTTGTAGATTCGTACGTAAGGTAGCAAGAGCTTTTTCAGCTTTCTCTTCGGCAGCCTTAGCATTGCTGGTGGCAAGGTTTTTCGCCTCAGCTAAATCAGAACGAGCTTGAGCAAGAGACTTGTCGAGTTTGTCTGTAGTAAAGCGGAAATTACGCTCTAAATCTTGATAACGAGTATTTGAAGTGTCAAGATCTCTTTGTAGTTTTTTCTTGCTTAGATCAAGAGTGTGAATTTTATCAGTTAATTCACGTACTTTTTCTTCTAACTCATTGATTTTATTACTACGAGTAGTTAAGGTGTTATTAAGTTTAGTTTGTTCTTGGGTTAAAAGAGCAAGAGCTTGTTCATTTTTTTGTTGTTGCTCTTTACGCAAATCTTCGCTAATTACTAACTCTTTTACCGCATTATAAGAAATGGTAGCGGCAAAGAAATTCTTTTTATCCTCAGGAACATTGTAGTAGCCATTAAGGTACTGATTTTTTTCACTTTCACTTAAATTTGGTAGAGAGTTTAAATAGTTTTTGAGAACAAGATTGTAATAAGTATTTAGTCTTTCGGCAGCACGATCGGAGATATTACGATGTTCAGTTGATTCTTTAACGGGGAAGGAGAAGGTTTCTCCTAAAAATCTAATGTCTTTTTTAGTGTAGCTCATATTAGTAAGTAACCTATTATTAAATATACTTTTTTTGTAAGTACTTTGCAGAGTCTACAAAGTCCATACACAAAAATTTTGCTTAAAGTAAAGAAAAAAAGTTAAATTAAGAATTGCAATTCTTAATTTAAAGGACTCTAATTTTTTATAGAAAAATGAGGGGAGAATAAAAAATTAAAATTATCCTCATTTTACTCTTATATATTACTATGAAACGCTGAGTTTAGCTTAAAAAATTGCATTTTTTATACTAGAAAATCTCGAAGCAGTTGTGAGGAGAAATAATCTTTTCAAATTAGGGGATTTTAGAGTATAATTTAATAATTTAGATAAAGAAATATCTTTGTTTAGAAGATGCACAATCGCAGATTGTTCATCTTTTATGCAATGATAATTTATTGTGCATAAAATATAGTTATTTTATGTTTGATTTGTAGGTTTCTCATTAGGAAAAGGTTTTTATGTGTGAATATACTTACAAGCCGCATGAAGTAGAAGCGGCAGCCCAAAAGTATTGGGAAGAAAATAATACTTTCCATGTGGAAATGGATCCAAGTAAAGAAAAATTTTATAGTCTAGTAATGTGGCCTTATCCATCGGGTGAGTTACACATGGGACATGTTCGTAACTATACGATTGGTGATGTTGTTGCACGTTATCAACGTATGTTAGGGAAAAATGTTTTAAATCCATTTGGATGGGATGCTTTTGGGATGCCTGCAGAAAATGCTGCGATTGCTCACCGTACTGCTCCTGCAAAATGGACTTACGAAAACATTGAAAAAATGAAAGCTACGGTAAAAAGCTTAGGTTATAGTTATGACTGGGATCGTGAAATGGCTTCATGTAAACCGGATTACTATAAGTGGGAGCAAAAATTCTTTACTGAACTCTTTAAAAAGGGGATAGCTTATCGTAAAAAATCTGCGGTAAACTGGTGTGAAGTTGATAAAACCGTATTAGCTAATGAGCAAGTTGTAGATGGTCGTTGTTGGCGTTGTGATACTCCAGTAGTGCAAAAAGAATTAGATCAATGGTTCTTACGTATCTCAGACTATGCTCAAGAGTTATTAACGAGTTTAGATACTATGGATCAATGGCCTGAAAGAGTACGTCAAATGCAACGTAACTGGATTGGACGTTCTGAAGGTTTACAAATTGCTTTTACCGTTAGCGATGCTGGAAAATATCAACTGGATGAACAAGTAAGTTCGTTTGAGGTATTTACTACTCGTCCTGATACTTTTATGGGAGTTACCTTTGTTGCGATTGCAGCTACCCATCCATTAGCTTTAGCTTTAGCGGCTCAAGATGAGCAAGTTAATGCTTTTGTTGAACAATGTAAGGTAATGAAAACTTCAGAAGCTGATTTATCTACCGTAGAAAAATTAGCTTATGATCTTGGGATTAAAGTAACTCACCCATTAACTGGTACTCAAGTGCCTGTTTATATTGCTAATTATGTACTGATGAACTATGGTACAGGGGCGGTAATGGCTGTTCCGGCTCATGATGAGCGTGATTGGGAAGTAGCTCACAAATATAATATTCCATTATTACCAGTGATTAAGCCTGTAGATGCTAGTGAGTGGGATTTTAGTAAAGGTGCTTATACGGAAAAAGGTGAACTTTATAACTCAGGAGAGTTTGATGGTTTAACTTCTGAGCAAGCTCATGCTGCTATTGGTAAAAAACTTCATGCTCTAGGTAAAGGGGAGTTTAAAGTTAACTTCCGTTTACGTGACTGGGGGGTATCACGCCAACGTTATTGGGGTTGTCCAATTCCAATGGTACGCTTAGAAGATGGTTCAGTAGTGCCGGTGGAAGAGCAAGACTTACCAATTGTCCTTCCTGAGAATGTAACCTTAGGGGCAGAAGTGACCAATCCTCTTGTAGATAATCAAGAGTGGAAAACAACTACTTACCAAGGGCAACCTGCAACTCGTGAAACCGATACCTTTGATACCTTTGTGGAGTCATCTTGGTATTATGCACGTTATACATGTCCAACCTATGAAGGTGGCATTTTAAATAAAGAAGAAGCAAATTATTGGTTACCTGTAGATAACTATGTGGGGGGAATTGAACATGCCTGCTTACACCTTATCTATATTCGTTACTTCCATAAATTACTGCGTGATGCAGGCTTCTTAACTATGGATGAGCCGGTAACCAAGTATGTACCTCTAGGTATGGTACTAAATCATTCTTGGTATTATAATGACGAGAATGGCATACGTGTATGGATTCCACAAGATCAAGTAGAGATTATTCGTGACGAAAAAGGTGCAATTCTTGGTGGTAAAACTAAAGACGGTAAGTATGATGTAGTTTACGCTGGAATGGCAAAAATGTCTAAGTCTAAACTAAATGGGGTTTCACCTCGTGAAATGTTAGAGACTTATGGGGCAGATGCTGTACGTTTATACATTATGTTTGGTGCTCCAACTGAAGCTACTTTTGAGTGGTCAGAAGCAGGGGTTGAAGGTGCAAGTCGTTTCTTACGTCGTGTTTGGAATTTAACTCATGATGTAGTTTTAGGAGCTAAAGAGCAAGGAATTACTGACTTTAGCTTTACTCATCAAGAATTAAGTAAAGAACAAAAAGAAATTCGTCGTCTTGTTCACCAAACGATTGTAAAAGTACGTGAAGATGTAGATAATCGTCAAGCTTATAATACGGCAATTGCTGCGGTAATGGAGTTAATGAACTCTTTAACTAAACATCCATTAAATGAGCGTTTAGATTTTGCAGTAATGCATGAAGCAGTTTTCTCTTTAGTAAAACTATTACATCCATTTACACCACATATTACGCATGCTTTATGGAAGCTTTTAGGTCAAGAAAGTGTTTTAGACTTTGAATTATTACCTGAAGCAAGTCAAGAAGCTATGGTTACCGATACCAAGCTAATTGTAGTACAAGTAAATGGTAAACTGCGTGCTCGTTTAGAAGTACCAAGTGCAGCTGATGAAGCCGCTGTAAAAGAACTAGCTTTTGCAGATGAAAACGTAGTTAAGTTTACTGAAGGTTTACAAATTGTTAAAGTAATCTACGTGCCGAATAAACTTTTAAATATTGTAGTTAAATAAAGATAGTTAATAAAGATTTATTTCTCATATATGTTGAGATTAACTTAATTTATACTTACAGTAAAGCAAACACAAAAGAAAATCCCTAGAGAAATTTCTCTGGGGATTTTCTTTTGTGCTTAAATTGAAGTTAAAAGTTTATCTTTAAAAATTTCACACGAACGTAGACTAAAAGGACTACGAGAGCAAAATTCTTCAAAAAAGATACGCAAATGCTCGAGAGTTTGCTCGAGATTAAAGCAAGTTTTACTTGCTATATCTATATCACAGAGGTAGATAAAGAGGCGATAAAGACGATCTCTTGTAATTAGAGTACGCAAATATTTTTCATAAATTCTGCGTTTTTCTTTATCCCAATAGATGCGTCTAAATTGCTCTTCAGTTCCTGGAGCAAAACCATTAGCTACCAAAGGTGTGGTCATAAACTCAGCCGCACTATCAACTTGATGGCGAAACCTATAAGTATAGAGATTAAAGAGTTCTCTACGGATTGCTCCAATAATTAAACCAATGCTTTCTTTCTTTTGATATACCAAGTAATCAAGAACTTGGCAAGCTTTATTCACCTTACCTGCGACTACATAAGGCATTAAATCAAAAACTCCATAATCAGAAAACTCTTGTGAAGTTTGCTCAATCAGAGCAATGGTAATTTCTTTAATTTCTCTTAATTTTAATTGTTCAAGGAGCTGTTGTAAGGTAAACATATTGTTTTCAAAGCGTTCAAAAAGAAAATTGATTACATTATCTTCAAAAACAAAATTATATTTACGTAAACGTCGACGTATCCAGCTTCGATATTTATCGCCTTTGAGAGGTTCACAAATAATTTGGGCACAATCAGTCTGCTCTTTAAAGGTTTTATAGAGAGCTGATTTTTCATTTTTTCTTTCCCAGTTTAAGAGAATAAAAGCATAAACATGAAATTTATCATTAGCCTGAGCAAGAGCTTTGAGATCCTCAAGAATTTTTGTGGTGAGGTTACGATTCACAATAATTTTAATAAACTTACGTACCCCAAATAATCCTACTTGATTAACCTCAAGAAGGAGTTCTTTAAGGTCAAAGTTATCTGCATCGGTATAGAGTTCTACCTCTTCACAAGCATAGTAGCCATTTGTATCAGTAACAACTTTTTGTACTTGTTCGCTAGCTTCCTTTTGCAGTAAGAGATCAGAACCGGTGATTAAGAAATAATTAGGATAACCTTGTTGTGCTAAATCCTTAGCGAGGCTTTCATAATTAAATTGTAGTAGTGCCATTACTGCTTATTAATTTCACGAATGGTTTGATCTTCAAAGATAAAAACTATTTTGCCGACAATAGATTCAACTACAGATTTTTTTAGTAGCTGTGTACTTTGAGCTTGTACTCTAATTTGAGCTAGAGGTTGATCATCATCGTTTAATTGAGTATCAGATTGGATATCAAGGAGAGGAATATCCCCTAAAGTAGGAATATACACACTTCCCATAATATTTCCTGAATAGAGTACTTGTCCTGATGAACCATCGGCAAGACGTGAGAGCACTTTATTACTTTGACTATAAGAGTCAATATTTACATGTGGAATAAAGTTGCGAATACATGCGAGGTTAAGGTTTGCTCCTGTGCATTGTTCAATGCTGGTAATATTGAGCGGGTTTTGAGCTTCGAGCGTAGTTTTATCGTTGAGTTGTTGAGCTTGATAATTACTCGGGCGATAGCTAATATTTTGTGAAGCTACTTGCTTATTAGCATTTTTAAGCGCTGAACCCACATTTTTTACAACTGTTTCTAATTGTGATCTCGAGGTATGTTCATCGAGCACAAGAATATCTTGACGAGCTAGTTCATCACGTAGATCTTGATATAAAGTATAGTCTTTTACTTGTAAAGTAACATAACGATAGTTGTTAGAAATATAAGGAACATTAACTACAGAGTAGTTAGAACAACTATTGAGTACTAGGGTGATACCTAGTGCGGTGAACAAACGGGTGAATAGTTTTTTCATGTAATTTTTGATCGGTTAAAATAAATATTTTCCTGCTCTATTATAGCATTTTTAAGCGGGTAGCCATTGCCAAATAGTACCACGAGGTTGATCGTTGTAATCCTTAAAACAAGTTTTGAGTAAGTACTGACCATGAGTTAACTGGGCATTAATTTTTTGGGTTAGAGCTAGGAGCGTTGCTTGTTGTTCATGTCCGTGCTCCATAATAATGAGGGCTTGCGGAGCTAGTAAAGAACTAGCTTGGCTAAGAATCTGAGCGTAGGGTTCTAATCCCTGTTCGCAAGCTACAAGAGCTAACCAGGGATCATCTTGGCTATAAACTAGCAAAGGATCATTCACCTCTATATAAGGAGGATTAGCAAGTAAGAGATGAATTGGAGCTTTGACTGCACTTAACCAATCGCTTTGTTTAACTTCAAAAGAAAACTTTGCCTTAAGTTGTGGGTGTCGCTCGAGGTAACTCAAGAATTGATCATTATGTTTTTGTTCAGGGGTAACTTCTTTTTGTCCAAGCACTTGCTCGAGGTTGGTTTGACATACTTTGAGAGCTTGTTCACTGAGATCACAACTTTGTAACTTAAAGGTTAAAGGAGTAGGCGCAAATTTTAATAATAATCCTTGAAGCACGCTGGCTCCAAGACATCCTGATCCAGCTCCGAGATCGACAAGATTAAAAGTAGTCTTTTGCTCTAATAAAGTTTTTATTTGTGCAAAAATTAACTCTTGTCCTTGTTCGATCGCTTGTTCTACTACCACTTCGGTTGCAGGGCGTGGGGTAAGAACTCCCTGATGTTGATAGCGACTATAAAAGAACTCCGTGCTAGTTTCAATCACTCCTAGAGGTTTAGCTTCTAAAAAGTAAGCTTGGAGGTTTGCTTGTACTTGTGTCTGCACAGATTCTAACTCCTCAAGGCTGAGCTTCCAAGTTTGCTGAGCAAAACTAATACTCATTATTTGTGATGAGTTAGAAGCAAGTTTAAGAATTTGTTGGAGTAAAGTGACTTGGGCTAATTCTTTGTTGGTAGCAAATTCGGCAAAAGTTCCTTGAGAACTTACTTGCAGCTCTTGTTTAATTCTTGTAGGTAGGCAAGAGGCAAGAAGCCAAGCCACTTCTCGAGCTTCAGGCTCAGGATAATAGGCTAAAGTAAAATCTATACTTCCAACTAAAGGATGTAAATCTAAGAGATTATACTTGGTTGGATTCTCAATTAGTTGAGAAAGATATGGAGCTAAGTAAGTACAGAGGATAAGGCTACGACTTAATTTATATCCCTGATTATGCTCGAGAATTTGAGGAAATAAGTTTACTTGGGGGCGAAGAAAAGGAAAACTTTGACGCCATAAAGTAAGTGCTGTATAAGTATTAGCCTGAGGTTGGATTTGTTTCCTAAGTAAGAGGTCGCAGAGGTAGAGAGCAAAGTTTTGCCAAGAGTAATTACGACTAATTACAGAGCTAGAGCTATGAATTGCTTGGAAGTATTGTTCTCGCTCATTAGCGTAAATTTTTGGAGTTAGAGGCTGATAAAATTGGTTACGTATCAGCTCTCCCAGTTGATGCCAAAGTTCAAAGTTAGTAACCCCAAGAGTTGGTGCTTGGAGGTCAAAAAGAGATATAGCTTGCTTTATTTGTGGGGTATGGAAAGAGACTTGTTGGTAAAGTTCTTGCCATAGAGTTAAATTATGGGTAATTGAGGTCATAAATGGGTATTTAATGGTAAACAACCACCAAACTCAGTTTGGTGGTTGTAATTTGCTTTCTGTTTTTTGAAGGTTATTACTAAGTTTATAGTGTACTCGGAAAGAAGGATAAATTGAAATAACTTAACTATGAATTTAAAAAGTAGCTTTGGCTTTTTTAAAATAGTAAGAGATTTCAATCTAGTTATTAGTTGTATTTTATTGCAACTATTTTTTAAAGATTTTATCCTAAAGAAATACGTTTTTTCTTTCTAATAATATCCGTTTCAGTAGTTTCTTGCGGTTTACTAAAGTTGGTCGCAAGTAAATCATGATAAGAGCGAGGATAATGAATAACAATGGTTTTTCCACGGGAGAAAATTAGTCCTTTTTCTTCTAAGGCTTTAATCACTCTTCCTACCGTTTCACGTGAACAGCCTAGCATATTCGCAATTTCTTGACGAGTAGAGCGAATTAAGATTCCTTTGCTATGGGTCATAGCATCTTTAGCTCGTCCTAATTGGAAAATAGTTTCAATAACTCGATCATGCACATCATCAAATGCCATTGAAGATACTTGTTGCGTCGTATGTTTTAAGCGACGTGCCATGTGCTCGCAAAGAGTTTTGAGAATTGTCGGGTGTTCTTTTACAAATTCTTTAAATTTGGTATATTCCATTTCAATGTAGGTACAATCGGTACGACAACGAATACTTGCACTACGGCGTGATTCTTGACCTACAAACCCCATTTCACCAAAAAAGTTAACGCCATTGAGATAGTTTAAAACTAATTCATGATCGTCATTATTGGTGTAAACTTGGATATTACCATCAACTAAAAGATAAATACGGTCAGCAAGATCACCGGCTTCAAAGAGAACTTGACGGTTAATTCCTGTGAGTACGCGTCCATGTTCATAAAAACTTAGAAGATCAGGCATATCTTTTAAAGTGTCAATTACGAGCTTTTTCCTTTCTTCTAGTTTGCTATCTACTATATTGTGTACATTATCATTCTCAGTCATAGAAGAAAACCTTATCTGCTACTTTTAGAATTTAAGCGTAATTTTTACGCAGAGTAAAAAAAGATATTTCTGACCTGAAAATTAGAAATACTTTGCTGGAACAATTAAAGAAAGCTTTAAAGTAGGTTGACTGTAAAAGTTTTACATGAGAACTGCATAAAAAAGAGTTAGGCTCTTTTTTTAGTTTTTCTTTAATTTTTTCTCAGACTGATCTTTATTATACCTAAAGCAGGGTAAAATTTTGTAAGCTTTTAATGAAAATCATTCAAGTTATTACTTCGAGATAGAAAATTAAAATTTGGAAAAGTGCTTTTGTGCCTTTATACTTACTTAAGAAAGAAATCAATCTTTGTTAAGGATGAAAATTTTTATGCTAGAACGTAAAGTTTTATTAACCGATTGTCCAGATGCTAAAGGTTTAATCGCAACCATTACTAATATTTGTTATAAACATCAGTTAAATATTTTACATAATAATGAGTTTGTAGACTTTGAAACCAAACACTTTTTTATGCGTACTGAACTTGAAGGAATTTTTAATGAGCAAACTTTTTTCGAGGATTTAAGATTAGCTTTACCTGAAAAAGCAAATGTCCGTTTAGTAGGAGAAGAGAAAAAACGTATAGTAATTCTTGTAACTAAAGAAGCTCATTGTTTAGGTGATATTCTAATGAAAAACTATTACGGAGCTTTAAATGTTGAAATAGCTGCGGTAATAGGTAATCATGATACCTTACGTTCTTTAGTAGAAAAATTTGGGATTCCGTTTTTCTGCATTAGTCATCATAACTTGACTCGTGTTGAACATGATCAGCTTTTAGCTGCAAAAATAGATGAGTTTGCTCCAGATTATATTGTGTTAGCCAAATACATGCGAGTATTAAATCCTGAGTTTGTGCAACGCTATCCAAATCGTGTTATTAATATTCACCACTCGTTTTTACCAGCTTTTATTGGGGCAAGACCTTATCAACAAGCCTATGAGCGTGGAGTAAAAATTATTGGGGCTACCGCTCATTTTATTAATAATGAACTGGATCAAGGTCCTATTATTATGCAAAATGTGATTAATGTTGACCACACTTATAGTGCTGAAGCCATGATGAAAGCGGGACGTGATGTAGAAAAAACCGTATTATCTAAAGCTTTAGATCTAGCTTTAAGTGATAAGATTTTTGTTTTCCAAAATAAAACTATTATTCTTTAAGAGCTTTAAGAGGCTTAAGAGTTTCTCGTTAGGATGTTTAATGAAGAATTCATGGGTTAAAGTTTAGCTAAAATTTATCCTCTAAATTTTGCTTTGAGTTTTATAATTAAATAGGTACGAGTTAAATTTAACAAAAGTTAACATATTGAAGATAAGTTTAACAAAATCTTGTGAATTTGCCTTTAAGAGCAAAAAAACTCTAGAGAGATAAAAATTAGTTGACTAGTTCACGAGGTTATTTGTTATAAGTCTTTTTCAAGAAAAAATGGGGTTTTTCTCGATACTTTCAGAG
>NZ_NRJF01000004.1 GCF_003585965.1 Psittacicella gerlachiana | reverse complement strand
GTACCACGACGAATATTTATTGCATAAGGGACTATATATTTATTATCTAAATATCTAAAATCTCCATAAGTAATATAAGTATCGCCATTATACACTTGTGAAACTATGACATTACCGCTAATAACTGCCGTAGATTTATCGCCAGTTTCTAAAGGAATACCTAGGACAATTTTATTTAGCACTTCTAAAGGCACACTAAAGCCAAATAAAGCTTTAGAAAACTCTTGAGCACTTGAAGAGCTATAGGTATTATTATCTTCACTATAATAATATCTTGCACCTACCTTCTGTAATTTAGCTACGCGTGCAGTATAAGGGATATTCAGACTAATAATATAATCATTATTTACTAAGTACTGAAAAGTAAAGGTGGTTGATGAACGCTCCTTTGCCGTTATCATCCCTACTTGTCCTCGCAAATCTAGAGCTTGAATGCGTTTTAATTCCTGTTGATTTTGCGCAAAACTTATATGTTGTGTTCCTGGCGTAATCTCTACAGGTTGATTGGTTAATTCAGGCATGGTATTACTACAAGCAACTAAAGTTACCACCGTAGTCAATACTGCCGTCAGCTTTAAAAACCTTGTAAAATTTCTCATCTTTTTTTCTTAGGTTAGTTATAAAAAAGTTACTCTGATTAATGATGCATCTCGTAACTATTAAGAGATAAGCACTCTCTATTATATTGTTTTTGCTAAAACTTTTGCGATTTTGTTATAATGTTAAACTAAGTTTTAATCAAGTTTAAATTATCACATCTAAAACTAAAAATTTTTTTCGGAATTTTCATGACAAAATATGCACTAGAAATAGAAAACCTTACTAAAGTTTACGATAACGGTTTTCAAGCTCTAAAAAACATTAATTTAAAGATTGAAGAAGGAGATTTCTTTGCTTTATTAGGTCATAATGGAGCAGGGAAGTCAACTACTATTAACATTGTCAGCTCAATTATTGGCAAGACTTCGGGAACAGTAAAAGTCTTTGGTGCTGATCTCGACAAGGACTTAGTTTCATGTAAAAATCATCTTGGAGTAGTTGCTCAAGAGATTATCTATGATACCAACTCTAATCTTTTAGAAGGACTTATAGTTCAAGGTGGTTACTATGGTATTCCTTACCATGAAGCTAAGATTAGAGGTTTATACTGGTTAGATAAAATGAATCTCCTCGATAAAGCTCAAAGCACGACCCGTGAACTCTCAGGAGGAATGGCACGACGTTATATGATTGCTAAAGCCTTAATGCACAATCCAAAATTACTAATTTTGGATGAGCCTACGGCGGGAGTAGACGTTGCTTTAAGACGTGAAATGTGGGATTTTCTCCAAGAAATTAACAACCTTGGTATTACCGTTATTCTTACTACCCATTACCTTGAAGAAGCTGAATATCTTTGTAAAAATATTGCCATTATTAAGCAAGGGGAAATTAAAGTTAATACCAGCATGAAAGAACTAATTACCTCTGAAGAAGATGAACAATATACTTTAGATATTCAAGGCTATCAAGGACAAGAACTCAAGCTCGAAGGGGTGAAGTTTGATCTAAGAGATAATAATACCACCCTAGACCTAATTATTAAAAAAGAGATAAGTATCTCTAAATGCTTTAACTATCTTGATTCTCTTGGGATTACCATCCAATCTCTCCGCAATTCGCAAAATCGTTTAGAAAGGATTTTTATGCGTTTTGAAGATAACCACAAAGAATAATTGCGATCTCTAAGCTTTTATTTTTTAAACTTTGGTATTCTCTATGAATTTATTTTCTCATTTTAGTCAACATCATTTAAGAGAATTAGAACAATTAAAACAAAGTAACTATTTAGAAATGAGTAAGTTACGTACGCCTCGGCAAATAAACTTACACTCAATAGTTGCAATCATTATTCAAGAAGTTACAAGAAACCTCGGCGAATGGATTGAGAATCTCATTAATCCCATTATCAACTCCTTTCTCTACTTAATTGTTTTTGGGATTCTTCTTGGTTCTATTCTTGGAGAATTTAGTGGTTATTCTTATGCAACCTATATTCTCGCCGGGTTTTTAATTATGAACATAATTAATACTAGTTATGACGAAGGTTCATACTTTATTATGTTACATAAGTACTCGAATACTTTAAGAGATTTTCAGGTTGCTCCTCTAAATATTCATGCGATTTTGTTTGGAGTTATTTTAGCAAGTTTTATTCGCGTAACTTTGGTAAGCATTGGCATCTATTTACTTTGTTCTTCACTTATCGGCTTTACTCCTATAACTCATTGGAGTGTAGTGCTGAGTATTTATGCCCTAACAGTAATCATCTTTACCCTTTTAGGTCTAATTAATGGCGTCCTCTCAAATAGCTGGGAACAATTAACCTTTGCTCTGACTTTTATTATTACGCCCCTTATGTATATTTCAGGTATATTTTATGACCTCAACGAGGCTCCTCGAGGATTACAATTACTCGGTTACTTTAACCCTTTAACTTACATTGTTGATAGTTTTAGATTTGGCATGCTCAACTTACGATCGTTAGAAATTCCACTGTATCTATACTATCTCGTTTTAGGCGTAGTAACTTTACTTTTATACCTTGTTACTTGTTATACTTTTAAACAAAAACTAAACATTCGTTAATATGAAAAAAATTATTTTTGGACTTTTCTCTCTTCTAATTTTAGCCTTGGCATGCCTATATGCAGGTTATAACTATGTTATTAACTTAGGAAAAGTTCGTTTAATTAACAATGCAACCCCTTTTGAGGTCTATCGTGGAGATAATCTTACTCGCGTCATTAATCGCCTGATCGGAGATGAAAATAGCCTCAGAGTAAAGTTTTATATCTACTTACATCCAGAATTTAATAATTTAAAAACTTCTTACTATGATTTAAAAGAGGCACGAAATTTACATCAAGCCTTAGAAATTATTAACTCAGGTAAAGGAATTACAGTAAGCATTCGTCTTATCCCTGGACGTACTTGGCAACAATGGGATTCTTATTTAAATACCTTAGATAACAGTGTAAATAATGATTTACAAAATCTTACGCCTCAACAAATAGCTCAAAAACTTGGCATTAAAGCTATAGATGGTGATAAAAACTTTAATTCTTTAGAAGGATACTTTTCACCAAATACCTTTATTATTAACTATCGTGCTTCTCTTTCTTCAGCTCTTAAACTTTCTTATCAAGAGCTTGAAAAAAATCTTCATGAAGCATGGAAAGCACGTAATCAGTACAGCCAAGTAAAATCTCCTTATGAATTATTAATTCTTGCTTCAATTATTGAAAAAGAAAAAGGGAATGATCAAGAGGCGACATTAATTTCTTCAGTATTTAATAACCGCTTAAAAATTGGTATGAGATTACAAGCCGACCCTACGGTAATTTACGGTATGGGAGATAAGTATAAAGGCAATATTACTCGTAATGATTTAAATACGCCAACGCCATATAATACTTATACTATCAATGGTCTTCCTCCTACGCCAATTGCCATGGTTTCTAAAGCTAGCCTCATGGCAGCTGCTCAACCAGCAAATACCAACTACTTATACTTTATGGCCGTATTTGGACAAAGTAAACATGCTTTTGCTAGTACTTATGCTGAACATGTAAAAAATGTACAAAAATTTAATCAAGAGTATCGTAAAACCTATGGTAAATAATCATAGTTAAACTTACTCATCTTTTAACTATATTGCTATTTTTTTATTACAATGTACAACTATGGATAGACACTTACCTATTCATAGTTTTACTTTAGCTACGAACTATGGATAAATATTATTTTATTCATAGTTTTAATTTAACTATGAAAAATAATATCCTTCCTCAAATTGACAAGCTTTTACAGATAATTCAAGAAAAATATCTCGGCAAATACATAGTTCTCGAAGGTCTAGATGGCTCAGGAAAAACTACCATTAAAGAATGGCTCGAAAGTAAATTAACCAATACTTTTAGTGTGCGTGAACCAGGCTCTACAGATTTTGGAGAAAGTATTCGTAACTTGTTATTAAATAGCGAATTTAAGCTTCAGTCTTTAACTGAACTTTTTCTCTTTATGGCTTCGCGTACTGAATTATTACATCAAAAAATAATTCCAGCATTGCAAGAACAAAAAATTGTTTTTTCAGATCGTAGTTATATTTCTTCTTTTGCTTATCAAGCCC
This sequence comes from Psittacicella gerlachiana, assembly GCF_003585965.1. Classification (GTDB taxonomy): domain Bacteria; phylum Pseudomonadota; class Gammaproteobacteria; order Enterobacterales; family Psittacicellaceae; genus Psittacicella; species Psittacicella gerlachiana. The sequence goes on along the minus strand of NZ_NRJF01000004.1, from coordinate 22,675 downwards.
ATCCAGCCCAAATTGATCTTAACTACTTTAAAGAAACGGTTGCTCAAATTTATCAACAACAAAAAATTGATGTTATCGTTTATGCAAAAATTCCTTATGAACTAGGATTACAAAGATCGGCAGCTATACGTTCGGCAGATAATATGGAAGCTAAAGGCAAAGCCTTCTATCAAAAAATCGAAGAGGGGTATAATCTTTATCTTGCAAACTTTATCCAAGAAGCAAAACAACTTGAAACTCCTGAATATCTAACTGCAGCTGAGTTGGAAGCGGTGCAAATTTATCGTAAGGATGATAGTTACTTAGTAATCCTCGATACCCAACATAATAAAGAAACTGTAGCAGAGCTTTTTGTTAAAGCTTTAGCTTCTCTTAATTTCTAAACCTATGCTTAGTAATTTTCCATGGTTACAAAAAACCTATGATTTTTTAGTTGATTCTTATCATGCTCAAAGAGCTCACCATGCTTATATCTTGGTTTACAATGGAGAAATTGGGCAAGAGGCCTTAATTAATCTTTTTAGTCAGTTTCTCCTCTGTCGCGAAAACTCTCGACCAGAGCAACGTCTGCCTTGTGGTCAATGTCGTGCCTGTCAAGCTTATAATCTTAAATCTAATGGGGATCTTTTTGATTTACAAGCAGGAGATCCTGAAAAACTAATTTCGGTTGATAGCATTCGTACCATGATTGAGCGCATTGAATTAGAACCAGTAACCTCGGCTCAAAATGTTGTAACTATTTACAATGCCTCTAAGTTTAATTCTTATTCCGCAAATGCGATTCTAAAAACTTTAGAAGAGCCTCCTGCTCACACCCACTTTTTATTAGGGTTACCTGCAGGCTATTCAGTGTTACCGACAATACGTTCTCGTTGTATGGTCTTAAATCTTCCCGAACCTAGTCCTGAACAAATCGAAGAGTTTTTAAGTTACTACGAAATAGCACAACCGGAAAGATCGTATTTAAAATATCTTGCTCCTAAACAGCCTAGTTTAATGCTTAAAATGCATCAAAAAGATTTTATGCATAACTATCTAAACTTAAACCAAAAACTTCTAACTTTAATGCAGAATTTAGAAGTCGCAGATTTTGTTGAGGCATTTAATTGTAATGATCTTGAAGTATTTAGTTGGCAATTAGAGTCTTTAAGTCAGCTTCTTACCTACATAGGTAAGGTATTTTTACTTAATGAAACTGATGAGCATGATCCCTTAGCACAAATTTTTAAATTTGATGAGAACTCAGCGACCATCAAGGTAATTAACTACCTTAAAGAAAGTTTACAAGAAGCATATGATGTAGAAAAACTCTACGATCTTGTAGATCGCTTACTAATTTTACATACGCAATTAACTCATTTTGCTCCGCAACTAGGTTCAGAAAATTCATTAAAAGGTATAGCGTATAAAATAGGCTCTTTAATTGCCTTGTTTACCTATAGTTTAATGAATATTAGCAATCCTGAGGAGTTTTATATTGAGCAACTAAAAAATAAAGCTCAAAATCAATAGCTAACTATCTGATAAGGAAAATAAAAAATGCATATTATAGATACGCACTGTCATCTCAACTATCTTAATTATGAAAAAGAACACCAAGACATTGCTGATGTAATTGCAAAAGCTTGTGCGAAAAATGTAAAACAAATTATTCATGTTTCATGTTTACAAAAAGAGTACGAACAAATCAAAGAAGAGTATTTAAAATTTGAGCAAATTTTCTTTGCTCTTGGGATTCACCCTAGTCATGCTCATGAAGAAGAGCTAGATCTTGAACGCATGCGTAAACATTTCCAAGAGAATCCTCGCCTCGTTGCCGTAGGAGAAATCGGCTTAGATTCTTATTGGACCAAAGAACATTTAGAAATCCAAAAACAAATTTTTGCTCAACAACTAGAGTTAGCTAAGCAATTAGATTTACCGGTGATTATTCATACTCGAGGCGATATAGCTCCTTTAACTCTCCAAATGCTTGAAGAGTCTGGAGTAAGAAAAGGGGTTATTCATTGCTTTACCGAAGATCTAGCTTTTGCCCAAAAAGCTTTAGCTCTAGGTTTTCATATTGGCATAGGTGGTATTGCAACCTTTAAAAATGCTGAGTCATTAAGAGAGATTTTACGTCAAGTTCCGGTAGAACGTATTCTTACCGAAACCGATGCTCCTTATCTTGCTCCTGTGCCTCATCGCGGTAAAGAAAACCAACCCGCTTATACTCGTGATGTTGTAAATTATGTGAGTGCAATGTATGGAATGACTCCCGAACAATTTGCAGCTCAAACTACCAAAAATGCTCAAAACCTTTTTGCTCTCCCTAAATAATTATGCTTGAAAATATTAATATTATCGTTTTAGCTGATAATCTTTTAGAACGTATAGCAAGTCTTAAAAACTACTTTGCCTACGACAGCAAAAAAGAACGCCTCGAAGAGGTAAATCTTTTACTTGCTGATCCTAAAGTTTGGGATAACCCGCAAAATGCTCTTGAACTAGGTAAAGAAAAATCTAGCCTCGAAGCTATAGTGCATGTGCTTGAACAAACAGAACAACAAGTAGAAGAAAATAAAGAGTTCTTTGTCGAACTAGGTGAAGACCAAGAATTGGTATATCAAAACCTCCTCCAAGTGCAAACTAGCATTGAAGATTTAGAATTTAAAGTTATGTTTAACAATCCTCATGATAAAGCCAATTGTTATATTGACTTTAATGCGGGATCAGGAGGTACTGAAGCTCAAGATTGGGCAGATATGCTCATTCGTATGTATACCAAGTGGGCAGAAAGTCATAATTTTAAAGTAACCGAAATCGATCGTCTACCAGGAGATACAGCAGGAACTAAGCAATGTACTCTTTATGTTGAAGGAGAATATGCTTATGGTTACCTACGTACTGAAACTGGGGTTCATCGTTTAGTACGTAAAAGTCCATTTGATGCTAATAATAAGCGTCATACTTCTTTTGCTTCCGTATATGTCCACCCTGAAATTGATGATAGCTTTGAAGTAGATATAAATCCTGCAGATTTAAAAATGGATGTATACCGTGCTTCAGGTGCAGGTGGACAACACGTTAATAAAACCGAATCGGCAGTAAGAATTACTCATATTCCAACAGGAATTGTGGTTCAATCCCAACAATCTCGCTCTCAACATCAAAACCGTGAAATCTGTATGAAACAGTTAAAATCTCGCTTATATGAAATTGAGATGGATAAACGTCGTGCAGAACAACAAAACGTGGAAGAAAATAAATCTGAAAATGCTTGGGGATCACAGATTCGCTCTTATGTTTTAGATGACTCACGCATAAAGGATATGCGTACGGGAGTTGAATCATCTAACCCAACCGCCGTGCTTAACGGTGATTTAGATAAATTTATCGAGGCGCAACTAAAAATGGGTGTGAACTAGTAGACCCATTTTTTATAAATTATGGTAAAATAAGAAGTTGCGTGGAGATCCCACAAGAGATACTAATTATATTTTAACTAAACTGAATTTCCCAATCCTATGTCAGATCAAAACTTAGATCAGCAAAACGATATTGCTAATGAATTCGAAGCTCGTGCTAAAAAATTAGATGAATTAAGAACACGTGGCGTTGCTTTCCCAAATACCTTTAAACGTGATCACTACTCAAGTGAGTTACACCAAAAGTTTGATAACCTTGAAGCCGAAGAGCTAAAAGAAGCAGCACACCATGCAAAAATTGCAGGTCGTGTAATGTTTAAGCGTTTAATGGGTAAGGCTGCATTTATTAGCATTCAAGATGGCAAAGGTCGTATTCAAGCTTATTTAGCAAAAGACCTTTTAGGTGAAGAAGTTTATCAATATTTTAAAGACTATACCGATTTAGGGGATATAGTTGCTATTGAAGGTGAAGTTTTTAAAACAAAAACAGGTGAGCTTTCAATTAGAGCAAGTTATTTCCAAATTTTAACTAAAGCTCTACGCCCTCTCCCAGATAAATTCCATGGTTTAGAAGACCAAGAAATTCGTTATCGTAAAAGATACCTAGATTTAATTATGAATGAAGAAAGTCGTCGCACTTTTGAAATTCGTTCAAAATTAATTTCAGGAATTAGAAACTTCTTAACTGCACGTGGCTTTTTAGAAGTTGAAACTCCAATGCTTCATACCATTGTCGGAGGAGCAGCAGCTCGTCCATTCACTACTCACCATAACGCTTTAGATATGGATATGTACTTACGTATTGCTCCAGAGTTATATCTAAAACGTCTTGTTGTTGGTGGTTTTGAAAAAGTATTTGAATTAAACCGTAACTTCCGTAATGAAGGGGTATCTGTAAGACATAACCCTGAGTTTACGATGATTGAATGGTACTGGGCTTATGCTAATGTTTTTGATAACATGAATCTTACGGAAGAATTATTAGAAACTCTAGCTAAAGATATTCTTGGTACTACAGATGTTCCTTATGGAGAACATGTATTTAATTTCAAAGGTCCATTTGAACGTTTAACTATGATTGAAGCCATCTGTAAATATGCTCCAGAAATTACTGAAGAGCAAATTATGGATGAAGCTACTTGTGAACGTTTATTAAAAGAACGTGGAATTGATCGCGAAAAATCATGGGGTCATGGTCGTTGCATTTCAGAACTCTTTGAAGCAGTGGCTGAAGAACACTTAATCCAACCAACTTTCATCTATTCTTACCCACTAGAGGTTTCTCCTTTAGCTCGTAAAAATGATGAAAATCCATTCTTTACCGATCGTTTTGAGTTCTTTATTGGCGGTCGTGAAATTGGTAATGCTTACTCAGAGTTAAATGATGCTCAAGATCAAGCTCAACGTTTCCAAGATCAACTCAAAGCTAAAGATCTTGGTGATGACGAAGCTATGGATTACGATGAAGACTTTGTTGAAGCTTTAGAACAAGGCTTACCTCCAACTTCTGGAGAAGGGTTAGGTATTGACCGTTTAGCTATGATTTTCTCAAATTCTCCTTCTATTCGTGACGTTATTTTATTCCCAGCGATGCGTCATAAATAACACTATTCACGGAAGTTAATAAGCCAAGATCTCTTGGCTTGTTAGCTTCTTTATCTTTATTTAAGATAGATTTATTATTTTTATGTCACGATTTCTCTTTAAACTTACTCGCTTGCGCGATATAGTTCATCAAGATGTGACAACACATCTTAACCAAAAGCAAAATAAAGTAGTTTATGTTTTGCCGTATGACAGTAAACTAGCTCTCGAAGCTTTGTTTACTACGGTTGAAAAGCATAAACTCCCTTGGCAATTAGATCTTTTAACTCATAATGATTATGATAAATTTAATCATGCTCCAGTTTTATTTTTAAATCAGGGCGATTATATTACTGCAGAGTCTAATCCGAGCCATCCTCAACTCGAAGAAAATCTCCGTAAACTTTATAATTTAGGTGAAGAATTAACTTTAGTTTTGGTCTACCCACAATGGGGTACCAATATTATTACTAAGCCTAGCCTGAGTATTAATGCTAATCCTTTAAGTAAACTTTGGCTAAATCTCAAGAGTTTCTTAAAATTACGTAAATTCTCTTACCTCACTTTATATGCTCAATATAATTTACGTGACCTGACAAATTTAATGCTTTCTTCGGAAATTTCACGTTTTAATTGTCAAGATCTTAATCTTGTACAAACTACGGCAGAAAAAATCAATCAAGTTGAGTTTTTAACCGACCTTGCTGATAAAGATTTAGCATTTTTGAGTAAATCTTTAGCTGCTTATTTACGTTATCAATATCAAGCTACCCTTGCTCGTCGTAATAGCAATATTCCTAAAGCGACACGAAAAGAAATTATGCAAGCAGTAATTTCCCAACAGCAAGTGCAAGAGGCTATAAGTAAAAGTAAAAAAGAGAAAAAAGATGTAGTCACTAAAACTCAAGCGGTTGCCAAAGAACAACAAGTAGCACAAAACTTAATTGAAGAGATTGCTGCTGATCCAAGATTTAGTACTCTAAAAAAATACGACTATGTACTTAAACGCCTCTGGAATCGTTTTTATTCAGGGATTACTATTCGTGGTTTAGATAATATTCTTGATACTCTTTATACTCAAGACAAAGTAGCTCTGAGCTATGTTGCTACACATAGATCCCATATAGATTACTTACTCTTAAGCTATATTATGAATGAATATGGAGCTATGCAAACTCCATTAATTGCCGCTGGTATTAATCTTAACTTCTGGCCAGTAGGTAAAATCTTCCGTAGAGGCGGAGCTTTCTTCTTACGTCGTAGCTTTAATAATTATTTATACTCAATAATTTTTAAAACTTATCTTGCAGAGTTAATAAAAAATACCAAGGATACAGAATTCTTTATTGAAGGTGGGCGTTCGCGTACAGGTCGCCTGTTAACTCCAAAAACAGGGATGCTTAATATGATGTTAAGCGGTTACCTCAAAAACCAAGACGTAAACCAGTTTTATGTACCTATTTTCATTGCTTATGACAAGGTTTTTGAATCAAAAACCTATGTCCAAGAATTGCAAGGGAAAAAGAAAAATAAAGAAAGTGCTCTCTTAGTTTTAAAGAATTTATCTAAATTAAAATACCAAGGACAAGTACATGTAAATTTTGCTCGTCCGCTTTCGGTAAAAAATTACTTTAATCAATACTGGCCTAGCTGGCAAGAAGATTTAAGTAAGGATAATTTTAATAAAGCTGGTTTTGAGCAAACCTCAAATGCTTTAGCTCGTGATATTGCAGTATCAATAAATGCTAATGCAACTATTTCTGATAAAGCTCTGTTTTCAGCTGCCATTTTTAATAGTGATGCTAAGCTTAACTTAACTCAATTAAAACAAGATATTGAGTTTTTACAACATATTTTAAAACATAATCTCCAATTTAATCCTGGCTATGCTGTTTGTCAAACTCCAAGTGAACAAATTATTGCAGGAGTAGTTAAGGTATGTAATGACAATGTTGAAAAAATCACCCCAGAACAACTGGTAATCAAAAAACAAGCTTTACCTGAATTTAATTACTACCGTAATAACATTGAACACTGTTTTATCGCCCCTGCTTTAGCAGCAATTAAACTAAATAAAAACATTAGTGATGCTAAGCTCCAAGGTTTTTGTGATTACTTTACGCAAATTTTCAATCTTAATAGTTTTACTAATTTTACAGAACAGTCTTTAATGCTAGAAGTAAAATACTTTGAAAAATTGCTAGAAGACAAAACTCTAGAACAAAGAAATCTATTGGCAAAACAATTAGATATCTACTTAATGCAACTAGATACTTTTATGAGTGTAATGGTTGAAGCTTTACAAAAATTACAAGCTGAAGACAAAGGAATTGAGAGTTTACAATTATCAACGATAACTCCTGATATTATTGCTCGTCTCAAAGAAGTAAAAAGTATCTATCCTGATTTTGCAGATAAAACCACAGTAAATCAATTACGTAGTGCTTTTGCTGGCACTCCAAAATTTGCAAATATTACTGCAGATCAATTGGTTGAAGCTTTAGCTTATATTCATACTTGGTTAAAATAATTATGCATTCAAACTTAAAACAACAAATAATTGATCATTTAACCCAAACCAAAAACTTTTTAAACCAGTCTGAACAATTTAATACTAGCGAATTAACCATTGCTCAGCGTCAATACAAAGAACCTTTTGGTATGGATCAAATGACTCCTGAACAATGGTTAAATCATATTTATATTGATTATGCGATTTTAGCTCTGAGCCAACAACAATATGAAATCTTTGCCAATATTGAAGGCTTTAGTTATTTCTTTGAATATAGTTGGCGTGAGCAAACGCACCAAGATTTTACGCAAGCTCTAAATCTCATTCGCGAATATGAGCAATTAGTAATAACTTTTCTCAAGCAACAACAATAATTTAATGGGATAAACAATGAGTACAAAAAGAAAAGATGGTATTGTTATTTACACTCCCGAAGAAATTGATAAAATTCGTGAAGCTTGTAAATTAGCAGCTCAAGCTCTTGATTACTTAGAACCTTATGTAAAAGCAGGAGTATCTACTTTAGAATTAGATAAACTAGCTCACGATTACATGGTTAATGAACAAAAAGTAATTCCAGCTTGTCTTAACTACCACGGGTTTCCAAAATCAATCTGTACTTCAGTTAATGAAGTAATTTGTCATGGAATCCCAAACGAAAAACAAATTCTTCGTGATGGGGATATTATTAACATAGATTTAACCGTAATTAAAGATGGTTTTTACGGTGACAACTCAAAAATGTATGTCGTAGGAGGCTCTACTAATCCACGTTCACAAGAGTTAGTTGATGTGACGCAAGAAGCTCTCTATGCAGCCATTCGCGTATGTAAACCAGGAGCAAAATTTAATGAAATTGGAGATGCAATTCATAAAGTTGTCGCTCCGCATAGCTTTTCTATTGTTCGCTCTTATATTGGACATGGTATAGGAGATGAATTCCATCAAGCTCCTGAAGTGCTTCATTACCCTAATAATTGGGATGTGGAAATGGAAGAGGGCATGGTATTTACCATTGAACCTATGATTAATGCAGGTGACTACCGTGATCGTACTTTAAAAGATGGTTGGACTGCAGTAACACGTGATAAAAAAGACTCTGCACAATTTGAACATCAATTAGTAATTATCCCAGGTGGGGTAGAAGTTATGACCATTCGTCCTGAAGAAGAAAAAGAAGGACGTATTAGTCGCATTATGATTAATGCTTAAAAGTTTAGTTTAGAGGAGTTCGCTCCTCTAAATCTTTATAATATTCAATAACTTAAATAACACCATCCAAAATAATTTTCAAGATCTATTATAGCTATGCTATAATTAATACCCGAAAAATAATATAAAAACATCTTATGTCCGAAAGAATTTTACACAATCCTCAAGACATTAAACGTATGCTCACAAGAATTGCTCACGAAATTCTCGAAAAAGTACCTAACCTTGAGCAATTAGTTTTAGTGGGAATCAAACGTAGAGGAGAGTTCTTAGCTCATCGCTTACAAGATTTAATTCTTAAATTTGAAGGAGTAAAAGTACCTCTTGAAGGTTTAGATATCACTCCTTATCGTGACGATATAGATCGTAAACATCAAGAAGCTAAACAAGAAAAAGTGTTTACTCTTGATTTAAATCATAAAACCGTAATTATTGTTGATGATGTTCTCTATACAGGGAGAACCATTCGCTCAGCTATGGATGCAATCATGGATGCGGGACGTCCTGATGCTATAAGATTAGCGGTGATGGTAGATCGTGGACATCGCGAATTACCTATACGAGCGGATTTTGTAGGAAAAAATATTCCTACCTCACATAAAGAAATTATCAATCTTCATCTCGAAGAAGTAGATGGAGAAGACAAAATCACTATTATCTAAAAGAGTATTCTTTTAAATTGGTCCAGAGAGGCCAGCAAGGAACAAACTTAATAGATAAACTTATACCCTCAGCTAAAGTAGATCTCTACTTTGGCTTGTCACTACAAATAAGTTTTTTATAAGCTTAGAGGGCTGACGCCTCCTAAACTTAGATTAAGTAAAAGTTGATAAATAATTTATCGCACCTTGCAAAATTTGCAAGGTGCTTTTTTGTAGCTAAAAATAAGGAAAATTCATGTTTAACCTCGTACAAATGTCAGACTTAACTGATGAACAAATTTTTGCTCTAATTAAGCAAGCTCTAGCTTTAAAAGCTGGAACAGATAGAATTCAAGAACGTGAAGATTTGTACGTTGCTAACTTATTTTTTGAAAACTCAACTCGTACCAAACATAGTTTTGAGATCGCAGAAAAACATTTAAAACTAAATATTATCAACTTTGAAACTAGCACTTCTTCAGTTAATAAAGGTGAATCTCTTTACGACACTTGCAAAACTTTAGAAATGCTCGGTTGTAATCTGCTGGTTATTCGTCATGGTGAAAATGCTTACTACCAACAACTCCAAGGTTTAAATATTCCTATTGTCTCTGGTGGTGATGGCTCAGGAGAACATCCTTCTCAATGTTTATTAGATCTCATGACCATTTACGAGCAATTTAAAACTTTTACAAACTTAAAAGTGGCGATTGTCGGAGATATTAAGAACTCGCGCGTGGCTCGCTCTAATTACTATGCCTTAACCCGTTTAGGAGCTCAAGTATCTTTTGTTTGCCCTCCTGAATATACTGATCCAACCCTTGGGGCAAGTGTCGACTTTGATCAAATTATTGAGCAAGTAGATGTTTGTATGATGCTCAGAGTACAACATGAACGCCATGAACAAGGATTAAGCTTTGCAGCCCAAAGCTATCACCAACAATACGGTTTAACTAAAGAGCGTTATGCACGCCTTAAAGAGCAAGCGATTATATTACATCCCGCACCTGTTAATCGTGGGGTAGAAATAGACACAGATCTCGTTGAAGCTCCAAAATCAAGAATTTTTCCGCAAATGCGTAATGGCATGTTTATGCGCCAAGCAATCCTATCATTAATTATTAACGAGAACAAACTATAAGTTGAGGAGACAACTATGCTAAGTTTATTACAAGGAGGCAAGGTTCTTTTAGGTGACCAATTTGCTTTTGTCGATATTTTAATTAATCAAGATAAAATCGAAGCTATAGGAAATAACCTCGAAGTACCTGCAAATACTAAAGTTTACCAGCTCCAAGGAAAAATAGTAGCTCCAGGCTTTATAGATGTTCATGTACATTGGCGCGAACCAGGATTTAGTTATAAAGAAACCATTGCTCAGGCTTCACGAGCAGCTGCTCGTGGTGGTTTTACTACGGCTATGCCTATGCCTAACTTAAATCCTGTGCCTGATACCTTAGAAAATCTCCAACTCCAACTAGATATTATCGCTCAAGACTCAGTTATTCGTGCTCTTCCTTATGGCGCAATTACCAAAGGTGAACTCGGTAAAGATTATGCAGACTTTGAAGCCCTCGCTCCTCACGTTTTTGCTTTTTCTGACGATGGACGTGGCGTTCAAGATGCCAATATGATGTATCAATCAATGAAAATTGCAGCTCAGCTCAATAAACCTATAGTTGCTCATTGTGAAGAAAATAGTTTAATCCTCGGGGGCTGCATGCACTGTGGACAAAGAGCTAAAGAATTAGGTTTACCTGGGATTCCTTCGGTTTGTGAATCAGTACAAATTGCTCGTGATGTTCTCTTAGCTGAAGCTACAGGTTGTCATTATCATGTATGTCATCTCTCAACTAAAGAATCGGTACGTGTGGTTCGTGAAGCTAAAAAAGCTGGAATAAAAGTAACCTGTGAAGTTTGTCCCCATCACCTAATTAGTAATGAGTTTGATATTCCAGAAGATAATGGAATGTGGAAAATGAATCCACCACTAAGAGCACGTGAAGATCAACAGGCACTTATCGAAGGTCTGCTTGACGGAACTATAGATATTATTGCTACAGACCATGCTCCTCATGCCCAAGAAGAAAAAGATCTAACTATGACCAAAGCTGCTTTTGGCATTGTCGGAAGTGAAACTGCTTTTGCTCAGCTATATACGCACTTTGTGCAACCGGGGATTATCTCTTTAGAGTTTCTTCTCCAAGCTATGTCTACTAAAGTCGCTAAAACCTTTAACCTACCATATGGCGAAATCAAAGTAGGCTCTCCAGCTGATCTCGTAGTAATAGATCTTGAAAAATCTTGGGAAATTACTCCTGAAGAGTTTCTTTCTAAAGGAAGAAATACTCCTTATCGAGGAGAAAAGATCACCGCTCTTCCGGTATTAACTATAGCTAATGGTAAAGTTGCTTATCAAGATCCAACGACAGTTTTATAAAATTTGAGGCAAAAATGTATAAATTTAATCGTCAACTCGTACTTGCAGATGGAACGGTTTTTAAAGGCTACGCTTTTGGAGCTAACACTCAAGTTATGGGAGAAGTAGTTTTTAATACTGGAATTACCGGTTATCAAGAGACTCTTTCTGATCCTTCATACAATGGACAAATTATTACTTTTACTTATCCTTTAATTGGAAATTATGGAATTAATCGTGATGATTATGAAACCATTACCCCTTCAATTAAAGGTATGGTCGTACGCGAACTATGTCAACAGCCGTCAAATTTTCGTAGTGATAAAACCTTAGATCAAATCTTAAGCGAATTAAATATTCCAGGTATTGCTGGTATAGATACTCGAGCTTTAACCCGCAAAATTCGTTCTTTTGGGACAATAAAAGGGGTAATTGCTAACTTAGATCAAGATCCAGCAGAGTTAGTGGCTCAAATGCAAAATACCCCTTTAGCTGAAGATCAAATTGCTCAAGTATCAACTAAAAGTGCTTACCCTGTAGCCGGACGTGGCTTTAGAGTGGTGCTTATAGATCTCGGGATGAAATCTGGAATCTTAAGAGAGTTAACGGCTCGTGGCTGTGATGTTGTAGTCATGCCATTTTCAGTAAGTGCTGAAGAAGTTTTACGCCAAAATCCAGATGGAATTATGCTCACTAATGGTCCAGGAGATCCTACTAGTGTGCCTCAAACTATAGAAACAATTAAGGCTCTCATTCCTCTTGTGCCGATTTTTGGAATTTGTATGGGACATCAGCTAATTAGCTTAGCCGCTGGAGCTAAAACCTATAAATTAAAATTTGGGCATCGTGGAGCTAACCATCCCGTTAAAAATCTGCTCACTAATAAAGTTAGCATTACCTCACAAAACCATGGTTATGCTGTAGATATTGACTCCTTAAGTAACACAGATCTTGAACTAACTCATATTTCCTTAAATGATCATACTTGTGAAGGGGTGAGACATAAAAAATATTTAACCTTCTCGGTGCAATACCATCCAGAAGCAGCTCCAGGTCCACATGATGCAAATTATCTTTTTGATCAATTTATGCAAAATATGGCTGAATTTGTAACTAAGAACAAGCAACATAACTAAGGGATAAGATAATGCCAAAACGTCAAGATATAAAAACCATTTTGGTTATAGGTTCAGGTCCAATTATTATTGGGCAAGCAGCTGAATTTGATTATGCAGGAACCCAAGCTTGCTTATCTTTAAAAGAAGAAGGATATAAGGTTATTCTCGTTAACTCTAATCCAGCAACGATTATGACCGATCAGGAAATTGCGGATAAGGTTTATATTGAGCCTTTAACTTTAGAGTTCTTAAGTAAAATTATTCGTAAAGAAAGACCTGATGCTCTTTTACCAACCTTAGGTGGACAAGTAGGACTGAACATGGCAGTACAACTCCATGAAGCAGGAATCCTCGAGCAATATCAAGTCCAACTCCTAGGAACAAAATTAGAATCAATTAAACAAGCAGAAGATCGTGAGCTTTTCCGTAATCTCATGCTTGAAATCAATGAACCTGTACCTGAATCTACCATTATTCATAATCTTGAACAAGCTTATGCCTTTGTTGAACAAATTGGTTATCCGGTAATTGTCCGTCCAGCGTTTACTATGGGAGGTACAGGAGGCGGAATTTGTTATAACGCTAAAGATTTAGAACAAATTGTTAGTGCCGGTCTACACTATTCTCCAGTTACTCAATGTTTACTTGAAAAGTCGATTGCAGGCTTTAAGGAGATTGAATATGAAGTAATGCGAGATGCTAATGATACGGCGATCGTAGTTTGTAACATGGAGAATATAGATCCTGTAGGGATTCATACCGGAGACTCTATAGTTGTTGCTCCCTCACAAACTCTTACAGATAAAGAATATCAACTCTTACGCGATGTTTCTTTAAAAATTATTCGTGCTTTAAAAATTGAGGGAGGTTGTAATGTACAATTAGCTCTCGATCCTCACTCTTTTAAATACTATATTATTGAAGTAAACCCTCGTGTAAGTCGTTCTTCAGCTCTTGCTTCTAAAGCAACCGGTTACCCTATTGCCAAAATTGCAGCTAAAATTGCCGTAGGTTTAACTTTAGATGAAATCACTAATCCTGTAACCCAAACTACAAAAGCATGTTTTGAACCTAGTCTTGACTATGTAGTTACCAAGATTCCTCGTTTTCCTTTTGATAAGTTTGAACATGCTGATCGTTTTCTAGGTACACAAATGAAGGCTACAGGTGAGGTAATGGCAATAGGGCGTACTTATGAAGAAAGCCTCTTAAAAGCTATACGCTCTTTAGAATATGGCGTACATCATCTCGGCTTACCAAATGGTGAAGAATTTGAACTTGAGTATATTCTCAAGCGCATTAAAAAAGCTGGAGATGAGCGTCTATTCTTTATTGGCGAGGCTTTAAGACGTAGCGTTACCCCAAGCCAAATCCATGAACTTACCAAAATTGATATGTTCTTTTTAAATAAAATGCAACATATTATTGACCTTGAGCACGAACTCAAAGCAAATGTTGGTAATCTTGAACTTCTCGCTTACGCTAAGCGTTATGGCTTTTCGGATAAGGTAATTGCTCACCGTTGGCAAACTACCCCTGAGCAAATTTATCAACTACGCCAAGAACACAAGATCATTCCGGTATATAAAATGGTTGATACTTGTGCAAGTGAATTTGCTTCAAGCACTCCTTATTTCTACTCTACTTACGAATTTGAAAATGAATCTGTACGTACCGAAAAAGAAAAAATTCTTGTTCTAGGTTCTGGTCCAATTCGTATCGGTCAAGGGGTAGAATTTGACTATGCAACCGTACATGCAGTTTTAGCTATCCGTCAAGCAGGTTATGAAGCGATTATTATTAACAATAACCCTGAAACTGTATCTACCGACTTCTCAATTTCAGATAAACTCTACTTTGAGCCTTTAACTGAAGAAGATGTAATGGCAGTGGTAAATCAGGAACAACCTCTAGGCGTAGTGGTACAGTTTGGTGGACAAACTGCAATCAATTTAGCTGATAAATTAGCTAAACATGGTGTAAAAATTCTTGGAACTTCTCTCGAAGAAATCGACAATGCCGAAAACCGCAATAAATTTGAAGCTCTATTAACGAAGTTAAATATTCCTCAACCTTTAGGAAAAACAGCTTACGATACTGAAACAGCGGTAAAAAATGCTCAAGAAATTGGCTATCCTGTATTAGTAAGACCTTCATATGTTCTTGGGGGACGAGCAATGGAAATTGTCTACAACGAACAAGAACTCAGACACTATATGCAAACTGCCGTAAAAGCCTCTCCTGAACATCCGGTACTTACTGACCGTTATCTTGTAGGTAAAGAAGTAGAAGTAGATGCTATTTGTGATGGGCAAACGGTGGTAATTCCAGGAATTATGGAACATATCGAACGTGCTGGAGTACACTCGGGAGATTCAATTGCCGTATACCCACCACAAAACCTCACGGCAGAGCAAATTGAAACCCTTAAAACCTATACCATAGCTCTTGCTAAAGGTCTAAATATTGTAGGTTTAATTAACATTCAATATGTGATTTCTCAAGGTCAAGTATATGTGTTAGAAGTAAATCCTCGAGCTTCACGTACCATACCTTTCTTAAGTAAAATTACCCATGTACCTATGGCTAAACTCGCAATGCAAGCGATTATGGGACAAAGTTTAGCTTCTTTAGGTTATCAAACTGGAATTATTACTCCACGTCAAGGTGTTTATACAAAAGTTCCAGTATTTAGTTTCCAAAAATTAAAAGATGTTGATACTCGCCTTGGCCCTGAAATGAAATCTACCGGTGAGGTAATGGGAACTGATCAAACCTTAGAAAAATCTCTATACAAAGGGTTAGTAGCTGCGGGAATGAAACTACAAGACACAGGAAATGTTCTCTTTACCATTTGTGAACAAGAGAAAGATGAAGCTCTGACTTTAGCTCGTCGCTTTGCCTCTATAGGTTATAACCTCCTTGCTACCGAAGGTACAGCTAACTTCTTTAAAGAAAATGGACTTCAGGTAGCCTATGTAGGAAAAATCGGAGAAGAAAACTCGGTAATTGATAGCATTTACCAAGGTAAAGTGGATATGATTATCAATGCTTCAGCAGCTGATAAAAATGCTACCGATGATGCTTTTGCGATTTTACGAGCAGCCGCTGATCAAGGGATCATTGCTCTTACTTCGCTTGATACCGCAAATGCACTTTTAAAAGTTTTAGAATCAAGATCTTTTTCTATTACCCCAATTGAGTAATAATTTATGAATGCAACTATCATTTCTCAAGAGTTAATCGCAAAAGACATTTATCGTTTACGAGTGCATAGTCCAACCTTAGTGGAAAAAATGCAAACTCCAGGACAGTTTGTAAATATTCGTATAGGTACAGGGAATGAATTTGTTTTACGTCGTCCAATTTCAATTTGTGAAATAAACCAAGATGAGCATGAATTTGTAATGATTTATCGAGCTCAGGGAGCAGGAACTAAAGCTTTAGCTAAAACTAGTGCGGGTAGTGAAATTGATATTCTTGGACCTTTAGGACAAGGATATGATTTAGAATGTCTCGCACCAGGACAAACAGCTCTTATTGTCGGAGGAGGTATAGGTGTACCTCCTCTCTATGAGCTTGCTAAACGCTTTCAAGCTAAAGGGATTAAAACTATCCATGTGTTAGGCTTTAATTCTCAAGCAGATGTATTTTATGAACAAGAATTTAACGCTCTTGGTCCTACCTATATCTGTACAGCTGATGGAAGCTATGGTCACCAAGGATTTGTAACACAAATTACCGAAAAACTTACAGGCTATCATGCTTATTTTGCTTGTGGTCCTTTAGCCATGCTCAAAGCTTTAGCTTCACAGTTAACTTGTCCTGGCTATATTTCACTTGAAGAACGTATGGCTTGTGGCATAGGAGCTTGCTATGCTTGCGTTTGTAAAGATAAACAAGGAGAAATAAAGCGTGTATGCTATGACGGTCCGGTTTTTAATGCTAAAGATTTAACTTTTGCATAAACTTCTAGGTAAAGATCATGAGTGAAAGATTAAAAATAAATTTACCAGGTTTAGAACTAAAAAACCCAATTATGCCAGCTTCAGGTTGTTTTGCCTTTGGTCTTGAATATGCTCAATTTTACGATCTAAGTAAATTAGGAGCTATTATGATTAAGGCTGCAACTAAAGAACCTAGATTTGGAAATCCTACCCCTCGTGTTGCAGAAACTAGTGCAGGAATGTTAAATGCCATTGGCTTACAAAATCCTGGGGTACATGCTATTCTTGAGGAAAAACTTCCCGCTTTAGAAGCTTACGATGTACCAATTATTGCTAATGTTGCTGGATCAGAAATTGAAGACTATGTCTATGTTGCCCAACACATTAGTCAAGCTCCAAATGTTAAAGCTTTAGAGTTAAACATCTCTTGTCCTAATGTAAAACATGGAGGGATTCAATTTGGTACAGATCCTCAAGTGGCAGCCGAGCTCGTACGTAGAGTTAAAGCAGTTTCTCAAGTACCAGTATATGTAAAACTCTCTCCTAATGTAACTGATATCGTAGCCATGGCAAAAGCAGTAGAAGAGGCTGGAGCTGATGGGATTACTATGATTAATACTTTAGTGGGGATGAGGTTAGATCCAAAAACTGGACAACCAATTATTGCGAATAAAACCGGTGGACTATCAGGACCAGCAATTAAACCTATTGCCATTCGCATGGTTTATCAAGTGGCTCAAGCAGTAAAAATTCCAATTATTGGTATGGGCGGAGTTAGTGATGCTTGGGATGTTATTGACTTTATTTCCGCAGGGGCAAGTGCGGTTGCCGTAGGTACAGCTAATTTTACCGATCCTTATGTTTGCCCTAAAATTATCGAGCAACTCGAAACTATTCTCGATGAACTTAAAGTCAATCATATTTTAGAACTAAAAGATCGTGCTTGGAGAAATTAAGAATGAAAGAAGTAATTATTGCTCTCGATTTTGCGAGTATGGAACAAACTTTGAATTTTCTCGAAAAATTTAAAGGAAAAAAACTATTTGTAAAAGTAGGAATGGAACTCTACTTACAAAATGGGCCGCAAATTCTCGCACGTATTAAAGCTTTAGGACATAAGATTTTTTTAGATTTAAAACTTCACGATATTCCAAACACTGTATATGGAGCTTGTAAAGGTCTAGCTCAGTTTAAAGTAGATCTGCTTACCGTACATGCTGCTGGCGGAAGTCAAATGCTCGCTATGGCAAAACAAGGAATGCTTGATGGTAACAGTCCTGAAACTAAAATTATTGCTATTACTCAGCTAACCTCAACTAGCCAAGAACAAATGCAAACTGAGCAAGGAATTAATCTTACGCTCGAGCAAAGTGTACAAAAATATGCCTTACTGGCAAAACAAAGTGGACTTGATGGCGTGGTTTGCTCAGTGCATGAAGCAAAAACTATCCATGATTTATGTGGAGATGAGTTCTTAGCCGTAACTCCAGGGATTCGTCGTCAAGAAGATGCCATAGGAGATCAACAAAGAGTAGCAACCCCTGCTTTAGCGCGAGAACTAGGAGCTAACTATATAGTGGTTGGTCGACCTATTACTCAAAGCCAAGATCCTGTACAAGCCTACCAAGAATTTTGTCACAACTTTAACTAGAAGCTAAGGAAACCTATGTCATACGCACAAAAACTACTTATTGCTAAAAACCTGTTAAACATTCAAGCAGTAGCTCTCCGTCCTCAGCCTGAAGACTACTTTACTTGGACTTCAGGAATTCGCTCACCAATCTATTGTGATAACCGTTTAACTATGAGTTATCCACTAGTACGCAAATTAATTGCTCAAAGCATGGCTCAATTAATTAAAGAACATTTTCCAAATGTGCAAGTACTAGCAGGAACGGCAACTGCAGGGATTCCTCATGCAGCTTGGGTAAGTGAGCTTTTAGATTTACCTATGACTTATGTTCGTGATAGTAAGAAAAAGCATGGTAAAACCAATCAAATTGAAGGCTTACTTTTACCACAACAAAATGTTGTTGTAATCGAAGATTTAATTTCTACTGGTATTTCTTCTTTAGGTGCAGTGCAAGCATTACGTGAGGCTGGAGTTAATGTACTTGGTGTTGTAGCTATTTTTACTTATGGCTTAGAAAAAGCAAATCAAGCTTTTGCTCAAGCAAATTGCCCTCTCTATACTTTAACAAGTTATGATCATTTAATTGAACAAGCTCTAAAAGATAATCTTTTACAAGAATCTCAAGTTGCTGGTCTCAAAGCTTGGCGTGATTCTCTATAATTTTACTTAAAAAACCTAAGAAAATCATTCTTAGGTTTTTTGCATTTTTAATTTTTATATGAGCAGATCCAAAGCTTAGTAAGAGCAATTACTCTAAGTAACTAATAAATTACTAATACTTCTTAAAAGATTCCTCAACTTTAAATCGGATTTAAATTTCATTGATATTTAAGTTCTAAAAAATTTATCCATATAAAAAGTGACCTATCTCTAGGTCACTCAAATCAATAATCAACTAGTTTGCAACTAACGATGGTTTTCCGTATCGTTAGTGCCAAAAATCTTATAACCTGAAGTTTTATGAATGCCATCATCAGCCTCTTCATCTAATTTACGAGACCAAATAGATTGATGATAAAGTTTGTCTCTTAACACTGGATATAAATCTGAGTTAAAGACAATTTCATAATTTTCATTTTGAGCTTTTTTATGTAATTGGCGTTTATAGTCATCAATAATTAATTTAACTTGTTTCCATAAGAAAACAATTGCCACTAAGTTTAGTAAAGTCATTACTGCCATCGCTAAGTCAGCAGCATTCCATACACTAGTTGGAGAAGAAACACTACCTATGTATACTACCGCACACACAGCAATTGTAAATGAAAAACGCACAAATTTATTTTGCGTAAAATATTTTAAGCCCGATAAAGCGTACGCAAAGTTACCAATAATTGACGAGAAAGCAAAGAGGAAGATAATAATCGACATTGCAATACTCGACCAGCTGCCTAACGATGCCACTACAGATTGTGAAGTTAAGGCTGCATTATCATATAAGTTTTTATCCCAAAGTCCTGTGGTTAACACAATTAGAGCCGAGAAAGTACAGATAATAAAAGTATCAAAACATACTCCAATCATTTGTACTAACCCTTGTTCAGCAGGGTGCTTGGTTGAAGCCGTAGCCGCAATATTTGGTGCCGACCCCATACCAGCTTCATTTGAGAATAAACCACGTTTAATTCCGTAAGCAATCGCATGACCGAATAAAGCACCAACCCCAGATGTTAAATCAAATGCACCTGCAAAAATAGACTCAAATGCTGGAATAATATTTTGATAATTAACAACTAATACTGCAATCCCAATTAAGATATAAAGCACAGACATTACTACCACAATGCCAGAAGAAGCTTTTGATACCGCTTTTAAACTACCAAAAATTACAATTGCGGTAATTGCAGTAACAATAATGCCAGTAGTGTGAGTTTCCACGCCAAAGTTTGCATGTAAAGTGTTAGCAATTTGGTTTGCTTGAATTGAGTTAAATGCAAAACCATAAGTAAATGCTAAACAAATAGAGAATACAACCCCAATAATTGGTAATTTTAAGCCTTGAGCAATATAAAACGCTGGACCACCCACAAATTGACCTTCAGCATTTTTTGTCTTATATAGCTGTGCTAATGAAGACTCAGCAAATGCAGAAGCCATTCCTAAGAGAGCAGCAAACCACATCCAAAATACCGCACCAGGACCACCAATTACAATTGCAGAAGCAACCCCAGCAATATTACCAATTCCCACACGAGAAGCTAATCCCGTCATAAATGCTTGAACTGGTGAAATATTTGTGTCGTCTAATGATTTATTTGCATCACCTGATAGAAGATTTTTAATCCCTACCTTAAATAAGCTAAATTGTACTCCTTTTGTTACAAAAAGGAAGAAAAAACCTACTACAACTAGAGAGATAGGTAAAATAAAGTTTAAACCATCAGAAAGCCATTTATAAATACTAAGTAAAAAATCCATAACCCCTCGATTATAAGTAACCAAAGTTTAATACAATTAAACTTGTTAAAAATAGAATAGGAATATTAAAGCTCTAAAAATTTTGACTTTCCCTTAATTTAAACTCTAGAACTTTATAAAAAATATTATTATCTAAAAGAAAATTGCTTGTTTTTAACAAGCATCTAAATAATTAAAACCATGTGTATTAAAATACAAAATCTGTTAATTAGTTTACCACAGTATTTTTAGTTTTTTAAGTCTTTTTCTAAAAAAATTGTATTCGTTATAGTTAACTATAATAATGCTTAGAGTATTATCTAATAAAAGCATTAATAACTTAAACAAAATTCAAAAAACTTAGCAAGCTACTTTAAAGTTAAAGTAAATTTATGCTTTTAGAGCTTTATTTAAAGTATCAATACATCCGCTAAACCAGAATAATAATATAAACACCAAGGATAAAATGATTATGATATTTAAATAAAAGAAAAAAACTTGCTCTATAACCAATCGGAATATTATAAAGTTACGAGAACTTATTAATATCTGATTGATTATACAACAAGCTTTTTTTATTTTTTAGCGGTGATTATCAGTATCGTTTTCACCAAAGATTTTATATCCTGAAGTTTTATGAATTCCATCATCAGCTTCTTCGTCTAGTTTACGTGACCAAATTGAAGTGTGATAGATTGAATCTTGTAGTTCTGGATATAAGTCAGAATTGAACTCTATATCATACCAAGGATGTTTTTTATCTTTAAAGAGCTGACGCTGATAGTCATTTACGATTAAACGAATTTGTTTCCATAAAACTACAAGAGCAAATAAGTTTAAGAGCGTCATACCACCCATTGAAAGGTCTGAAAGATCCCAAACCACATCAGCATGAACTACTGAGCCTAAGTAAACACACACTAAAACAAACAGGGTAAAGGCAAAAATAGCAAATTTATTTTGTGTAAAGTATTTTAATCCCGATAAGGCATAAATAAATTGACTAATAATTGAAGTAAAGGCAATAAAGAAAATTAGTACTGCAAAAGCATATTTACTCCAATCTCCTAAAGTTTGAGTAATTGAAACTGAAGTTAAAGCTGCATTATCGTAGTTTTCACCAGTCCAAATACCTGTAGTTAAAATAATTAATGCCGTAAAGGTACAAACAATAAAAGTATCAACAAATACTCCAATCATTTGCGTCATTCCTTGCTCTGCAGGGTGACGTGTCGCAGCCGAAGCCGCAATATTTGGATCAGCCCCCATACCCGCTGCATTTGAGAAAAGACCACGCTTAATCCCGTACATTACTGCTCCACCAATTAAAGCACCAAATCCGGCATCAAGACTAAAAGCACTATTAAAGATTAAAGCAAAAGCAGGAAGAATTTGTTGGTGGTTTACCACTAACACCATAATCCCAAGTACTATATACATTACTGCAACTATAGCAATTAAAATTCCTGAGATTTTATTAGCAAATTTTAAAGAACCAAAGATCACTAAGCCAGAGATAATGGTTACCGCTAAACCTACATGAGTTGGATCCATATTAAAGGTACTATAAAAAGTTCCTGCTATTTGGTTAGCCTGCATCATATTAAAGGCAATACCATAAGTAAAAGCAAGGAAAATAGAGAATAATACCCCTAAACGTGGCATTTTTAAGCCTTGAGCGAGATAGAACGCTGGACCACCAACATATTCACCTTTTTCATTTTTGGTTTTATATAGCTGAGCTAAAGATGACTCACAGAATGAAGATCCCATCCCTAAGAAAGCTGCAAACCACATCCAAAATA
>NZ_NRJF01000039.1 GCF_003585965.1 Psittacicella gerlachiana | reverse complement strand
AAGATATAAACCGTAACTTTCTAAGTATATATTAATCAAATTTTATAAAATTTATCACTGATTTTTGTAGATTTGTGATCTAGATCACACTTTTTTAGAATTTTTCTAAGATTTTTCTGCAAATTGTACATTTCTTTTCCATAAATTTACACAAATTTATAAGGGTAAATCCTAAAAATCTTGGTCAATACCTCTAACCTCTTTGCATTGCAAAATATTACGTATAAATAAAAATGAGATCTAATTGCTCTTTTCGTAATTAAAACTTTTCTCTTGCTTACAAAAATCTAATGCAAAATTATGTACGTAAGATCTAATTTGTTTGTCCTAATAAGGGATAACCGAGTATTTTAGTAAACATCTATTCATTTATCCCCAATTAACTTCTTTAAATTTAAGAAAATTCTTCTTTCCTCTCAAACAAGATATAGAGATATTAGGTAGTTCTTTGTCCTTGTTCGCTATAATATATGGGTACAAAAAACAACAACACTAAAGATTTTTAATCTATGCACAAATGTATTTTTAGTCTAGGATTAAGCTTACTCTGTACCCTCAGCTATGCTCAAAATAGTAAGCTTCAATTACAATTTATCCCTCAAGTGGAGATCTATGCCTCGATCTGTGCTACCTATGCTCCGGGTCCATGTAATGGCGACAAAATCCCACCAAGTCCGAATTTAACTTTAGGTAAAGTAGTTCCAGTACATTCTTACTACCTTTAACCTACAATAAAGAATTCTGGGAACCTTTTAAGAAGGTTTCGTGTTTCTCTCGCTTTAGTTAGCGAGAGTTTTTCCTGTTTGCTAAAAAACAAAAAAACATAGTATAATAAAGCCTGCAAAAGGCAATCCTTTTGTAATTTGTTTGATAAAATCGTAATATTAAGACGTCTTTTACAAAAAGTCGTCTTTTTTCTACAAACCTTTGCTTTCCTCACTCTAAACTCTACCTCTCCTCCTCTTTTTTAATTCTTCCTCTCTGCAGAGTTCCTGAGAGAAGCCCTCTTCAACTCTAAGCACCTATTTTCATTTTCCTATTTACGCTTCCTGTTTCCTACTGTTATTCCGGTAATTTCTTACTAAAAATCCGCATTTTTCTTCGTTCTTCCTTTATAATAACAAGGTAAATATTTTTTCTTTCGGAGTAAAAATGCAAAAGATAAAATTAAACAATGGGATAGAAATGCCTCTTGTAGGCCTTGGAGTTTATAAAATGGAAACTCCAGGAGAATGTGAAAAAGCAATTATTACCGCTATTGAAGCAGGCTATCGTCATATCGACACCGCAACCATTTATGGGAATGAAAAAGCTGTAGGTAGAGCCATTAAAAACTGTGGTATTCCTCGAGAAGAACTCTTTATTACCACCAAACTTTGGGCGAATGTCGCTACTGAAAAGCAAGCTCCACAAGCTTTTGCTCGCTCTTTAGAGAATCTTGGCTTAGATTATCTTGATCTGTATTTACTCCATACCCCATTTAATGATGTGTTTGGGGCTTGGCGAGCTCTTGAGCATCTATATGCTCAAGGGGATGTACGGGCAATTGGTGTAAGTAACTTTGATCCTGCAACTTTACAAAACCTCATTCTTGGTAATCAAATTAAACCAGCCGTAAATCAAATTGAATTACATCCTTTTTATCAACAAGAACAAGCTATAGCTTTTCATGAACAACAAGGAATAGTTACTGAATCTTGGTCTTCTTTTGCTCGTGGTAAAAATGATCTCTTTAGTAACCCGATTCTCTTACAAATTGCTCAAGAACATCAAGTTAGCGTAGCTCAAGTAGTACTACGTTGGTTAGTGCAACGTAATATTGCGGTAATCCCTAAATCAGTTACGCCAAGTAGGATTCAAAGCAATATAGATCTCTTTGGCTTTAATTTAAGTGCAGAACAAATGCAACTTATTGCCAGCCTTAATGAAAACCATACTTACTTTAATGATCGTACAGATCCTCAAGTAGTCGTTGATACTTTTAATCGTTTTATTCCTGAATCTCAATAAAAACTCAACCACATAACTATATTAGAGCTAAGAACAAGATCTTAGCTCTAAACTTACCTCATCCCCTGCCCTTATAGATTCACTTCAATCTGACTCTAAACCAGCTTTAACCAACTAAGATCACCTTAGCAGACTATTCCCCCTTAACCAGCTTTCTTCTTCCCTGAGCCAACTCTTACCTTAACAAGTACTTGAGCCTTAGATAGTTTTACCTTTAGATAGTTTTTACCCTTAGTCAGCTCTTAATTTAATCCTAGATTTTAGAAATGAACTAAAATTATTTATCCTCCCAACTACTCTTAGGGTTTATTTCAACTCTAATCTCAGATTTTTTGAAGTTTTCTGTTAATTTGCACCGAATTTGGTGCAGTTATTTTTTTGCTTTATGGTTTTTTTTGATAAAATTATAAAGAGAGGAATTTTCTTTTTTAGAAAGAAAAATTTCTCAAAGATTATCCGAATTGATCCTAACCTTGAATACAATAGTCTGGGTTAAGTTTTTTATTTTAGAAGTTTTCATCTAACTTTCCTTCTAAAAGAGTTAGGTAAGATTCTTACTTAATTTTTTTATAGGTAATTTTTATTATGATTCCACAAAACAACGCAAACTTTCCAACTGATCCAGAAAAACGTCCTCTTTCAGAGCAAAAAGCTTCTGAACAAGCAGAGATGCATGATCAGCAAGAACAAGAACACAACAACTCTAAGCACAGCGAAAAAAGAACGCAACAACCAAATCCTAATGATCCGATTTTTGTCGAACCGCCAAAATATCGTTTTTTAGGATTAATGGTAGTTTTAGCTTTAGGACTTTCAGGTTTTGCCGTGTACAAGATGTATGAACCATCAATCTTTAACGCTCAAGATCTTGAAGCTACCAGTGCCAAATATGTGTCAGTAGCTGACTTTAATACTTTCAAAAACTCAACCCAACAAGATATTGAAATCCTCAAAATTAAGTACAATATCTTACAACAACAGTTTGATTCTCGTTTTAATCAAACTCCGACCACTTTTGATCGTACCTTTGGGGGAACAAGTGGAAGCTCGAGTACTTCAACCAACTTCAATGCTTCTAACTTAAACCGTATCCTTGATAACTATGTGACCATTGAGAACCTCAATGCAACCATTGCTGACTTTAATACCAATATCCAAAGTCAACTTTCAACTCTAGGTAATCGTGTAACGACCTTAGAGCAAAGAAGTAATGCTCTGAGTGCAAGTGGAGCAAATAGCGTAAATAATGCTAGTGGTACAAGTGAAACAAGTAACGCAAGAACCAACAATGCAAATGCAGCCCAAGCGGGTTTAACTACTGAGCAAGTACAAGCTTTAATTACCCAAGTTACCAATAGCGAAAGCTTCAAAACCTATGTTGGCACTTTAATTGCGGAATACGTATTACAACACCCAACTTTTAGTGAAGCAGACAAAGCTCAGCTTACTTCTGAGATTGCAAAAAATGTTGCTACTCAAGTGTTAGAGCAAGTTAATACTAATCTCAACAATCAAATTAATACTGCTGTAGAAAAATCTACTCAAGATTTAACTAAACAAATTAATGCTCAATTACCTACGGCGATTGCAAATAGCGTAAAACAACAAACTGAGCAAAACCAAAACGCTAATTTACAAAGACTTTATGCTCATGTTAACTATGTAATTACGCAACAAATTCTCCATCAAGTACAAGCAGAAATCAACCGTAATGGTAATCTCGATAGTATTCTCATGAATCTACGTGTGGCTTACTCTTTAGCTCCAGATGAAAAACTCAGAGCTGCCGTACAAGCAGACTACAATAATCTTGCTGATGGACGTCAAGCTAATGCTATGAGTACTTTAGTTAATGGTCTTCTTGCTCAAATTAATAATGTAAGCAAGTTACCATTATTAAATCCACAAGATTTACAAAAAGCTACCCAAAAAATCGAAAATACTGACGATTCTGCCTTTACTAAAGCAACTAAAGATTTCTTTAGCAAGTTTATTCAAGTTCAAAAAGTTGGAGATGGCAATGGTCTAGATCTACCAACTACTAATGTAAATCTTTACTTACAAGAAAACTTAAAACTAAATCTACAAAACGCTTTAGTGGCAGCAAGCGTAAACAATACTCAAGGCTATAAAGAAAGTCTTGAAAGTGCTTTAAAAGTACTAACCACTGTTTACCCACAAGATAATCAAATCGTCCAAGATTTAATTAGCCAAGTGCAAGCACTTAGCACTCAAACTCTTGGTTACAATGCTAACTACCAGTTAGGATCTTTAAGTTTATTTAACTCAAGTGCAACTGAAACTGGTAAGCAATAATAGAATTTGCCTCTAACCTTGCTATTACGGTCAGTAACATACCAAAGTTAGAGTTACATACCTCTTGTTCTAGCTAGCTCTTGAACGGCTGAGAACTTAAGCCATCAGTTTACTAGGGAACTAGCTAGACATTTACTTATTTCATCGTTTTTTAAGGTTTTCGAACACTATGTTTCGTGTATTTATTTGGTGTTTCCTGTTTGTTGTTATCTTAGCTGGTGCACCCTACCTTTTAAGTCAAAATGGACAGGTAATCGTTTATTTTGCGGGCAATAGCTATACCTTATCTTTGCTAACCTTTCTCATCCTCTTTTTGTTAACCCTAGGAGGGTTAGAGATTCTAGCTTGGCTTGCTCGCCTCCTCTATCAAGGATTGTTTGGTTGGTATCTCAACCGTAAACAAAGACGTCAAGCTAAAGCTGATCGCTTAGTTGAAAAAGGTTTACGTCAAGCTCTAACTGGGAACTATCGTAAAGCCCAAAAAACTCTAGCTAAATCTGCAAGCAAAGCTAACTTGCCATTTTACAATTTAAGTCAAACCTTTGATTTAGCAATTCGTAACGGTAATCCGCGTCTAGCTAAAGACTTGCTTGTACGCATGCTCGAAGTAAATCAAGGAACAACTGAAGACAAGAAAATTCTTGATATTAGTAAATTAAAGTACTTTGTGGCAACTGAACAATGGCAAAAAGCGAGTAAGTTCTTAGATCCTATTCTTCGTAGTAATGCGAGCGAAGAAGTTTACTTAATTGCTCGTAAAGTCTATCTCCACACCAATCAATTTGCGAGATTAGAAGACTTACTCCCACAATTGGTAAAACACAAGTATCTAAGTGCCGAGCAAGCACAAGAAGATCTTGCTTGGGCTTATCAAGGTTTAATTCAACGTCAGTTAGATGCAAATGCCCAAAAACCTGCAGCTCTCATCGCTTGGTTTGAGGCCCAAAATCGTGAACATCGTTCTTCGTTGCTTTTCCGTAACCTTGTGCTCAAAGCTCTGCTCAAGCTCAATGCTTATTACGAAGCTATAGATCTTGCTTGCGAAACTCTACGTCGTTGTGAACTTAAAGAAGTTGCAACTTCAGAGTACTTCGAACTCCTAACTCAACTTCCTCAAGATACGCTCGAGTTTAAGCTCTGTCGCACCTTAGAAAAAGCAATGCGTAAGTTCGATCAGGAAAGCCAATTAAAAATCATGGCGATCCTTGCTCATCTTTACTATCGTCAAAATGACTTTACTAAAGCCCAAACTTGGATTGATCAACTCTTGACCACCCAAAAAGAGCAAGGTCTTAGTTATACTCCCGATAATATTTTGCTTGCCCAAGTGGTTTATCGTAAAAACAATGCAAGCGAAAAACTTCTTGGTTTAACCAATTTAATTGATACTCAGTTTGATCTTTCAAGCAATACTGCACAAACTCCATCTCATGAACAGATGAGTCAAGAGGCTCAAAAGCTTGAAGACAATAAAGATCAAAATAAAGACAAAGCTGAGTAACTTTAACAACAACAGAAATTACCCAAATATTTTTTAAGCTCTAAGACAAAAATCTTAGAGCTTTTTTGTGATCTCCTTTGCAATCCTCAATCCTTTCTCGGTATAATAGAAAATAAAACTTGGGCTAAATAGCTCAAGTTTTGTTTCCCCCTGAGCCTTAAGGCTCTCTTTTTTACCGCAAAGATGCAATAAAAACTATATGTCGAACTTAACTAAAGGCATATTACTCACATTACTCTCGGTACTTATGTCGGCGATAATGGGATTAATATTTAAAACCATAGGTGAGCATATTTCTGTCTATGAAAAAGTATTTGCTCGTGGTTTAGCCTCCCTGTTAATTACTCTCGTTGTGATTTTCTTTTTACGTCAGAGTGTAATTAAATATAACCGTAAAAACAAATTAACTATGGAGCAGGCTCAATTAGCTCATGTTGCTATGACGACTGCAACCGGTGCTCCCTCTACTTCGATAAGTACAGCTGCTACTATCGTAAAAGCAGAAAAAATCATTAAACCCGATCCTGATGGTCCAGTAAAACTCATGGCTACCGCTCTCAAGGTTCCAAATTACTTTGGTTCACTTGAGAATTGGAAAATGCTCGTAGTACGAGGAATTACGGGAACTTTTGCGATGTTTACTTATATCTACACCTGTAACACTCTTAGTCTTGCCGATGCAGATATGATGGTTAAACTTTGCTCAGTATTTTTGATTATTATTAGTGCTTGGTTTCTCAAAGAAAAAACCTCTATTACCCAATTTACGGTTGTAGTAGTTTCTCTATTTGGGGCTATTTTCATTATTAAGCCTAACTTTAATAATCCTCATTTGTTTTCGTATTTTGTTGGCTTATTAGGAACACTTTCTTTAGCTCTAACCTATATTGCAGTACGAAAACTTACAACTAATAGAGATGGAGAACATCCCTTAACGATTGAGTGCTGTTTAGCTTTAACCATAGTAATAACTACTATCCTCCCAACCGTTTATTACTTTCAAGGTTTTACGGGGCAAGGGAAATACTATGCCTTATTAATCCTTGCAGCTCTACTTTCAGTAATTGGACAGTATACTTTTACTTTTGCCTTTAAATATGCTCCATCGGTGGAGATAAGTGTTTATGGTTACTCTTCCTTATTATGGAACTGTCTCTTTGGCTTTGTGTTCTTTGCTACCATTCCGGATATGTTTTCGGTAATTGGTTATGTTGCGATCGTGGCTTCTGGAGTTTATCTCTTCTTCTATAATAAGCGTCGCTTAAAAGTAATTAGTAATATTCGTAAAATGCTGAAAGCCGAGGCTCAAGCACGTAAACTTGCTAAACAACAAACTGCAGAAGTAACGGTGATTAATAATGGAGAAGTGGTAGCTAATGCCGAAACTCCAATTAATCAAAAACCACCAATTATCTACTCGACCATGGGAGTAAATACTCCTTTAGAAGAAAGCGAAGCTTCAGATACTTTAAGCACAACTGCTCAAACTCAAGAACAAGATAAAGAGCAAGAGCAAAAGAACAACCAACAACGACAAAGTGCAAGTGTTCAAAGTAAAAGCATTCAAGATACTAACCTAAATGATGCTTCTGAAGGACCTCAAGGTCGAATTATTACTACTTTAAGTCGTAAACAATAACTATACCAATCGTCACTTGGTCAACTTTTATAAATAATTAAAACCTCCCATTACGCAGTAACGGGAGGTTTTAATTTATAAAAATAATATTCATTTTATAGCAATACATTATGTATGAAAATTAAGTAATAAATTAAAAAATTAACCCTTTAAATCCATGTATAATGTTTAGGTATTACC
>NZ_NRJF01000038.1 GCF_003585965.1 Psittacicella gerlachiana | reverse complement strand
GTCTTCTTATGATAGTATTTTAATTTTGTATTTTAGACAGCTTTGATCTAAACGGAGGCACGCTACTTCTTCCTAATAACCTTTATTGCGTGAAAGTTTACATGAGATTATTAAAACGTTGGAGTCTTGCAAGATTCCCTTGGTTCCTCATCTTCTTAGCAGGTGCAGGTGCTAATGCTTTTGCTTTAATTTTACAAATATACTTTAATGAACTTCCTTGCTACCATTGTGTAATTGCTAGATTCTATCTTTACATCATTGCGTTAGCTGGAATTATTGGTATGATTGCCCCGAAAAATTTTATCTTACGTATGTTAGCTATAGCGGGGTTACTCTATGGCTCAATTATGGGGGTGATCAACGGCATTATCCACTTAGATAAAATCGCTGATCATATAGCTAACCCTTTTAAAATTGGCGTGAGCTGTCCTTTATATTTTGATAAACTAGGATCTTTACCACAAAAATACTTCCCTCGTGTTTTTGCTCCTCTAGGTAACTGTGAAAATGCAGGTCCTCCTTATTTTGGTTTAAATCTTATCGAGTGGACTTTAGTTCTCTTTGTGGTTTTAGCACTTACAGGAATCTTAGTTTTCTTAAGTCAATTTTTTGCTCCTTATAAAAAAAGAGGCTTAAACCCTAATAAATCTTTTAGTATGAAAGGTTAAGCATAAGGCACGATGTATTTCGTGCTTTTTCTTTAAATCAAAAAACGTATAATCTACAACATTCAAACTTATAAACAACAAAAATGTCAGATATAAAACTAATTGTTGCCCTCAATAACCCAGGCAGAGAATATGAAGATACTAGACATAACGCTGGTAAATGGGTAGTTGACGCTCTCCTTAAAACTTATCACGCTAACTTAAAAGCAGAAAAAAAATTCTTTGGTGAAGTTGGTGAAATTACCATTAATGGGCATAGAGTAAGAATCCTTTGTCCTACTACTTTTATGAATCTTTCAGGGAAAGCGGTAGAACCTATGCTTAACTTCTATAATATTAAACCCGAAGAGATGCTGGTAATTCATGATGAAATGGCATTAGAACCAGGCACTTGTCGTTTAAAGTTTGCTGGTGGTCACGCAGGGCATAATGGTCTTAAAGACATTCATCGTTTTGCAGGCGAAAAATACTGGCGTTTACGCATAGGTATAGGTCATCCTGGAGACAAAGCAAAAGTTACTGGTCATGTTCTTGGACGTCCAACTGCTACTGAACGTACTTTAAATGAGCAAGCGGTAGAAAAAGCAGTAAAAGGTATTGAAGATATCTTTAAAATTGGTTTAGAAAAAACCATGACTACCTTTAATCAAAAATAGTTACTTAAACTTGTGTTTAATTAGCATAAATTTGTTTTATCTTGTATAATTACAGCGTAATAACTTTTTATATTCATATCTCTGATTAATTTTAAGGAAAATTCATGGGTTTTAGATGTGGTATTGTAGGTCTACCTAATGTGGGTAAGTCTACTTTATTTAATGCCTTAACCAAAGCGGGAATTCAAGCAGAAAACTATCCTTTCTGTACGATTGAACCTAATACAGGTATTGTTCCTATGCCTGATCCACGTCTTAATGTTTTACAAGATATTGTAAAAACTGAACGTGTAATTCCAACAACTATGGAATTTGTGGACATTGCAGGTTTAGTGGCGGGAGCTTCAAAAGGTGAAGGTTTAGGGAATAAATTCTTAGCAAATATTCGCGAAACCGAAGCTATTGGACATGTAGTTCGTTGCTTTGAAAATGATGATATTATTCACGTAAATGGTCGTATAGATCCATTAGACGATATAGATACTATTAACACTGAATTAGTTTTAGCTGACTTAGATGTTTGTGAAAAAGCAGTACCTCGTCTTAGCAAACGTGTTAAAGGTAACGACAAAGATGCTAAAGCAGAATTAGAAGTAATTGAAAAATGTTTAGCAGCTTTAACTGAAGGTAAATCTTTACGTACTTTAGGTTTAAGTGCTGATGAACAAAAACTAATTAAAAGCTACAGCTTCTTAACCTTAAAACCAGTAATGTACATTGCCAATGTTAATGAAGATGGTTTTGAAAATAACCCTTACCTAGAAAAAGTACAAGCTTTAGCAGCTTCTGAAGGTTCTGTTGTTGTTCCTATTTGTGCAGCCATTGAAGCAGAGATTGCTCAACTCGATGACGAAGAAAAAGCAGCTTTCCTTGCAGATTTAGGTTTAGAAGAATCAGGTCTAGACCGTGTGATTCGTGCTGGTTATAAACTCCTAAAATTACAAACTTATTTTACCGCAGGAGTTAAAGAAGTACGTGCTTGGACTGTTCCAGTAGGAGCTACAGCTCCACAAGCTGCTGGCGTTATTCACACTGATTTTGAGCGTGGCTTTATTCGTGCTGAAGTTACAGCTTACGATGATTTTGTAGCTTGTAATGGAGAGCAAGGAGCAAAAGAAAAAGGTAAATTACGTCTTGAAGGTAAAGAATATATTGTTCAAGATGGTGACGTAATGCACTTTAGATTTAATGTTTAGCAAAAAAGCAGGAGTAATTCCTGCTTTTTTCTGTTTTGTTAATTTATTAAACTATTTTTAAGTTAAAAAATACTTTAATCTTTCTTTAATTTCTCAAGATAAGTTTGAGAGTTTTCAATAAATACGGGCCAAGCTTGAGGATGCATTTGTTTATGAAAATGCTTAATTCTCTCTCCTTGCGGATTATCTCTTAAGTAAGATTGCAGATCAAGATCTAAATCCAATTCTATTTTTGCCATAATTGGAGCATAAATATTACGGAAAATCAGTTCTGCTGCATCAGGGGTAAAAATATTCTCTTCTAAAAACTTATCTTTATTTAAAAAGACTTCACGGAATTTTTCTGAAATTTCCATTCTTCTTGTCACATCATACGCAATCATTGCCTTTTCATTAAAATAGAGCTTATCTTCAGATAAATCTCCCCAATATACAGGAATACAGCCCGCCTCTAAACAAATTGCAAGATTTTCCGAAACTACCGCATGAAAATTTAAATATTCCGGACATAAATTAAAGGTAAAATTTTGCAAATAAGCAACCTTATCCCCTTGATAGATTTGTTCTAAGCGTAAATCATTACGTTTATAGTTGCCTGCAAAATTGATTTTGAAATGTTTTAAGTAAGGATCTATATCCGTAATCATGGTAAAGACTTTTAACGAGCCACTACTAAAAAATCTCGTATCTTTATTGATTACACCACCCATAAACTCTTTACGTAAAAAAGGATCTTGTTTACGTAAGGCTTCAAGTTCGGTAATTTTAGCTTTGATTTTATCAATAGTTGGAAACAAACCAAACAAGCGTAAACACCAAGCTGGCAAACGAAAATAATTAGCTCGAGGAAAGCGTTTAACTGATTCTTGTCCAAGACAAAGATCTACATAATCAGTTAAAAAATCAGGCATTTCTTTAGTGTAAGGGACAATAAGCACACTTATCGGAGAAAAACAAACTCGATAAGGTCGATTCTCTTTTACTTGCTCAATATGAGCAATTAATTCTTGACGATTTTTACGATTAATAAAACCATCAACTTCACGTGAGGTAAAAGGGAAATAAATTTCTACTTCTCCAGTCAAAGCCTGAGTATTTAACTCTTGAGCTAATAGATCAGGAATCTTAGCATATGACGGAGGTTGATTAAAATAAGTAATTTTCATAAGGACTAAAAAGCAAAAAATAAGGAGGCTGAGCCTCCCTATATTTTACTATAAAATTAATTTAACTGATCAAGCATATTTTTAAGATCAGCAGTAATCTCTTGTTGTGAATACTTATACCAGTCTACAGTCCAAATTCTCTCTAATTGCCATCCTAAACGGCGCAGAACCATAGCTCTGAGGCGATCACGATCACGAGCAGACTTAGCTTCGGCATACATTTGCCCATCGGTTTCTAAACCTAAAATATAGGTTGAATTTCCTAAAGGAGCAAAAGCCATATCAATACGATAACTAGCACTACCAACTTCAGTACTAATTGTATATTGTGTCCCTAACTCTGTCATTAAAGAGTGAGAAATATAATTTGCTGTCGACAATCTTTCTTTACCTAAAACTCTAGGACTATTTTGTTCTAAAACTCCAGTTTGAGCATATTTTAAGAAACTACGTAAATCATTTACGCCTGATTCTGCAGTTTCATTACGCTTTTGAATCTCCTGATAATTAAAGGAACAAAATACTTCCATCCGCTTTTTACTTCGAGTAAAGAGAACATTAAGACGCTTACCACCAGCAGCTCCATTAATTGGACCAAATCTTTGTGGTAACTTATTACCTAGTTTTACTGGAGCATAAGTACAGCTAATCATAATCACATCTCGCTCATCCCCTTGCACATTTTCGAGATTTTTTACAAATACCGGTTCAAGAGTACGCTCGTATTTGCGATAAATCTCCATGGCTTGAGGATTTTTCTCTAACAGACGCATGAACTCTCGTTCAATTATAGTTGCTTGGCATTGGTTCATAGCTACAGCACCCAAGGTTTGATCTTGATGCTTAACTAGATGTTCAACCATTGCCTGAGCGACCACTTTAGCCTCTTGCGGATTTGCTCTTTGATAATGGAAAGTTCCTTCTACTTTAAAGAACTTAACTCCATAATCTGGATGTTGAGCATATGGAGATGGGAAAGCAATTAACTTAGATCCATAGTAACGCTGATTCGAAAAGGCAATTAAAGATTCATGCTGCGAACGATAATGCCAACGTAAAATTCGGGTTGGGAAAATTGTCGTTGCCACATCAAGAATCGATTTTGCTGTTTGCGTAATAAGCTGATTATCGTCATCACCGCCACTAGTTACTCGACCAAAGAAATTAGTTGGTGGTAACTGTTTTGGATCTCCTACTATTACTACTTGCTTACTGCGAGCTATAGCTCCTAAAGCATCTTCAGGGGTTACCTGCGAAGCTTCATCCATAATCATAAGATCAAAATCTAACCCACCTGGCGTTAAAAACTGAGCTACCGAAGCTGGAGACATCATAAAACAAGGTTTAAGAGCTTGTAACGAAGCTCCCGCACGGAAAATTACATCCCTTAAACTTGCTCTCATGTTTTTATGGTTAGCTACATAACGCAATAACGCCATCTCGGTTAACTCGGCTGGTCGCTTAGACTCAACTCCAGGAAGAGTTTGCGTATTAAGATCTATAGCATATGCGGTATTTTGACGTTGTAATAGTTTTAAATTTTGATCCGCTTGATTGAATTTTTCAACTACAGCATTATGGTTGATTGATGAAAAATCTCTTAAAACCGGAGACCTTTCGATTACTTTCCAAGCTAAGAAATTGAAGAATACTTGGGAGAACATCTCTGCTAATTGAGCCGAACTTAAATTTGCTACTTGCTCAGCATAGTGAGATATTTTTCCAATGCCTAAATTATCTAAGCTTTCGGTTGCTCTTAAGTAGTCAATCCATTCAATTAACCCATCGGCACAATCTAAAGCTAACTGATTTCTCACAATTAAGTCTAAAAGACTATTGGTACTTTCGCCAATCCATAATTGATCTTGCAAACTTGTTAGTTGCACAAAATCAGCAAAAGCTTGGCGTGCCTGTTTAATACTTGCACTTAAGCCACTGATTTTCTCTTGGGCTTGGACAAAGTCTTTAAAGCCTTGGAAAGCTTTAAACATCAAGAGAATACCACGAGCAGTAATATTTAATTTACTTACATTCGTAGTTCTTACTTGCGTTTGTTGCATGCGAGCAATACGCAATACTTCTTTTAAGCTCAAACCAACTTGAGATTGTTTTTGTAAATCACTTACTTGCTCAAAGTTTCCTGCAATTGCTTGCATGTTAGAAGCTTTTAATTCCCCAACTAGTCTTGCTAAACCTATAAATTGTTGAGCTAAATACCAAGTATTAACGATAACCATTAAACGAGGATGCTCTTGGAATAGTCTTTGACTAGTTGCCGGACTTAATTCAGGATTTACTAAGTAAGAATGAAGAACACTTAAAGAAGCCTCATAAGTTGAGATGGTTTCAAGATCTAGCTCATTAATTAAATGCGAACTAAATCTTCTTTCTTTGTGCATTTGCTCATGGAATAAAGCTAAACCATCTTGTAAAGTAGTTTGGAGATCTACAACTTTAAAATTCGTGCGAATTAACTTATTTAAAATTTGAATTTCAGGAAGTAAAATTTGAGCTAAATTTACTAGTTGCCCGTAGTTTTTAATTGGAGTTACTAAGTAGGTATTTAATTCATCGGAAGCTTGACGCAGACGATCGAAGTCACTAGCAATAGTTTTCCCAATTTCTACTACCGCAAAAAACTCTTCTTCATTTAATAAATAAGCTAAGACAGGACTAACTTGAGAATTACTTAACTCATTACGACAATAATTTGCAACTTTATTTGACCATTCACAAAGAATTTTAATGTTATTAAGATTAGTCTCCGCTCCTTGGTAGAGAGCACCAAAGAAATCTTTAAAGGTTTGTGAATTTTCTAATAAACGTAATTTAGCATAGTAAGAATCTATACGGGCAAGGATTCTCTCCACCGCAATATCATCATAATCTATGCCTCGTGTTAATAAGAGGAAACGACGCTTAGCATTTTTATATTTACTATCAAATAAGCGCATAATAAAATTCGGCTTATTGATAATTGCTTTACGCATTTCCACAAATTCTTCGTAACTTGCAAGATGTCCTAAATCAAAGTCCATTTGTAGAGAGTTAATTTCATAGCGTAACTGCTCAATTGATTCAGCTAATTCTTGATAATTAGTTTCTAAGATCGGACTTAAAAAGTTAATGCTTCGATATTTTACTAAAGAAGCGGGTAACTCACTTAATAAACTCGCTAAATCTACTAACTGTTGATAGTTTAACTCTAAAGTACCTGACAACTTGGTGGTTAAATAATTTAAAAACTCAGTTGCCGATTTTTGGTTTTCTTGATCACGCTTGAGATAATTCTCTAAACTTACTTCAAAGCGATTTAATTGCGTTAAATCACCACTATTGATCAAGTGTTGCTCAACAAGAGGTAAAGTCTTAATTAAATGAGCAAATAACTTTCCGATTTCAGGGTGACTTAGAAGTCTTTGACGTTCAGCTAAAGAATAATGTTTATTCCTTAATTCTGGAATTAAACTTACCTTACTAAAATCAACTTCAGCCCCAGTAAATCTTTTCTTTTGCTCTAAACAATCTAAATAAGTATAGTTAAATAAACCTTGTCCTTGAGCGGCACTAAAACCAAGATATCTTTCTAAATGCTCAAGGTCATGCTGTAAATTATTAAATAAAGACCCCTCTTCTAGAGGATTATGTAATAACTCTTGGAGTAAAGTTAAATCTACAAAATCATTAACTTTAGCTAAAGGTAAGCTTGAGAATTTTTGAGCAAAAATATCTAGGGATAATAAATCTAGATGAGCTAATTCTAAATCTTGAGCATCAGCTCCACTTGGAGCTAATTCTCCATTGGCATTTATAGCTTCCGGTTCTACCTGATGAGTACGAAGTAAAGTTTGTAAAAAGTCTTTAATTTCAACTAAACTTTTTTGCCAATTGTAGAGGCTTTCGATAATTTTTGCACTATCAAAAGAATTTAACTCTTTAGCCGTTACTCCATACCATAAGTGATCTCTAATACGTAAATGAGCTAACTTTGGATCATGTAAATTTACTTGCGGAGCTTTATAATTACCTTTAAAACTAAAACTTCCTAAACCCTTTATTTGATTTACATCTTGAGTCACAAATGAATCTGCTTTCGCAACAATTGCCATAATTGGATCTTGCTCTTGTTGCGTTTGCCGCAAGTAACGTGACTGTAAAATTAACGAAGCCTTTACTTTATTAATTACGGTGGTAAAACTGTTTAATTCGGTAATAATATTGTCGTAATTATCTCGAGTAAAAAACTTTTGGGCAACCTCATCTTCGGTAACTTGAGGATTAAATAAACCTATACCACCATTAACAAAGTTAAACTGCTTATAGTAACCGGCAGCTGCTAAGATTTCTTGATTGGTAAATCCAGAATTTAGATAAGGAGCATTGATCTGTTCAGCATAAGCATTTAAGATCTCTTTATATTGTTCGTACTGAGCAATCGCATTAGGCAAACCTTCAGGATAAACATATTTTCCTAAAGAACTTAAACGTTGTTCTATCGACTCAAAAACCGCTTTTTTGGCAATATGGTTATCATGCAGGTCTAAACAAAAATCACCTAACCCCATACCACGTAAACGACGTAATACCCCTTCTTGAGCTGCTAGTTTCTCAGCAATAAAAAGAACTTTCTTTCCTTGCTTCATCGCCGCCGCAATCATATTGGTAATCGTTTGCGATTTACCCGATCCTGGAGGTCCTTCAATAACTAGATTCTTCCCTTGGATTACATCAATTAATGCCGAATGCTGAGAAGAGTCCGCCTCGTCAAGTAGAGGATATAATTCATGAATATTTTCAATTTGATCTATAGCATATTCATTATTTTCTACCCCAACAACGTAGTCTTTATCCCCTGTTTTTTCATTAAACAAGGTATTAATGAGTTGATTGTTCTCTAAACGAGCATGACTTGGCCATTCTTCAGGATCTAAGTCTAGATACATTCTTTGTTTAGCAAACTGATAGGTTGCTAAAAAAGCTTGTTCATGTAAACAAAATTTAAATCCTTGTTCTTGTAAGGATTGTTCAACTAAAGCTAAATACTCGATAAAGCTATAAGTTGCATCTTTATTTACCTTAGCTAGCTGTTCTTTAATTTGCTCTAAAGTAAAAGAAGTCTTAATTCCTTGTTTTAATTTTTTCTCTTCTTGCCACAGATTTTCTGCAATATTTACTCGAGGTAAATAAGTATTAAAATCCAAACGTAATTTCTCAGCAAAAGAGACGTTTTCAATAATATCCTCACCCGTATAGCTAATACTCATTTGTACGCCATTAGCTGAAGATTTATCGTTTAAGTTTACAGGAATAAGATAAAGCGGAGCAAAGCAATTAGTATTATCTGTATCTAGATATTCAACTAAACCTACGGTTAAATATAAAATCCCCGCCCCGATTTCACGAATCGACTTTTGGTTATTACGATAGAAGTTATCTAGCTGTTTTCCAGCTTTAGCTTGCCAACCACAAACCTGTAAACTCGAAGCTTTTGGTAATTTTAACTGTGGATTTTTGCTTTCTTCAACCCCTAAATCTTTGCTCTCATACTCTAAAGCAAAAGTAGCATAGCTTTCAAGATTAATTCCTTTTTCAAGAATTTCAGGGATAAAAGCTTGAGGATCACGACCGCTAAGGTAATTCTCACGAGCATTAGAATCGGTTAATAATAAAGGAATAATTACTTCAGGTGTAAGTTTTTCTCCCTCTAAATAAGGCAATAATGAAAAACGAGTATTCTTTTCTTCATTTGCCAAATTTTGAGCGTCATTAAGCTGCTCATCTTGGTCAAGATCAGCAAACTCTTGCTCTTCGGTCGAAAGCTCGATAAAGTCTTCACCACCTTGGAGTTCATTATCTTTATTGGTCAATGCCTGCAAAGTATTTTCACGGGCATATTTTTTAACTTGAGTATTTACTTCTAATTCAGGTTTGAGCCAAGAAAACTTTTCATTCTCTCTGAGATATGTTTGTTTTCTTACTGGATCTTGCTCAAGCCAAGCAAAATATTCCAAAAACTGAGCAAAGGTTAAACGCTTAAAAAGAAGCAAAGAATAGTCTTTGTTCTGACTAAATTTTTTTACCAAACTAGCTAGATTTTGCTCGACCAAAGGTAAAGCACGGCTATCTTGGAAATTAATCAGACGATTAGTTCGAGACAGATTTATCAGACGATTTCTTACAGTTTCCAAGGAGGTAAATTCAAATCTGCCAAATGAACGTTCAGCAGCATCATTTGCCTCAGGAACGAAATTATCTATATTCGTCATAGATTTTTAATATACGCAAAAAAGTAAGTGAAAAACAAATAGTTATTAAAAATTGTATTCTTAATAACTTTATTTTTTATAGTTATAACAAAACTATCTTTTTTTACGATTACTTGAGTAAATCACTTGGTAAAAAAGATAGCTAAAATGCAAAAAGTATTTATATTTTACCACGTAAACCTCACATTTTAGTGAAGTTTAAAACAAAAAAATAACTTTTTACCACCAAAAAAACTAACTCAAGTTTTTTCTTCAAAGACCTTAATTATCTTAAGTCTATAAGACTGCTATAATAAAAGAATATCATTAGTATTTTTACTAAAAATTCAACTTAAATCAACAATATAATGTATATGTATCTCAATAAAACTTTTAAGAAATTAGCTAGTATTATTGCTATCTCTAGTCTCTGCTTATTACCACAGCAAACACTAGCTCAAAATATCACCAAAGAACAAGCTTATCAAATGGTACATAAAACTTATGATGCAGATACCATTGGTAATCATATAACAGAAATATTCGAACAATCACTTACAGAAATTTTAAAAAATAAAAAATCTATTAACTATGTATACATAATTTATAATCTGGCAAAAAAATTCAATAATGAGTACCCAGCAGAAATTATTAACAATCGATATGATGTAAAATATGTTGATGACTTATTTGAACTTTCTAAATACTGTCTTGTATATATTAAAGAATACTCAAAGTCTAAACATTTTATAAAATGTATTGCTCTAATAACTGTAGTTGGAACATTTAGCAGTAACAGTGATAAATTTAAAAGTACAATTTTAGTTCATGAATATGTAAATTATCAAGAAAATAGTGAAGTACATCAAAAAGTTCAAAAAATCCCTATCTTTCAAATTCTAGATAATTTTAGCAACACTCCGCTTCAAATTCTAGAGAATAAACTGAACTTTAATTTCAATATTCCCTTAGATGATGACTACCTTAAGGCTAAAGAAATATGGAAATTTATCTTTAATGTAGATTTTCCATATGATAGCAATAGTAATTAAACTATCTAAAATAGTTACTCTTAATTAAATTAAAATAAAATAGACTTGAGTCTTAATTCTCAAGTCTATTTTATTTCTACCTTTCTAGATACTAGATTCAAATCCTCAATAGCTTTTATTTTTATCCACTTATTTATTTATCAT
This sequence comes from Psittacicella gerlachiana, assembly GCF_003585965.1. Lineage (GTDB taxonomy): Bacteria > Pseudomonadota > Gammaproteobacteria > Enterobacterales > Psittacicellaceae > Psittacicella > Psittacicella gerlachiana. The sequence continues at coordinate 885 of NZ_NRJF01000038.1, read as the reverse complement.
TTTTTCGGCAGTATAATATGCAGTAATCAAATCTCAAGGATTATTTATGTCGCAACCTCATTCTGCGACCACCATCTACGAACCTGACTATGATACTTTAAGTAAACATCAACGATCTTTAAGGAAAAAGCTTCCCAAGCGTTGGTTACTTGTCTTAATCTTGACCTTACTCTCCATTATTACTGGCTTAGAAAATACTTCATTTTCTCCTGCTATAGGACAACTAAAAGAACAATTTCAAGTTAGTATTATTGCTCTTCAAGCATTTTTCCTCTGTGGCATGGGGATAGGGCAATTATTTTGGGGACCTATGATTGATAACTGGGGGCGAAAACCCATTGTTATTATTTGTTCTATCTTAGGAATTTTCACTAATATAAGTATCGTCAATGTTGATCAAGGTTTTGGTCTTTATTTAAATCGCTTTTTACAAGGATTTTGTTTTGGTGGTCTAGGGTTACTCTCTACCATTATCTTAAAAGACATCTATCCTACCCGAAGATTTGTGATTTACAACTCTTGGATTGTCTTTTTCTATGTTTGCTCACCTGCTTTAGGTCCTTTATGGGGAGGTAGTATTACCGTACTCTATGGCTGGCGAACTATTTTTAATATATTAACAGTAGGGCTAATTAGTCTATTAGTTCTCTATGTTCTTCTCATTCCGGAGACTATCGCTAGCAAACACAAATTGAACTTTGACTTAAAGCAAACTCTGCCTCACTATAAACTAATTCTTGGCAATAATCGAGCACGCTTTTTAATCTTATTTAATATAGGATACTCGATCTGTATATTTTCTTTACCTATATTAATTCCTAATATTTTAATCAATGAATATCAAGTTGATCCTAACCTCATTGGGGCTTATTTTCTTATTCCTTT
>NZ_NRJF01000037.1 GCF_003585965.1 Psittacicella gerlachiana | reverse complement strand
AAGCTTTAGATGATTTTACCCTAGAAGTTAAACTTGAATCCCCTACTCCATGGTTAACTCAAGTTTTATCTTATGGGGTAACTGGTCCTCTACGTCAAGATGTAATAGAAAAACATGGTGATGCTTGGGTAAGACCTGAAAATATTGTGTCTAATGTCCCTTACAAACTTGTACGCTATGCGGTTAACGACGAAATCACCTTACAAAAAGTAGAGAGCTACTGGGATGCTAAAAACGTAACTTTAACGGATATACGTTTTGTGTTTATCTCAGATCCTAATACTGCTTACTACCAATATGTTGCAGGTGAATTACTCTTTACAGGAATTCCAATTCAATTAAAAGAGCAAATTCTTAAACAACGTCCGGAAGAAGTTCGTTTATCTCCAGCATTATCTGCGAGTTATTTAGATTTCCAATATAACTATGAACCTTTCCAAGATGTAAGAGTTCGTCGAGCTATAGCTTTATTAACCAATAATAAATTTATTATTGATAACATCTACTCTGCAGGAACACCAACTTCAATCTTTGTTCCTACTTATGTCCAAGACGGACAATTAGCAACTCCAGCTGATTACTGGGATAAAACTATGCAAGAACGTCAGGCAGAAGCTGTTAAACTTCTGACTGCAGCAGGCTTTAGTAAGGCAAATCCTCTTAAAGTAGAATTAACTTACTCTTCAAACCGTTTAACTCAAAGAGTATTTATCGCCTTACAAAACCAATGGGATCGTGGTTCAGGTGGTTTAGTAAAACTTACTGGTAATGCTAACGAATGGAAAACTTATCTCGATAAAATTAAATCGAGAAACTATCAAATTCGTTTAGGAGGCTGGGGAGCAGACTATGACCAAGCTTCAACCTTCTATAATATCTTAACTTGTAATAATACAGCGAACTATTCTGGCTATTGTAACCAAGATTACGATCGCTACGTAAAAGAAGCAAATGTTGAACCTGATGCAACTAAACGTGCAGAACTATACGCTAAAGCGAATAAGGTTTTACAAGAAAGCCAAGGTAACATTCCATTTAACTGGGCTTCAGTTTACGCTCTAGTTTCTCCAGCTTTAGGCGGATATAATGAGAAAAATGAAGAACGTTACTACCGTGATTACTATATTATTGCTGGAAAAGCAGTGAAAAAATAATTTTCGCTTTTAAATTTCCTCAAAAGAGAGCTCCTAGGCTCTCTTTTTTCAGTTTATTTCTTAATAATCTGTGCTAAGACTTTTGTTAGTTCTAAAATGAATTTAATTTGACTCTTTACATTTTATAAAAATTGTGTATAATCTAGACAATTTGCATTTAGAAAAGAAGAAAAAATTATCATGGCAAAAGAAAAAGTACAATTAGGTCAAGAGCCTATTTATGATATTAAAAATCTTTCATTTGGAAAAAAATTTCTTTTAGGTTTACAACATACTTTTGCTATGTTTGGGGCAACAGTATTAGTACCTATCCTTACCGGATTAGATGTATCAACCACTCTTCTCATGATGGGTGTGGGAACTCTTCTCTTCCATCTAATTACCGGAGGTAAAGTTCCGATTTTCTTAGGCTCATCATTTGCCTTTCTTGCAGGTTATGCTGCCGTAGCTCCTAATAAAGATCCTGAGCATTTATCTATGGCTTTAGGGGGAGTATTTGTTGCCGGCATAGTTTACATCTTAATTGCGATTTTAATTTACGTTTTCGGAGCAAAACGTATTATGCGCTTTTTCCCACCAGTGGTTACTGGACCTATTGTGATCTGTATAGGTCTAACTCTCGCTCCTACAGCGATTAGTATGGCAAGCACTAATTGGCTATTAGCTGTAATTGCCATAGCAATTATTGTTGTTACTACCATTTGGGGACGTGGAATGATGAAAATTATTCCATTACTATTTGGTATTTTTGGCTCGTATATTATTGCTTTAGCTTTTGGTTTAGTTGACAAATCGCATTTTGCGAATTTAGAAGCTTTCCACTTACCTTTACATACAGAGTATTTTGCAACTTTTAATCTTTCTGCAATTATTACTATAGTTCCTATCGTATTAGCGACAACTATGGAACATATAGGTGATATCTCAGCAGTATCAGCAACTACCAACCGTAACTATATTGTAAAACCTGGTTTACACCGCACTCTATTTGGTGATGCGGCAGCAACTATGGTAGGTTCTTACTTTGGTGGTCCTGCATGTACTACTTATGGTGAGAATACTGGGGTGTTAGCTCTAACTCGAGTGTATGACCCACGTGTTACCCGTTATGCAGCTATGTTTGCAATTGTCTTTGCATTTATTCCATTTATTTCAGATATTATTAACTCAATTCCAACTGCAATTATTGGTGGAGTTTCTTTAATTCTTTATGGAATGATCTCTGCAATTGGGGTACGTAATGTTGTAGAAAATCAAGTAGACTTAACTAAAGCCCGTAACCTAATAATTGCTGCGGTAATCCTTGTAACAGGTTTAGGGTTTGCAAATAACCCATTAGTATTCCATGTAGCAGGTACAGAAATTACTCTTTCTGGTTTAGCTATAGCTGCGATTTGTGGGATCTTACTTAATGCAGTTCTTCCAGGTAATGATTACCACTTTAAAGTACAACAACCACAAGAATATGGTAAAGCTTTAAGCTTATCTGCTTCTGACTCAACTTATGAGGGTTTAAATCCTGAAAAAGTAGATAACGAAGACGAAGATGGTAATCTTAAAGAAACTAAATAAAACTTACTTAAATGTAAGCTACTTAAATAAAATACTCAAGTAAATAGAAAATTTAAGTAAAATTTATTAAAAATAAAAACTCGTAAA
>NZ_NRJF01000036.1 GCF_003585965.1 Psittacicella gerlachiana | reverse complement strand
TGCTTATAAATAATAAGGAAATTGAAAACAAAATAATGTTATTTAAAAGTCTCTTAAAAACTTTCTAGAGTCTAAAACAAAAAGTCATAGCTTTTTTTGAAACCATGATAATATATTAAATATCAATAAGATATTGCAAGGAGGAGAAAAAAATAAGTGAAGTGCAAAAGTAATTTTATTTTGCATTATCTATATGTTACTTAAAAATTAAGAGGTAGGTTATGTTTAAACCAAATAGCATTATTTTATATGTTGATAATGTAGATATTAGCACGGAGTTTTATACAAGTATTTTGGGAGAGAAGCCGATAGAAGCCTATCCGGGATTTTCTGTTTTTGCATTGCAGGATGGTTTTATTTTAGGATTGCAAACAAAACACGACATTGAACCTAAACCACAGTTGGCATTTGGTGGTTTTGAGTTGTGTTTGAGTGATATATCCAAAGAAGAAGTTGATGAAATCTATCGTGATTTCCAAGCTAGAAATATCCCTATGGTATTAGAACCTACCGAGCTTGAGTTTGGTTATACGTTTGTAGCCTTAGATCCTGATGGTCATCGTATTCGTTTATGTGCGACTGATACTACAGGCATTGAGAAGTTATAAACTTTATTTTGAAATTTTATTTTGATGGTTGTTTTTAGTCTTGAGAACAGATTTTATTTCCTATTCTCATAGAGGGAGGAAGAAGATTATAGAACTAATCTGATGTAAGAAAAAGAAAGATAAAATAAGAGAGAAGAGAGTAAGAAAAAAGAGTAAGAGGCGAACTCTTACTCGGGTTAGTCTTCTATTCCTGAACGGATTTTAAAGTTATCTTGGTCTTGGGCAAGAGCTTGCGTAGCTTGCTCTTCACTTTCAGAGGTTGGAGCAACTTCTTGCTCAAATGCTTGTTTACCAAAAGCCTTATCTCTTTCTAGTTGAGCAAGGTAATTTGCTCGAATTTGACGAATAATTGTTGAGTTAATTTTTCCAAGATAAACAAAAGAAGCTGGACCGGTCATAAATAAAGGGTCACCATCTTTGCCACTCCAACTAATTTCAAGATCTCCTCCCTTAGCGTGAACTTTAATTGGTTGATTCGCAGCTAATTTCCCTTGACGTATCCCTACAGCCACAGCTCCACAACAACCTGAGCCACAAGCTTGGGTTTCTCCTGCTCCTCTTTCCCAAACTCGAACATAAACTTCGGTTGGTGAAACTATTTGCATAAAAGGAACATTGGTACGTTCAGGAAAACGTTCATGATTTTCTACTAATGGACCTATACCAGCAACATCAGCTGTGTTAATATCGTCAACGGTAATGACACAGTGAGGATTCCCCATGCTCACCACTCCACAAAGTTGTACTCCTTTGGCAGTAGGAAGCATATAAAGATGTTCTTCGCCTCGTGCTGAAAATGGAATTTTACTTGGTTGCCAAATTGGAGCTCCCATGTTTACTCTCACTTGATTACGATCTAAAGTGAGGACCATACGACCATTGTTGGTCGTTACCAAGACATCATTTTTATTAGTTAAGCCTTGGGTAGCAACATAGAGGGCAAAGCAACGAGCTCCATTCCCACATTGGTTTACTTCACTACCATCAGCATTAAAGATACGATAGTGAAAATCAGTATCTGGATCATAAGGAGGCTCAATGAGCAGTAACTGGTCAAAGCCAATGCCAAGATGACGATCGGCAAGAGCACAAATAGTTTTGGGATTAAGAAAGACTTTTTGAGTTAAAGAATCAATAACCATAAAGTCATTGCCCAAAGCATGCATTTTTGCAAAGTGCATAATTTAAATCCTTGTTAATAAATTTTTGACAAATTTTCGAGTTAATTTTGCTCTTTCTATTGTAACAAAGAAGAGGACGTAAAGAAACAAAGAAATTGATTTTAGCTTAGGTAGAGGTATAACCATTAGTAATGAAACTAAGCAAGGAAACTTATGAGATCTTACTTCAAAACTTTAACGGCTCTTGTTATCTTAAGTACAACAGGGAGTATAAGTACTGCTTTGGCTCAAACCGTTAACCAGCTACAAGTGCCTTTAGAAGCCTTGCATCAAGCTTTAAGCTTAGAACACTTTCCAGGGGATAAACAGAATCTAAACGTAAAAGCTTATCGCAAGGAAGTAACTAGTTATTTGGCAACGAATTATCGTCAAGCATTTAGAATGTATTTTACGAGTACCAATAGATATACCTATAAGGTGACCCCTGATTATTCGGTACTAAAACTCTTATGGGATTTCGCACAAACCTGTCGTCAAGAACAAAGTCAAGAATCAACTTGTGCAGATGCCATTCTTTTGCAAGACTTATATCAAAGCAAAGATAATCTCAATAATTTCTTAGCCTTTTTCTATTTTAATGCTGGAGATACCTTAGAAAACCCATTCTATTTTCGTAAGTTTATGGCTGAGTATCCTTTTGCTCAACGTGATGGTTTTGACATTATTAGTCGTAACAATGATGAACTCCTAGCTCAACGCATGAGTCGGAGTGAATATGTTGAGCTTATGGGGTTACCCGCTAATGATCCTGTAGTCTCGATCAATAACCAATTGGTATATAATGAAGTAAAGGACAGAGTACTACATAATTATCAAATTAACTTACAACCACAGTAAAGAAAATCAAGTTTATGGTGTCAAGAAAGCATTTGCATGCAATTTATCAATTTATGGTCGTTGCAGATCATGGAAGCTTTACCAAAGCCGCTAATCAATTAGGGGTAACCCAAGCGAATTTAAGTAAACAAATTCGTGAACTCGAAAAACAATTAGGCTATGAAGTTTTTAGTCGTACGACAAGAAAAATTTCTTTAACTCAAAGAGGTAAAATCCTATATACCGGAGCCAAAGAGTCTTATGCGATTTTAGAGGATAAACTCGAAGAGCTTGAAGACTTAAGTCATAAACCTCGAGGCTTAGTGCGAATTAATGCTTCACGCCATTTAATTGAATATGTATTAACCCCTAAATTAGCTCATTTAGTGCAAGAGTTTCCAGAGATTACAGTAGAGCTTTTTGAATCTAATGCTTATGTTGACATTACTGAAGATGGTTTTGATGCGGGAGTAAGACCGGTAAATGATATTCCACCAGGTTTTGTTTCTGTACCTATAAGCAAGTCGATGAAAATGGTAGTAGTAGGGACACCAGAGTTCTTTAAAAAATACCCTAAACCCAAGCATCCTCGTGATTTAGAGGGAATACCTTGCATTGCCTATAGATTTCAAAATCAAAGAATTTGGCAATGGGAATTTATTGATCGGGAACATAAAAACAAACGCATTTACCATACTCCACAGGGTTCGTGGATTTTTTCAGATTCTATTTCTTTAGTTAATGCTGCTCGTTATGGGGTAGGTTTAGCTTATGAACCTTTAGAATTGGTGGCTCAGGATTTGCAAGAAGGCAAGCTAATACAAGTACTCGAAGACTATACTATTAGCTTACCTGCTTCGCATTTATACTACCCTGATCGTCGCGTTTCTCAAGCTTTACGTTTAGTGATTGATACTCTAAAAGTAACCTAAACTAGAGGTTAGAGTTATTTTTAACGTAATTTCTTAAC
>NZ_NRJF01000035.1 GCF_003585965.1 Psittacicella gerlachiana | reverse complement strand
CAATAATAGTATAAATTCTAAAACTGCTTTGATATTTAGCACTTTTAAAACAAACTAAAGTAGTATAATTTGCAATTTATTCTATTGATTAAAGTAACTTTTAGTTTGTTTATTAAGAATAATAAAGTCAGTGAACCTTAAAAAATCAAATAATTCCTTATAAAAAAATTTCCCTCACAAATCATATGAGTTTGAATTACGATTTACACAATATACATGCTTACGATGCTCCTTATAGCAAAAATAATCTTTTCATTGAATCTGCAAAAGGGGTTTACCTTTATGATGCTCAAGGTACAGCATATTTAGATGCTATTTCTTCATGGTGGTCTACTTCCTTTGGTCATGCTAACCCAACTATTGTAGAAGCTATTATTGAGCAAAGTAAAACCTTACCTCATGTTATGTTTGCTGGAATTACTCATAAGCCAGCTTTAGAATTAACCAAAGCTCTTTTAGAGCTCCTAAATTATGATTTTGATCAGTTTTTTTATGCTGATTCTGGATCTGTAGCGGTAGAAGTTGCCTTAAAACTTTCTTTGCAATATCAACTTGCTAAAGGACAGTCTAAATCTAAATTTATTGCCTTAAGAAATGGCTACCATGGGGATACTTGGAATGCAATGCAGGTGTCAGAACCTGATGGGTATTTACATAACACTTTTAAGCAAAAGGAAATTAATACCTTATTTACCCCTCCCCCTCCAAAATTAGATTTTACCCACTTAAATGTAGATGGCACCTTTTCCTCGCTATCTATGCAAGAGTTTTTAAATTCTGATTTTGGAAAAACTTTTGTTAATTTGCTCGAAACAAACAAAAATGAAATTGCAGCTTTTATTTGTGAACCTATGGTGCAAGGGGCTGGGGGCTTTAACTTTTATGATTTACGCTACATAGACAAAGCTATAGAAATTTGTAAGGGTCATGGGATTTTAATCATTTTTGATGAAATCGCAACAGGTTTTGGTAGAACGAGTTTAGACTTTGCTTACCAAACAATTACAAACAAACCGGATATTTTAACTCTTGGTAAAGCTTTAACCGGTGGGCATATAGGTTTAGGAGTTACAGCATTTTCTAAAGAAATTGCTCAAACAATTAAAGATAATCCACCATATGCTTTTCTACACGGACCTACCTTTATGGCTAATCCGATTGCTACTGCCGCAGCTAAGGCTGCTGTAACTATCTTTGCAGAAAACTTTTCTTATAAAAAAGGTAGAAAGATTGATAATATCTTTAATCTAGTGTATGCGAAATTGAGGAAAGAATTATTAGCTCTAAAAAGATCTGATATTGTAGATGTTCGTTATCTAGGGCCAATTATGGTTATTGAGTTTGATCACCTTCTTAACAAGAAGAATATTCAAGAGTACTTTCTTAAACACAATATTTGGTTAAGACCTTTTGGAAAGGTGTTTTATCTAATGCCACCTTATGTAATTACGCCTGAACAGTTAGCAAATCTATGTAAAGTGGTAAAAGAATTTTTTACTAAGGTTTATACTTCTAGCTCGTGCGATAACCTAAGCGATAATTTTGTTTAAAACATATGGAAAGTATAACTAAACAAGCATTAAATGCAATTAATACTCTAAAAGAGAAAAATAATTATAGATATCTTGGTAAGTACTCACAAAAAGATTCTTACCCTTTGGACTTAAGCTCTAATGACTATTTAAATCTAGCTAATACCTCATGGGAGCAAGTTGCTTCTAGAGTATTTACTGATTCTAATAATGGTAGGGTAAATTACTCTAGTCTTTCGCAAATTGTCTTAAATTTTCTAAAAGAGCGCCAAGCCTATCCTTTACCAAGAGGAGCCACAGGATCACGACTTCTTTCTGGTGATAACTATTGGGTTGAAGCAATTGAGAAAGACCTGAGTCAGCTTCTAGCACCTTATAATAAAGACTGTTTGTTTTATAACTCGGGCTATCATGCAAACATGGGGATTTTACCTCCTTTAGTAAAGTTACATCCTCAATCAAGCATTGTGATTATGGATAAGCTGGTGCATGCTTCGCTTATTGATGGGGTAATCTTAGCTGGAGTTAAGTTTAAACGCTTTGCTCATAACGATATAACAGACCTTAAAATAAAAGTTAAACAAGCTGTAGAGTCTGGTTATACCAATATTTTTCTTGCTCTTGAATCTATATATTCAATGGATGGAGATAACTTAAGTAAAGAACAAGTGTTAGAAATAATCCAATTAAAAAAAGAGTATGAAGAAGTAGCTAACATAATAATCTATGTTGATGAAGCTCATGCGGTGGGTTTATTTGGTCAATTCTCACTCGGGATGATCGATTCCTACGGCTTACTTAAAGATATAGATATAATCGTATGCCCTCTAGGAAAAGCAATTAATTCTTCAGGAGCCCTTGTTCTTACCAATAAAACCATTAGAGAATATCTTATTAATACCTCTCGATCTTTAATTTATTCTACTTCACTAGGGGTTGAAACTATAGTTGCTACTGCAACAAACTTGATTTATGCTAATCATAATGATACCCAACAAGAAGCAAATAGACTATTAAATCTTACAAATGAATTTCGTTTATTTTTAAAAGAAAAAATTAAAGCGAGATTAACAAAGAATCAAGAATATCTTGCGGAAGAAATGGTGGGTGGAGATAATCAGATAGTGTCTTTTATTGTGGGGAGTAATACTGCAGTAATAGATCTAGCTAACTATCTTTCAGAACATGGGATTTTAGTTGGAGCAATTAAGTCACCTACTGTGCCTAAGAATTTTGAAAGATTAAGAATTTGTTTTAACACTACTTTATTGCAAGAGCAAAGTAAATTAACTCTTCTTAAAGAGACTTTTAGCTCTTATACCAGTAGTGATGATTTTTTAAAAATTCTTACGCAAAAGCTATAAATTAATTAAACTCTCTTTAGC
>NZ_NRJF01000034.1 GCF_003585965.1 Psittacicella gerlachiana | reverse complement strand
AGCAAAGAGATAATTAATTTAAGAAAAATCATCCATTTAATATTTTAGCATAAAAACAAAAAGTGATTTTGGAAGTTCAAGGTACTTTTTTAAGTAATCATCAGGCAAAAGCTAGTATAATAAAAGGGCATTAACTATTTGTTTTATTTTTTAGGATTTAATATGAGTAAAGAAATTGTAATTTCACCTTCAATTTTATCAGCAGATTTTGCTCGTTTAGGTGAAGATGTTGCGAAAGTTATTGCTTCAGGGGCAGATCGTATTCATTTTGATGTAATGGATAATAACTTTGTACCTAATTTATCTTTTGGAGCTCCGATTTGTAAATCTTTAAGAAATTATGGGATTTCTGCTCCTATAGATGTACATTTAATGACCAATGAAGTAGAAAGATTAGCTCGAGATTTTAAAGTAGCTGGAGCAAATAGTATTACTTTTTCTTATGAAGCTGTAACTCATATTGATCGTACAATCAGTTATATTAAAGAGTTAGATCTAAATGTAGGGATCGCTATTAATCCTGCGACACCTGTAGAGTTATTATTTCCGGTATTACATAAACTAGATTTAGTGCTTGTAATGACCGTAAATCCAGGATTTGGAGGACAAAAGTTTATCCCATATACGCTTGAAAAAATTGCAACTTTACGTAAAGAGTTAGAGCGTCAAGGTTTATTAGAGCAAGTAGAGATTCAAGTTGATGGTGGGGTTAATGAAGATACCATTGGTGTTTTAGCTCATGCAGGTGCAACTAACTTTGTTGCCGGTTCAGCGGTATTTGAAGCTGAAGATTATGCACAAACTATTTCTAAATTCCGTGAACTAGTTCTTGAGCATGAATCGAAAGATTATGTTGATCTTTCATTTAGAGGTGAATAGGATAACTAACGAGGATAATTTCAATGACTAATTATAATTACGATTTAATTGTATTTGATTTAGATGGTACTTTATTAAATACAATTGAAGATATTGCTCATTCATATCGTTTAGCTTGTAAAGAATTTGGCTTCCCTGAACCTCCAACTTTAGAAGTAACTAACTGGGTTGGACAAGGGCATGACGCTGCGGTAATCGAATGTTTTGCTTGGTTAAAACGTGAAATTTTACAGGATAAAAATAAATTTCCTGGATTAGCTCAAGATCCTCAATTATTAAGTTTACCAACTGATGACTTATATAATGAACATGTACTACCATTAAAAGATAAATTTAAAGCTCGTCATCAACAGCTTTATATTGAAGTTGGAAACTTACATGCAAAACTTTTCCCTGGTGTAGATAAAGGTTTACGTTATCTCAAAGATACCGGAGTAAAATTAGCGGTATTAACCAATAAAATGAAAGCTTTAACTCCTAAAGTTTTACAAGATATCGGAATTTACGATCTATTTGATGGCGTGTTTAGTGATGGGGATTTACAACACAATAAGCCTCATCCAGAAGGTATCTTAAAACATATGGAAAACTTTGGCGTTACCGATAAAGAACGTGTACTTATGGTAGGTGACTCTGAAAATGATATTAAAGCTGGTTTAGCAGCTCAGGTACAAGTGTTAGGCTTAACTTATGGTTATAATTATGGTAAACCTATAGCTTTAAGTAATCCTACTTATGTAAGTGATCATTTTACTGCTGTAGTTGCTTTATATCTTGGAGTTCCTTTACAAGGTGAAGAGTTTACCCAACTTGTGGAAAAATTTGAAGCTTAATTTTAATTCATAAATTAAAAATTAAGAAGTAGTGTAAATTGCTTACTAAGAATAAGAACAAAGAAAAAGGAGACTAGCTTTAATTGCTTGTCTCCTTTTTAATTTGTCTGATAAAATTTTTAAGCTGTTTTGGTTAATAAGCAATAGTAAAAACCATCTCCACCATTGAGAGTATTAATAAGTTGTACTCCTTGAGATACTTTTAGTATAGATTGAGTCTCTATATGCTCTTGAATAAAAGTGTCAAGAGGAATTACTTTTGCATTGTTAACTTTTTGCAGAAACTTTTCCACTACTTGTTCATTTTCTTGTCCAAGGATTGAACAAGAGGTATAGAGCAGTTTGCCTCCAGTTTTTAGATATTTCCATGATTTTTCAAGAATTTCTAATTGGATTTGGGATAAACGCTCAATATCTGCAGGTGTTCTTAACCATTTTATATCGGGATGACGACGAATTACCCCTGATCCTGAACAAGGAATATCAAGTAAGAATAAATCTACCAGTTCGTTACTATGAGATTTATCCTTGGTTAAGCGTTCAAAAGTCTGAGGTAACCATTTTTCCGGAGTACGTGCATCAGCCGCTACCACAAGAGCTTGTTGTTCAAGACGCTCTAGATTTTCATAAACTCTTTTTAAACGAGTTTTATCTATATCAGTAGCAATCATTTTGGCTTGAGGAATTAAATCTAACAGATGGGTAGTTTTTCCTCCAGGTGAACAACAAGTGTCAACAATAAGTGGAGTTTTAAGCGTGTTATCCTTGGTTAAAATTAAACTTGCAAGTTGAGCATGTAAGTCTTGTACTGAGAAGTAACCTTGCTTAAACCCTGGGATTTCGGTAACATTAAGAGCTTTAGGTAACAGAATTGCCTGCTTAATATGTGGATGTTGCAAGTAATCTATTTGCTCTTGAGCAAGCAATTGTAAAAAACTTTCTACAGTTATCTTACTTTGATTAACTCTAAGCCATAAAGGGGGATTGGCATTCATAGCTTCTAACATTTGCGTAAATTGAGCTTGAGGAATGCGTTCGTTAAATTGATTTTGTAGCCATTTAGGAAGTAAGCTTACTTCTTTGCTTAAAGCTACTAGCTCATCAAGTTCTCGCAAAAGTTTGCGTAAACAAGCGTTGATTACCGTTGCCACTCCTTTACCATAGAGCTTTTTGCAGAGTTCAACATTTTCATAAACAGCTGCATGGTGAGCTTCACGCATGTAGAGAATTTGATAAATTCCAATTAGTAAAATAAACTGAGCAAAATAATTTTCTTTTTTAAAGGATTTTGCCAGCAGTTTATTGGCAATAAAGTTTAGTTGCGGAAGATATCTAATAACTCCATATGCAAGTTCCGAGGTAAAACCTATGTCTTTAGGGGTTACTATCTCATTAACGTTAATGGTTAAAGAGTTTTTATCTTCAAGTACTCTTTTAATGATTAAAGAAGCTTGAAAACGGGGATTACTATAGATTTGTTCTTTAACCTTTTCAATACCAAAAACTTTTAGCTCTTCGGTTTTTACATAAAGATCTTGAGTTTTTGCTAAGTGAGCTTTTGCGAATTGAGGTTTGCGAACTTTAGAAGGATTAGTTTGCTTTTTTATTTTAAGATTTAAAGCTTTTGCCATTTAAATTTGTTTACTTAAGATTAACACCAAGGGTTAAAAGTTTTGGATAGCCATTTTTTAGACTTTTAATATCCATTGGTTTTTTCCCTGGTAGTTGAATAGAGCTAATTTCTAAAAGCGAGTTATCTGCACAAAGAACATAGATCGCTTTGTCTGTTGAAGCAATGATTTTTCCAATTTCATCTGTGGTAAGATCCTGTAAAGCTTTATAATCTAAAAACTCTAATTTAGGATTTGACTGCACAAGATTATTAAAAGAAGTAAAATCTAAAGCTTGAGCTTCAATAATTTTTATATCTTGTTCAGGCTGTTCAGGATGAGTAAAGAATAAGCCTGGCCAAGGTGTATAAGCTCTGAGTTTACGTTCTAAAACTATAGCTTCTAGCTCTGGATTAAAGCGTCCATATTCTTTTTTAATTTTACGCGTATAAGTTTTTTTCGGCTCAGGAACGTTTAAAGGATCCTGAGGTTTAGCCTGAGCTAAGTAGTACTCAATATTATCTAATACTTTATTTAAAATAGGACCACCCATAGCCGAAAGTTTATTAAATAAAGTTAAAGAGGTTTCTTTAGCATCGACTTGGACTTCTTCGCGATAGAGAATATCTCCCGTATCTAGGGTCTCATCCATTTTAATAATACAGAAAGCGGTAGTGTTATCACCTTGGGCAATCGTATTTTGCACTGGAGAAGCTCCACGACCAAAAGGAAGTAAAGATGGGTGAACATTAATTGATTTATATTTAGGATAATCAATTAATTCTAGAGGTAAAATGTCTCCAAAAGCCACAACCACCATAATATCAAAATCTAATTTTAATAATTCTTGGTAGTTTTCAGGATGGCGTAAAGATGAAGTAAATTGGTAAACCGGAATATTATGAGCAACGGCTAGTTCTTTTACTTTAGTCATTTGCACCTTTTTTCCTCTTCCCGAAACTTTATCCGGTTGAGTTACAACTCCAATAACCTGGTGTTGTGAATTTAGAATAGGCTCTAAAAAAGTAGCAGAGAAGTCAGCCGTTCCTGCAAAAAGTACTTTTAATGCTTTATTGTTCATATTTATTGTAGCTGTAGAAATGTTGAGAGGAACAGCCTTTGGCTGTTCCTCTCTCTAATGTGCAAGCCAAGGGAATTATCTTCCTCGTTGTAATTTTTTCTTATATTTTCTAACTTTATCAATAGCTTGGTTGCGTTTAAAACTATCTAAATGGTCAAAGAACATTATACCATTTAAATGATCAATTTCATGTTGAATACAAATAGCTAATAAACCATCTGCTTCTAGAGTATGTTTTTGTCCTTGTGGATCATAGTATTCACAAGTAATTTTTTCTGCACGATCTACATAGTCACGCACGTTAGGAGCAGAAAGACAGCCCTCTTCGATTGCTGTATGTCCTTCAGTATGAGTGATTTCAGGGTTGATCATAATGTACTGTACGCTCTTGTCTTCAGTTACATCAACCACAATAATGCGTTTGGCTAAGTTTATTTGGTTAGCTGCTAGACCTATTCCCTCATAGGCATACATAGTACGGAGCATTTTTTCACCAACTAATTGTAATTGTTCACCAAACTCAGTTTCGGTATACTCTTGAGCACGAGTACGTAAAACATCTTCAGGATAAATTTCAACGTCAAAGATATCTTGATTTGTTTCAGGAGAATTTTCAGTCATATAAATAATTTTTCGTAGCTTATTTGTAAATATAAGCTCTAAAGGTAAGTTTAAAATTTAATAAGCAATATTTTACCATAAACCAGCTTATTTTTATTTTAATATTGTATTTTCCAGTCTTCACTAGGTCAGGAGATAAAAATATAAGGAAATTCTTTAAATAATTGTTTTACCTTATTTAAATAAACGCTTATATTTCTTTTCGGTTAATTGATCTTGCCAGTTCTCGATGTTATTTGAGGTGATGCCACTACCGGTAAAGATAGCGCTTACTTGTTTAGCTGATTTTAGATGCCACCATTTTAAGTTGCAATTAAATTTACTTGCTCCAAAGAACATACGTGACATATTTTCTACTTTCCCTACTGACCAATTGCTTAAATCACTATTAAAGTTAATTGCTCCCTCAAACATAGACTCCATATTTCTTACATTATTTACACTCCATTGACTCAGATCACCATTAAAGCTCTTAGCTCCATAGAACATAGACTCCATGTTTTTTACACTATATACGTACCATCTACTTAAGTTACCATTGAAGTTTTCTGCCTCTTCAAACATAGAGACCATACTACGTACTTTACTCGTATACCAAGCATTTAAATCTTGATTAAAACTAGTAGCTCCGTAGAACATATAGTCCATTTTTCTTACTTCTGAAACTTTCCAGCAACTAAGATCTTGATTAAAGCTTTTGGCTTGGTAGAACATATAACTTAAATTTCTAGCTTTAGACATGTTCCAGTTATTTAATTCTTTATTAAAGTTACTTGCTTGATAGAACATATAACTAAAGTCTTTGCCGTGAGAGGGAGACCAGCTATTAAGATTTTTATTAAAGCGGGTAGCTTGACAGAACATATAACTGAAATTAATTACTTTGGAAACATCCCAGCTACTAAGATCGCCATTAAAACGTTTAGCTTGTTTAAACATCGAACTTAAATCTTTAACCTTGGCGGTATTCCAGTTACTAAGGTTACAATTAAAGTATATAGCCTCTTGGAACATAGCTCTCATATTGCGAACATTGGAAACGTTCCATTGGCTAAGATCACTTTTAAATTGTCTAGCTCCACTAAACATTTCCTCCATGTTAGTTACACGAGCAACATTCCATTGGCTTAAATCGGAGTTAAAGCGTCTTGCATCACGAAACATAAGTGACATATCTTCGACATTAGATACATCCCATTTGCTCAGATCTCCTTTGAAGTTTTTTGCTCCGCAGAACATAGCTCGCATACTAGGGATACGGGAAACCTTCCATTGACTGAGATCGGAATTAAAATCATAAGCAAAACAAAACATTTCTCTCATATCTTCTACTTGCGATACTTCCCATTGGCTGAGGTCGCTATTAAACTTATAGGCACATTTAAACATATATGCCATATCTCGGACTTTTGAGATATCCCATTGGCTGAGATCGCTGGTAAACATAGAAGCATAGTTAAACATATCTCTCATATTGGTAACTTGAGAAACATTCCATCGACTAAGATCACAATTAAATCTTATTGCTGAATTAAACATTTTTTCCATATTTGTTACTTGAGAGACATCCCAATTACTTATGCCATCTCTAAATTCACTGGCGTAGTAAAACATTCCACGCATGCTTTTAACCTTTGAGACATCCCAGTGACTAAGATCTCCTCGAAAGTAATCGTTATGAGCAAACATATAAGACATGTCAGTCACTTGTGACACATCCCAACGGCTAATATCGCCAGCAAAAGAAGTATAACCAAAGGTAGCTACCATAGAGGTTACTTTACTTGTATCCCAATTACTGACATCAATGAGAAGATTGATCGGAATTCCTATGCGGTAGAGAGTGTAGGGGTCATCAAATTGATCTAGACTATCAAGAGCCGAAAAGAGAAAGTCAAAGTTGGTAATTGCTGAAACATCAATAAAATTTAAATCTAGGGTTCGTAGTCTACGACGTGGGTTATCGAGAAACTCGATAATGTAGGTATGTAAAAACTCACGCAGAAGTTGTTTGTCTGTAAAGAAGATACGGATTTCACTTGGTTTTAAAGCATTGCGTCTTAGTTCTTTGGGTAAATCTTTGTAACGAATATTAGTGTAGGTTAGCATAGAGGTTAATTTAATCTGAATCCTTGGTAAAAGTTAATTGTGATTATCTAAAGTTAAACGATAATTTTTTGTCAGGGGAAATAAATCTTGCTTTAGGATTACATAGGTTTGTATTTTTATTATATTTCTAACCGACGTATCTCCTATGAGAAGAATTTAAACCAAAACCGGAAAGAGCTAGATTTAATTTTTAGAGTTCATGCCAAGTTGGTTACTTCTAGCATAAAAAATCAAAGATAGTAGTAACTATTTTAATATACATGCAAAGAGATGAGAAAAATTTCTTTGTTTGAAAAGATCAAGGCTTAAGTTTAATTCGGTATATAATAAAATATTAGTTTTTTACGTACAGATTTTTATACAATTACCTATGGAATTTGAAAAAGATTTTACGGAGATTGAAATTGAAGAGCAAATTGTAACTCCAGTAAAACCTACGATAAAACCGATTTCTGTTTCTCATCTACTAAAAAAGGTTCAAGAGAATTTTAGAGAACGTTTTTGGGGAGTATATTTAGTTGCAGAAATCTCAAGCTTAAAATATTCAGGACGTCATGCTTATCTAACTTTTAAAGATACTGAAAATGATGCCATGCTCAATGCTACCCTGTGGAATTATCAATTTAGTTTCGAAGAGTTTGCGAGAAAAACTGGTTGTCAGGTTAGTGATTTTGTTGAGGGAGCAACGGTTGAAGTTTATGGAGAGATGACCGTTTATGAACCTCGTGGCAGTATGCAATTAAACATCTCTAAAATGCGTATTGCTGGCGGCATGGGAGAGCAATTAACTCGTATTCAAAAGATTAAAGAGTTTATTCTTAGTAATAATTGGCACTTACCACAATTTAAAAAAGCAATTCCTAAGTTTCCTCATACCGTAGGAATTATTTCTTCCTCTAATGCTGCAGGGGTTAAAGACATGTTAAATGTCTTTAAAGTAGAAGCTCCCGATATAAAAATAGTGATTTACGAATGTAATGTGCAAGGAGCTAAGGCTGTAAAGTCAATAGTTAAGTCTTTAAGTAGAGCTAATGAAGAGCAACGTTGTGATCTTCTCATTATTGGTCGAGGAGGCGGTGCTTTTGAAGATTTATTAGCTTTTTCTGACTTAGAAGTCGTAGAAGCGGTTTTTAATTCGCAAATCCCAATTATTTCCGCAGTTGGTCACGAGATAGATAATCCTTTAACTGATTTAGTTGCAGATGCTTTTTGTGTAACCCCAACAGCAGCTGCGAAGCTAGTTTGTCATGGACGAGTAGAGTATAGAATTTTTTTAAGAAATGTGAAGCAAACTATTGAAGTACTAAAAAATAATTACTTTGCTCGTAGATTACAAGTGCTACAAAATCTTGATCAAAGGGTTTCTTATTTAGATCCACAAAGAAAATTTCTTACTTACATTAATCAATTTCAAGATTATCTAAGAAAGTTAGATTATATTTTGTTCAATAGCTTGCGCCATAAGCAAATCGTAATTGGGCAAACTTATGCTAAGTTAGAAAGTATTTGGCAAGGAAATATAAATTACTTTCTTAAGCTAAGTGGAGATTATAAAAGTAAAGTTGAAACTTATAATCCAGTAGTAATTGTTGAAAGACAACAGCAATATTTATACTATCTATGTGATAGATTAAATCAAGTTGTTGAAAAAAAACTCGAACAAAAATCTGCTTTAATTAAGAGTATAGACTACAACTTAACGCAAAGAGTAGAAAGAGATCTTTTCTTTAAACAAAAGGGATTAGAGTTTTTAAAAAATAAGCTCGAAAGCTACAATTTACGAGGCAGTTTACAAAGAGAAAAGACAAATTTACAAGTCTTGTCTCATGGGATGCAAAAGTTAGTTGAGACGCAAATTAGACAAAAAGATTATAGTCTACAGCTAATAAACTCAAGATTAAAGCAAATTAATATTCAATATAAATTAAATCAATATCTTTTATTAACGACAAAATTAAAACAACAGCTTGATAATCTCTTGGCTAAACAGCTAAGACAAAAAGCAAATAAACTGAGTTATTTACTCCAGCGAATAGAGATTAATAATCCAAAATTACCTTTATCTCGAGGTTATGCAATGTTGGTTGATCAAAATAACCGACCTTTAACCTCAATTTCGCAAATTCAAAATAGCCAAAAGGTTGAAGTGATTATGCAAGATGGTAGTTTTGAAGCTCAAGCTTATGAAATTAAAAATCAGAGTAGTTTTTCACAGCTAATAGAATCTCAAGATAAGATTGAAAGACTAAAAAATATTTTAGAACAGTTAAAACAGTAAAAGTAAAATGAGTGCTGTAGAAATTGATGAATTTAAAGATGATGATCTATTTACCAGTACCAATATTGCTAAATACGATCAAAATATAGATTTTTTACTTTATGTTCCAGCTGATACGAAAGTGCCTACAAATTATCGTGCATCTGAATTAAAGTATGGCGATGGACAAAAAAAAGAAAGTAAGAAAAATGAATTAGCAGATTATACCTTTATCCCTTTATTTGCTCTTGAACATGATCAAGAAGAAAAAAGTCAAAAATTGGGAAAAGAGTATGTAGCTTCTCCATTTAATTATAATTGGGGAAAAGGTTCAGTTATTTCTCAAATTGTCAGACTATTCCCCAAAAATATTAATGTCTTTTATGATTTGTTTTCAGGGGCTGGAAATATAGGTTTAAATGTAAATGCTGGGGTTATATATTGTGCAGATACTAACTCTAGCATGATCCAGTTATTAAAATTTTTACAAAAGCATACTTTTGAAGAGTTAAGTAGAAAAATAGATTACTTAGCCCAAAAGTATGGTTTGTCTAATTCAGCAGCTTTTGGTTATAAATTTTATAATACTAATTCTAATGATGGCTTAAATGTTTATAATCGTACCCCTTACTTAAATTTGAGAAGTGATTTTAATCATCTCTTAAGGCAATTGAGGATTCGTAAATTTCTTAGCATTATTAATCAAGAAGAGCTAACTAAGACTCCAGCTTTAAGTATTAAAAGTGCCTTAAAGCCTAGTAGTCCTCAGTTAGTCTATACAGACGATATGTTAATTCGTTTGTTAATGCTAATTATTTATGGATTTAATAATTTTGCTCGTTTCAATAGCAGTGGAGAGTTTAATTTACCTGTAGGTAAAAGAGATTTCAGTATTAAGGCGAGAGAAAAATTTAAAGACTTTTTACAATGTCTACGTAGTAAAAACATTGAGTTTTATGAAAATAGTTTTACCGATTTAGATTTAAATCATTTAGTACAAGAAAATAGTTTTGTTTATTTAGATCCCCCTTGTATTCTCAACCCTGAAGATCTACAAGTATATAAATGGGGAAAAGAAGAGGAAAATGAGCTTTATCGTACTCTAGAGTTTTTTAATCAAAATGGGGTAAAGTTTGCACTTTCCACTTATATTCAATTTAATGGGATTTACAATTATCAGTTATTAGATTGGTGTCATAGTAATAGGTTTAATATTAGTTTTATTAAAAATGACGCAGATGCTCATGAAATGGAAAGTGAAGAGAAATTTGCTCACCGTACTCTAGAAGTAGTGATAACCAATTATTTTAATGAATAGGCAAGAGAATAATTTTAGAAATTTAAATCAAGAGATCATTAATTTTCTTTTTATTTGCCGAATAAGCTTAACAAAGAACATATTTATGTGATATAAAAGAATAAGGACTTTAATAAAATTTGTTTAATATTATTTTATTAAAGTTAAAAAGTAATAATTTAGCTATATTTTATATCGCAATAAATAATTAAAATTAAAGTTAAGATTAATGATTAGAAGTTTTTTCTAAAATTTTGATCTAAGGAAGATAAATAGATTATGAGTTTTAAGGGTGCAGTTTGTAAAATCTGGGCTACTGTCAAATTTTTAATCTCTGTGGTATTTAATGTCTATGCTTTATTAGGTGTGGCTTTAGTTTTAACCGCCTCTAGTGTATACGAAAAATATACAGAAACGCAGTACCCTTTTAAATCTACTACCCCAGAAAATGCGGTAGTATTAGTTAATTTGACATCAGGAGAAATAAATGAAACTTCAATTTATGGTACTCCTGCTAGCCGTTGGGCTAACTTATTTGTAAGTAGTCGTGCTAACCGTTTTTCATTTAGTGAGCAAGTTTACGCATTAAAAAATGCGGCTACGGATGACAAAGTGAAAGGGGTGGTAGTAAGTATTTCAGCTCGTTTATGGAATGGAGCTCAAGCTTATGAAATTTCTCAAGCTCTTTTAGAAGTGAGAAATGCAGGTAAACCTGTGTATGTATTTATCCAGGGATCTGCTAGTAATAATGAACTTCTTATCGCTTCGGCTGCTACCCAAAAATATGTTTCTCCAGGTACATTTATTAGACCTGTAAGACCTATTTACGGTTCTGTATTCAGAAAAGGTTTTTACGATAAGTTTAAGATAGATTTTGTTGGTCAACGTGTATCTCTTTATAAAGATATGATTCTTGGTGATGTTAAATACCAAGTAGATCAAGATGTAAAATCAACATTTGATGCTTATTACCAAATTTACTTAGATACAATTAAATCTATTGCAGAAAATTACGATCGTCCAGTTACAGATTTTGACCTTTCTGATGAAGCATTATTAACTCTTTTCAAAGATTATAAAGGCGACTTTGGTAAAGCTTTTACAGATAAAGGATGGTTTGATGGAGTTATTACTAAAGCTGAATTTGACAGAAAAGTAGCTACAGAGATTCAGGGTAGAAAAACTAATGATAAATTACCTAACTATTTTTCTTTAGCAAGTTATACTTCAGCACAAGAACATCCATTATTTAGTACAACTGCAAGTAAAAATAGAGCTCATATTGCTTATGTTGCTTTAGTTGGTGATGTAGTATCTCGTGGTACTGCTCCTGATGTGATTTCGATTAATAATACTTTAAGACATTTACGTTCCATTTACTATAATGCAAATAATGTTAAAGCATTGGTATTACGTATTGACTCACCTGGTGGTTCTGCAAATACTGGGGTGACTATTAGTCAGGCTATTGAAGATATTCGTGCTAAAGGTATTCCTGTAGTGGTATCTCAGGGGTATTTAGCTGCTTCTGCAGGTTATATGCTTTCTGCAGGAAGTGAATATATCTATAGCTCTCCAACAACTATTACTGGGTCAATTGGGGTAGTAATTAGAGGCTATAACCTAAATCGTTTTTTAGGTCAGTTTGAGATCAAAGCTGATGCTCAAGGTTATAGTAAATATTATGCAACTCCAGTAAGAATTCCTTATTTTGTTGCAGGCTGGGCTAACCCTTATGGAGAAGAGCTAAAAACTCTATGGAAAGCGGGTATTACAAATTCTTATCACGAATTTATTTCTCGTGTATATGAAGGACGTAAAGATCACTTTGCTTCTTTAGAAGATGTACATAGAGTCGCTCAAGGTCACATTTGGGGTGGAACAGATGCAAAAACTTTAGGTCTAGTAGATAATTTTGGTAATGTATCTGATGCTATCAATAAATCTCGTGAGTTTATTGTTTTAGATCAAGGTAAACGTGAAGCAGATAAATATTCTCGCGGAGAATATACAGAAGTTAAAATTGAAGAAGTAGATAAGTTACCTGTAATTTACTACAATGCTGGACGTCGTTACTCAATAACAGGATTTACTTTAAGTAGTCGTGTATTAAGTACTATCGATGTTGTATCTGGTGGTTATTTAAGTTCGGTAATCTCTAAAGTTAACACTTTAATTAATGGTGATGACCAAGCTTTAGGCTCTTATCAAGCGCGTTTAGAAGATGAACAACTTTTACTACAAAAAGGCCAATAGTAGATAAGGAATAATTTATGTTAAAGAAATTATTATATGTATTATGGCTACTGGTAAGCTATGTGTATAGAGCTGTTTCTTGGGTAGTATTTACTCTTTTTGCAGTATTTGGATTACTAGTTGTAGTCTTCGCACTTTACCTGAGTCAGAGTACAAAATTATTAACCGCTAGTGTTGATCAAAAATTCACTGGTGAAAAATATTTATATTTAGACTTAAACGAAGTTACTGAGAAATCAGCTCGTATCCCAGGTTACTATAATCTTGCAGCTAATCTAGGGATTGATGTTCCAGGACAAATTTCAATTGCTAACCTAAAAGCAGTGCTTGAAAGAGCTGCTAAAGACGATCGTATTAAAGGGATAGTAATTGATGTAGATCGTGGTAACTTTGAAACTTGGGGAATTTATGAAGAGCTAGATCGAGCAATTGTAAAATTTAAAGCTGATTCTGAAAATAAAAAACCTGTAATTGGTTATTCAGTATACTGGTCTTTAGGTGATCTTATTGCTTTACAACATGCTGACACTTTAGTTGTTGATAAAGTTGGAGGCATGGGGGTAGATAATCTTGTATCTAGTGTATTTTTGAAAGATTTCTACGCAAATTATGGAATTAAAGACTATTCATTCCAAATTGGTAAGTATGGTTTATCAGGTTTAAGATCACAAAGTGGTTTTACCGCTGATAATCAAACCTCAATTGAAGCTATAGCGTTTGCTCCAGTTGATTATGCTTTTGCTTCATTAAATAAAACTTTAACGGAAAAGCATCCTGATCGTCCTGTAGAAATAAAGCCAAGAGAAGATTTTTCTTATGAAGGACTTTTAAAAGAAGCAAATTCATTAAAATCTAATGCTGACTACTATGTAGAAAAAGGAATCTTTGATAAGGCTTTATCTCGTTTACAATGGAGTGATTATGTGCGTGATCTTGCGGGAGTAGATGAAGACAAGTATCCGAATGTTGTTTATTTAGATGAATATTTATCAGATACTCGTGCAAGTGAAGCTGAAGCTAAAAAAGAAGATAATTCAGGTAAAGATTATTACTTAACTTACTATTACTCTGGTTTTTTTGGTCAACAAGGTGCAGATGTTAATGCTAATGAAGTAGCAGCAGAGTTACTCTCAAGAACAGTTTTGGCTAAAGAACCTGGTGAAGGTAAAGGAAAGGTAAAAGGGATTGTTTTACGTTTAGATTCTATTGGAGGAACTTTACCAGAAGCTCAAATTCTTGTTGAAGCTTTAAAACAAATAAGAGAATTTGGTGTTCCTGTAGTAGTCTTATCTGGTGATGGACTTTTAGGTTCTGCTTATTTAGCCGCTACTGGTGCAGATGCTATAGTTACTTCTAAGTATGTACCTGTAGGTGGAATTAATGCTTCTTCGATTTTATTAGATACTACAGATACTTTACGTGCTTTCTATAATATGAACCCTTCGTATTTTAAAGGTTCAGAACTAGTAACACCGAATGGTAATCTACCTGCTCCTTTTTCATTTGTGGTAGGAAGTGGGCAATCTTCTTTAGTATCTCCAGAGTTTGTAGAGTATCGTAAAGTTGTAGCTCAAGGACTCTATGATACAGCAGTAGAGGATTTAGCGAAAAATAGAAATCTTACTAGTGAAGAAGTTTCTAATGTAGATCAAGGAAGAATCTTTACCGGACAACAAGCATACGAGTTAAAACTAGTTGATGCTGTCGGCGGTTTAGATACGGCTTATGAATATCTTGATAAGCTTAATAAAGAAAAAGATGAGAACTTTGACGCAAGTGCAATTGTAAAATATGAAGCTAACCCAGAAGACGCTCCTTATAGCTCATTATTAAGCACGCTTAATGCTGAGATATCTTCATATCAAGATTATCAAGTACGTCAAGCTTTAGGTCTTTCTGAAACAGCTTATAAAGTTCTAAAATTTGAACAAGCAAATCAAAATGCAGTATTTAGTATTTGTGAGGTTTGTTTAACGCCAACGGCAAAAAATTCTAATTCTATGGATAATAGTAAATTCTCAAAAAACAATAACTTTTTTAGAGAATTAGTTTTAAGATTATCACGTTAGAAACTATTAAAGTCTCACTATACTTAGTGGGACTTTAATTTATCTTTAATTGTTAGTTCTTAAAAAAAATTTAAACCTATATGTTTATATGTTAAAATTATTGTGCTAGAGCTTATCTTTAAACCCTAAATATTTATAATTTGTATTAAGCATGTTAGATCAAAATATCTTTGGCACATGTTTGTCATTTTTTTTGGCAATTTTTGCTATCACTAATCCCTTAAGTGGATTAACCATTTTTATAAGTTTAACTTCTGGTTTATATCCTAAAGAAAGAAACCAAGTAGCAATTCTTGCTACAATTTCGATTTTTATCATCATAATTGTTTCTATGCTTTTAGGATCTTACATTTTGCAATTTTTTGGGATTTCTAATAGTGCCTTTCGTTTAGCTGGGGGCTTAGTTATTGCTAATGCTGCTTTCCCTATGTTAAAAGGTGCAATGAGTAACCAAAAGCAAAATGAGGAAGAACGCAAAGAATTACAAGAAACTAAAGCAAATGAATCTAATTTCCAACCTTCAAGTATTGCCGTAGTGCCTTTAGCTTTACCTTTAATTGCAGGTCCGGGAGCTATTTCTACTGCCGTATTATGGGCTGAAAGATTAGAAAACATTTGGGTATTAATTGCTTTAGTAATTACAACCTTTATTTATTCAGTGATCGTTTATTTTATGTTCTATGTTTCACCTTACATCACAAGATTTTTAGGGCAAACAGGGATAAACGTTATTACTCGAGTAATGGGGTTATTTATGCTTGCAATCGGAGTTCAAGCAATTATTTCTAGTTGTATAGACCTAATGCCTTCATTATTTATAAAATAAGTAACGACCTCTCCTTTGGAGAGGTTGTTTTAGTTTTGGGACAATATTAAAG
>NZ_NRJF01000033.1 GCF_003585965.1 Psittacicella gerlachiana | reverse complement strand
CCTCTATTATAGTATATTCAGTTCCTAAAGGTGAGGAGAAGAGAACAAAAATGCTCTTTGCAAGTTGCAAAGAGCATTGATACTTTTTGTAATTTATGAGTTATAAAATTACGGTCTAAGTAAAGAATTTAGACATATTAGGGTATATTAACTTTTTCCGTAATTTTAAAACTAATTTTTGTATCGCTAGCCTAAAGTTATGAAATTATTGACGATATTTGTAAACTTCAACTCCGAAATAACGCCAAATTTCTTGTAGCCTTATAAAAAGATCATCAGACATTTTATCTGGAGATACATCTTCAAGTGTAGGGGAGTATGTTAAGTAAGTTGGATAACTATATTGATTTATTTGATGGTTATAGAAATCTCTTACGCTACCACGAGGCGTCGTAAATACCTTAGAAAATAAGTAATTACGTGCTGGGATATTATCATAAATAGGGCGATATTCATAATCATAGGCTAAGATAGTTGAGTATATTTCATTAATTGTACTTCCAAGAGTTCCTAAGGCTCTTACGAAGTCACCACATGGAAACAAATAGCCATAATGATTTAGTTTTCCTTCTCCTACTGCTTTTCCATAAATTAAACAATTGTTAGCAAGGTTTGCTAGATCATAGGCATTGGTGTAATATTTTCCATTGTGTATTACAGGAGGAAAAGTGTTAATTGTAATATCAGCAACATATTTAATCACATCTCCCGAGTAATAAGAATTATTTTCTTGCTTTAGTTGCTGTGCAAGATTTTTAATGCGATCAATATAGGTACGGTAAGCAAGACCTTGATTATCAAATTTACTAGCAATGTAAGCTAATGCTTCCTCAGGAGATGAAGCTTGAGGAGGAGGGGGTACAGGTTTTTGTGAAGTGGTAGAACCACAAGCGGTTAATAATAGAGCTGAGAGCGTGCAAAACGTTAGTTTGTAACAAGATTTTTGGTTAAACATGTATATAGTTCCTATTATTAAGTTGAGAGCTATAAGCTTTTTTTTCAATTAAGTAGGAAAATAAAGTTTTCTTGTAAATGACGAATAAGTTGAGATCTTTGAGGTTGAGATAAGCTTAATTTTGTCTACAGACAAAATCTAAATTGTTACTTGGGGAGTCCCCTTGTTTATTAATTGAAAAGTAAGACTTTATTAGTTTATTTTCTCTTAAAACAGAGTTATTACTTTATTATAATATAAATCCTTTTTCAGAAAAATAAGAGAAAGAAGAAAGCTCTTTGCAATTTGCAAAGAGCGTTAATATTTTTCTTTAGATTAGTATTGATAAATCATTTTTGCTTGATCTATTCATGGTCTATAAGATCTACAAAAGTAGCTTTAGTTAGTCTCGCTAGATCTTGTGGTGCTAAACTTACATCACAACCACGTTTACCACCAGAACAATAAATTGTAGTAAACTTCTCTGCCCCAGCATCTATAGCTGTAGGGAGAGCTTTCTTTTGTCCAAGAGGTGAAATGCCTCCAAGTAAATAGCCGGTTACTTTTTGAGCAAGAGCTTTATCAGCCATCTCTGCTTTTTTGCCCCAAAAGCCTTAGCAGCTTTTTTTAAGCTCAGCATATGAGCAATAGGTAAGACTACTACTGCAAGATTCTTTGGGTCACCATTGAGAGAAATAAGTAAAGTTTTATAGACTTGCTCGGCAGGTAAACCTAATTTGTCTACGGCTTCTTGACCAAAGTTGGTATTCTCAGGATCATGATGATAAGTTAGTACTTCAAAAGCTACTTTTTCTTTTTTTAAGAGATTAATTGCAGGGGTCATAGTTTTTTTCCTGTAAATAATTAACTAAGCGATTGTTATTATACGCCTCTTCAAAAAAGAGAACGGAAAAATCATGAGCTTTGCAGATAATCTTGAGCTAAGGAAAAGAGAAAAAGGTATAATTAAAAGCAAGATAAAGAATCAACGTTTAAAGGATCAGATATGAGCAGACCGAGTTTTACAATTGTTAATTCACGCTTGGTATATACCGGCTTTTGGCATGATTTTGTCTTAGCTGAAAGTAAACAAATGGCTTTAGTCCACAAATTTAATTTCCCGAAAAAACTTCTTTTAGTCCAACAATTTGCTAAAAGAGGATTACTCCAAGCTGCTCTTGAATCTTATCCAAGTGCCTTACAACAAACTCATGCTCTTGCTCCGCAGTTTTTTACAGATGGTCCTTTGCCTTATTTAGATAAATATCCTGAGTTTACCGGAGGAGCTAAAGACTTTTTTAGTGTGTATCATGGACAAGAGCATAATTATCTCTTTTCTTTTACTAAATCTGTCTCTGATTATCTTGCTGATTATGTAGATTTAGTCGCTGGTCCTTATCTGCCTCAGGTATTGCCAACTCTTTATGGAAATTACTTCCATATTCCAAATTATTTTCGGAGTTCGGTGGTTGGACTACATACTTTATACGGTCTTCCAACCTTAGCTCAGGTTGAAGAGCTTATTGCTCAACTAGAACAAACGAAAAAAGATTATCCACCTGCTATCCGTAAGGTACTAGGGGTTTGTATTGCTCGTCATGATCAATTACAAAATATGGTAGGCGTAAGAGGTAAGATTTGTGATATCTTTACCAATGTTTTTGGCAAAATGAGTAAATATCCAATTGTCTATCCGAGTACTTTTCGTTTTAATAGTAGCGAGATGATCACTAAGTTTAATGATGATAAAATCGCCTATGCACGTAACTTTATCTTTATGATTTGTCCTGAAAACTCTTCAGCTCCAGGATATGTTTCCGAGAAGATTTTTGAAGCCATGGCTGCGGGATGTATTCCAATTTATTGGGGTGGGATTGAAACTGAGTTAGACTATATCAATGCCAAGGCATTTTTGCATTTTGATCCCAAAAATGAAGCTGCTTTAGGGCAAGAACTCGTAGACCTGTGGAATAATAAAGAAAAGTTTGCTCAGCTTTGTGCTGAACCTTATTTTCTTCCTGGAGCGGCTGCACGCATTTATCTACGCTATGTTTATCCTTTTGCTAAGTATTTAACTAAACTTTTAGGGGCAGAGGTAAATCTCTACTCTTGTCTCAAAACCCCTCAGGCGACGGATTTAGAAGCCGAAAAAGCTAAAGCCCAAGCGCAACTAGCCTCTCTTGGCTTACAGGAAGATAAGTATTTGTACTTATTAGACGAAGCTAACAATTTTCCTTATCAACCTCGAGTACCTGAGTTAACGCCAAGAGAACAAGAGACTTTAGCAAGATTTATCCAACATTATCAATAAAGATGTATGAAATCTACAATTAATTATTGCGGTTTTTGGGGCGGTTTTGATCTCGAAAAAGAAAAGTTTATTGCTCTCTACCATAAATTTAATTATCAAAAACTGCCTTATAATACTTATATTATTCAAGGTTTTCTTGAACGCTTTTGGACGCAAGGTGAACTTGAGCGTTGCTTAAGTACCTATGAACAAAGGTATAATTTAGCAACGCATGTGTTTGCAGGTTTTCCCTTAAGTCCTAATGGGAAAAGAGCTAAACCTTTACCGACCATGCACCAAATGCGTTCGGTATACCACGCCCAAGAACATATCTTTGAGTTCGATTTTTGTTTAAATGCTGTAGATAATTATGTAGATTATGTAGATCTCGCTCTTGGTCCTTATTTACCTCAGGTGATGCCGAGTTTATATAATAATTATCTGCATGTTCCTAATTACTTTAGGAGTATTTCCCTAGGTTTACATACCTTGTATGGTTTGCCAACCTTTAAGCAGGTTGAAGCATGGATTGAGCAATTAGAGCAAGCTCGCCTCGAGTCTAATTTTACGCAACGTAAAGCCTTAGCTTTATGTGTGGCTCGGCATGATAAGATTGGACATATGCCAGGAGTAAGAGGAAAAATTTGTGATCTCATTACTCAAGCTTTTGCGGATTTGGTCGAGCATCCCGTGTTTTATCCGAGTAAGTTTCGCTTTAATACTCACGACCTTAAAGAGCGTTACCAAGATGATAAAATTGCTTATGGTAAGAACTTTTGGTTTATGGTATGTCCGGAGAACTCTTATGCTCCTGGCTATGTCAGTGAAAAGCTGTTTGAAGCCATGGCTTCAGGATGTATTCCGATTTATTGGGGAGGGATAGAAACGGAGTTAGATTATATTAATCCTCAAGCGTTTATTTATTTTGATCCTCGTAATCCCCAAGCTTTAACGCAACGCCTCTTGGAGTTATGGCATTCTCCGCAAAAACTCCAAGAGTTACGCTCTCAACCTTACTTTTTACCAGGAGCGGCAGCGAGAATCTTCTTACGCTATATTTATCCTGTAGCTAAACGTTGGTCAGAGTTAATGGGAGGAGTTAATCTCTATGCTTATTTACGTGAGCCTCAAGATACGAGTTTAGAAGCTGAAAAAACTTTAGCTCAGGCAAGTTTAGATTTTTTAGGGTTAAGTGAAACTAAGTATAGTTACTTAGAACAACCGCAAAATCGCCCTCCTTATGATTTTAATGTGGACTTTTCTGCTTATTCGGCAGAGCAAATGCAAATTTTACAAGGATATTTAGAAAAATATCAGCATTAAAGAAATCCCCAAGGAATTTGAGATCTACTTAAATTCCTTGGGGATTTTTAGCATGTACTTATTTAAGAAATTTACCTTTGTAGTTCTTAAAGATATTAAACTTCTGATCAAAGCCACTAAATTTCTTTTCAAAGTTACTAAACTCCTGTTAAAGCTATTAAATTACCTAGCAAGCCTCAGTAATTTTTAAAAAATCACCGTAGCTCTTAAGTAAAGCTCCTATTTCCATAGAGAGGTAAAATTGCATTTAGGAGAATAAATAACTAATTTTTTTGTTTTAGGGAGAAAGTTTAGTTTTTAGTGTAAAGAGAAATTAAGCGAGCAAAAGTAAAATCCTGATAAATCTCATCTACATCTTGCCAAAAAGTAGGCAGTTGTTGCTCAAAGATCATATTAAAGTAGAAGTTATAGATATGGGCAAGTTTATTGTTAGGTGCATACCAAGGTTTAGCTTTGCCAATATAATGAATAATTTGAATTCTATTTTCGAGATAGCGGTAATAATCTGTAGTTTGCTGATTATGAAATAATTCGGCACTAAGATTATATTCAAGAGGCAAAAGTAAAGCTCCTCCATATTGTTGAGCTATGAGGTTAAGCAAGTCTTGATCTTTGAGAAGACAATGTTTATGAGCTTGCATTTGTTGCACAAGAAAGTAAGGAGAGAAGTTAAGTTCTTTATATCTCTGTAAATTAAAAACCACTACTCCTGCATTAAAATAATCGTGATTAGATAATCCGAGATGTTTTATATTATCAATAAACTGTTGCTCTCCTGAATGTTGACCTGGAGCATGGTGAATGCGCCAAATAAACTGATCTTTCACTCCGGCAAATAAGTGCTTGCCCAAAGGTAAGTGTAAGAGAGGTTTTAAGTCATTACAGACAACAAGATCGGTATCGAGATAGAGAACTCGTTCGAGAGTTTCTCCTGCAATTTGCTCAATTAAAGCAGGAATAAATAAGCGGGAATAGGTATCACTACTAATATAATCTTGAGGATCATCTAAGAAACCGTGCATCAGCAGATGTGAGGTCATATCATAAAAGATTAGTTCAATTTGCAGATGTGAGGAAACGAGTTTTTGTAATTGTTGTTTGTAATGATCTGGAAAATCACGATAAAGAATGATAATTTTATAGGGAGTGCCGTGAATACGGTTACAAAGTAAAGAAGTAATGCTGGTTGCTAATTGAGTCCAATATTTTGAATTACATGAATAAACTATAGTTAATGTCATAAGGGTATATAAATATATGAGGAGGGTTTCTCTTTATTATATGATGATTTTCTATATTTTAACATGTTCAGTACCTAAAAAAGATAAATTTATCGCAAAAAAAAGAGAGACCGAAATCTCTCTTTGAACTTAAGGATGAAAATTATTTTGGATTTATGACTAAAATTTTAGCGAATGGTAGTTATTATGCCTGATTATAATCATAATAAGATTAGTGGTTAGCATACGATTACTAGTAATTAAGATAATGGACCAGTAATTAAGATAATGGACCAGTAATTACGATAATACGATTGGTAATTATCATAATATGAATAGTAATTACTTATTCAACCAACCACACTACCATATGACTGTTTATTTATATTGCTTCTCAGGTTGGTATTTTGAAAGATCTATGCGGTATTCTTGGAAGCCTGCATAATCTAAGTCAAGTTTTACGAGAGGCCAAACAGAGTTATTTAAAGCGTAATTCACTGCTTTATTATCTGGAGCAGAGAAAATAACTACATTGAGTTTTTCGCCATTTTTAATTGGTACAAGAGACCAGTTCACCGTACGATCAAGAACTATAGGTTTATTTTCTTTTGCTTGTTTTTGGATATAGTTAGCAATTACTTCTTGAGAAGTTTCTAAAGCTAAGTACACAACTTTATCTGTACCTGTACCTGGGAACATGCCAGTATTCGCACGATAGTTATTAGTCGCCACTAAGAAGTTATCACTATCTTTAATTGGTTGCCCATTATAGGTCATGTTCTCTACGCGACCTTTACGGTTACCTGTAGGACGACAACTACCTGTAAATTTTGCAGGACGAGTTACGTCGATTTGATAGTTAACGCCGTAAAGTACATCAAAGTTATAAGTTTTAAAGCCACGATAGTTGATTAGTTCTTGACGTTGATCTGTATCTGTAAAAATAGTATTAAACATCCCTGCAGAACATTCAGCCCAGTTTTTGAGTTCACGTCCAGTTACTTTTACAATCGCAAAAGTATTTGGATATACATAGAGATCAGAAACATTACGGAACGCAAAAGTTCCTTTATCTACTACCGTAAAGTTTGCTGGGTCATTGTGACGTTCACCAAATTTAAATGGAGCTGCTGCAGAAACTAGTTTATAGTCTTTATATTCAGGATTTTGTGCCACCCAATCTTTTAAAGTAGCTAATTGTACTTGGTTTACCAGTTTCACCGCTGGATCATCTTGGTATAAAGCAAGGTAACCATAAAGATTATCTTCGAGTTTACCTAGAGGAGCATTAGCATAATCACGTACTGCCTTGTGGGTTGAGGCATATACTTTTACTAATTCAGCATCTTCTTCGACAAGAGCTTGACGGTTTTTTACGTCATAGATTGGACGAGCAAAAGCACGAGACTGTTGCGCATCAGCTTTAAAGCTACCATCAGCTTGTTGTACGAGAACGAGATCAATAATCCCTAAATGACTTCCCCAACGTCCAGGCATTACAGCAGGCACACCATTAATCCAACCTTTTTCTAAATCTGCACCTTTTACGTCTTTATATTCGGCTGATGGGAACACTCCATGCGAGTGACCAAAGGCTACTGCATCTATACCAGGAACCTTGGTTAAGTTTATTACTTGGTTTGGATAAAGAGAGCTTGATGGAGCAACTGAACCTATCCCTGAGTGAGGTACAGCAATGATGATTTCCGCACCTTCAGCTTTCATTTTCGGTACAAACTCAAGAGCTGATTGGACAATCGGAGTTACAGTAACTTTACCTGTAAGTTTTTCAGCATCCCACTGCATAATTTGTGGAGGAGTAAAGCCGATATAACCGATTTTTACTTTATGTTTTTTTCCTTGGGTATCTGTAAGTACGGTTTCTTTAATAATGTAAGGAGTGTAATAGTTTTTACCAGTTTTAGCGTCATAAACATTGGCGTTAATTACCGGAATGCCTGCTTGTTCTTGAGCAGTGGCAACTACTTTATCAAGGTAAGGAAGACCATAGTTAAATTCATGATTACCTAAGTTAGATACATCATAATTTAAAGCTTTAAAGCCAAGATATGCTGGGTGAATTTTGTAGCTTTTGAAGTTATCATCAACAGCCCAAGTACCAATTAACCCACCTTGGATTAAGTCTCCATTATCTACAAGTACAGAGTTAGTTGCTTGAGCACGAGCTTGCTTAATAAGCGAAGCGGTACGAGTTAAACCGTAATTTAAAACAGGTTGGTCTTTAAGGTAATCGTAAGCTGTGAAATAGGCGTGGATATCGGTAGTTTCAATAACACGTAAGTTAATTACGGCATTATTGGCAAAAGAAGAACCGGCTAAACCTAAGAGAGCTAAAGAGGCTGTTAGTTTAGCGATAGAGAAAGGGGATTTAAATTTCATAAACTATAATTTTTTTAGAGACAAAAAACTAGACACAACTTTAGGAACTAAAGTAAGCTTAGTTTTTTGTAAAGTAATGGAATAAGAAGTAAATAAGGGATCGAAAAGTAAATAACTAAATCGAAAATAAAATAACTTGGGATAACAATTAAAGGTTTTAAGTTCAAAGAAGTGGAAAAACTTAAAACTCTAACTAAGAAAGAGAAAAGTGGAAAGAGTTTTCTTAGAGTTGCTTATATTTTACAAAAAAACTCTTTTCTTGTTGTGGTATTTTTAGGAGAAAGGAAAAGATCGGAGTTTTTTTATTCGGATTCTTTGTGCTTTATAACTTTTGATAAGTTAAAAATTGTAAATTAGTTACAAATGTTAGTTTTTATTGTGGATTTAGAAAGAAAGTTAAAAAAAGAAGAGATTGAGAAATGATGAAAAATGACATTAAGAAGAATAAAACCTCTATTTTAACTAACAAAAGTTAGAAAAAAGTATAGTGTGAGCTGAAAAATAAGAGCTATAGAGAAACAATATAACTTGATAGCAACTGAAGTTAATAATGATTTTGCTTCTTGTGTTAATTGTGCAACGACCCGTTGCACAAATTGCTAGTTGTTGAAATATTAAGGATTTTTCTTCAGTAGGTAGTTGTGCAACGCCCCGTTGCACAAATTGCTAGTTGTTAAAATATAAGAGATTTTTCTTCAGTAGGTAATTGTGCAACGCCCTGTTGCACAAATTGCTAGTTGTTGAAATATTAAGGATTTTTCTTCAGTAGGTAATTGTGCAACGACCCGTTGCACAAATTGCTAGTTGTCGAAATGCTAAGGATTTTCTTCAGTAGGTAATTGTGCAACGCCCCGTTGCACAAATTGATCTTTGTTGAAATGCTAAGGATTTTCTTCAGTATGTAATTGTGCAACGTCCCGTTGCACAAATTGCTAGTTGTTGAAATATTAAGGATTTTCTTCAGTAGGTAATTGTGCAACGCCCCGTTGCACAAATTGATCATTGTTGAAATATAAGAGATTTTCTTCAGTAAGTAATTGTGCAACGTCCCGTTGCACAAATTGCTAGTTGTTGAAATATTAAGGATTTTTCTTCAGTAGGTAATTGTGCAACGCACCGTTGCACAAATTGCTAGTTGTTGAAATATAAGAGATTTTTCTTTAGTAGGTAATTGTGTAACGTCCCGTTGCACAAATTGCTAGTTGTTGAAATGCTAAGGATTTTCTTCAGTAGGTAATTGTGCAACGATCCGTTTCACAAATTGATCATTGTTGAAATATAAGAGATTTTCTTTAGTAAGTAATTGTGCAACGATCCGTTGCACAAATTGATAATGGTTGAAATATAAGAGATTTTCTTCAGTAGGTAATTGTGCAACGCCTCGTTGCACAAATTGGTAGTTGTTCAATATTCTATTTCTTTTTATAGATACTCGTGATAAAGGTAACTGAGACAACCGTTTTATATTGAGCAGTACATACAGTGGTAAGAGGTACGGTAGAGGCTAAAATAGTTTTGTCCTCGCCTCTATTCAATTATAAATTAC
The DNA here is from genome assembly GCF_003585965.1 of Psittacicella gerlachiana. Lineage (GTDB taxonomy): Bacteria > Pseudomonadota > Gammaproteobacteria > Enterobacterales > Psittacicellaceae > Psittacicella > Psittacicella gerlachiana. The sequence continues at coordinate 4,987 of NZ_NRJF01000033.1, read as the reverse complement.
TTTTTAAAGATTGAAACATTATTTACATACTGCTTTCAAAATCTTAGCAATCTTATCCCCTTGAAACTGTGTTGTAAAGATTACTTTAGTTTCAGTACTAACCTTTTCAAATAATCTTTCAGCATGTTCAATCTTCTTTTTCTCTTCAACACGTAGACTACCGTCATCAGATACGCCTTTGGTTTCTATAATAAAGTTTAAAATATCCCCACTAGAAGTTTTGACAACATAGGCAAAGTCTGGAGAGTAAGTCCCTCCTCCTGCTACAGGAATCTTAATAGAGTTCTTCGGAATTTTTGTAAAAACAATTACTTCTTTTACTTCACTTTCAGTGATATTTTCTTTTTCTAGATCACTATTGAAAAAGACTCTATCAAATAAAAATTGAGGTAAAGGTTCATCATCAGATAACTCTCCATCAAAGATATTATCTTCAACTTCTTCTAAAGGATCTCCTAATTTATTTGTAAATTTGGTAGGATGAATTTCATTACTTGTATGGGAATATCCTACTTCGAAAGAAGTAAAAGAATTTAACAGTAACCAACGATTGAATTTTCTTGCCAACCCGTTGATAGTTTGCTGATTTAAAAATAAACGTATATCAATTAAATTAGCAACTTTTAGAAAAGCTCGATGTAAGGTATTACGCTGAATCAAAATTTTTTCGGCTAGTTTTAATAAGAAAGTAGAGTAGCTCATCATCGCTATAGGTTCAAAATTTATCTCTTCAATAGATTGCTCTTTATTTGCGACTAAAAGATCATTTTGCACTCTAATGTTAGATTTAACCGTAATACTACCACTTTGTTTAAAACTACTTAAATCACTTTCTAAAAATTTTACAAATAAATTGAGAAACTCTTCTTCACTTTCAATCTTATAATTTAGAATGACTTTTTGATTGATACTTTCCCAAAGGTTTTTTAGCTCAGCATATTTAGCAATTCGCATTTTGATTTTTTTCTTCTTAGCTTCCTTGCCATTACGAATTTTATTTACATCTACAAGCTCTTGTTTCAATGCTAAAGGGTATAAATCTCTTAGTTTATAAAAACCTTCACTACTAACATTACCATGATTGTCAATAAATTCATCATTATCATTTATAAAACCTGCATTTAAAGCTTCATTGAAAATTTTTAAAATAGGTTTATCAGAATAAGATTGTGAAATTCTATTCGCTAGTTCATTAGTAAATATTTTAGGAATTTTTATACTCGGAACTTGACTATTTACTTCACCTACCAATTTATTAACAAAGTCATTTTCTCTACTATCAACAAAATAGTTTAGATAAAAGTTTTCCTGATTTACTCTAGCCATAAATTCATTTACAGGTAAGCGTAAACCTCGTCCAACTTCTTGTAATTTACTAATTTCACTCCCACTTAAACGTAATTTACAAATTCCAAATACATTCGGATTATCCCAACCTTCACGTAAAGTCCATTTAGAAAATATAAATCGTCTCGGGTTATCTAAAGATAATAAACCTTCTTTATCATGGAGAATTTCTCGTATTTCCTGTTCAATTTTCTCATCACTTTCACTATTATCTTGAGCAAAGTATCCCTCATGGGTAGCAGAGATATCTTCTAAAGCTTTCTCTAAATAGGCTTTATAAAAATCATTAGTTTCATAAGCTAAACGACTCTCTACTTCGGCTTTCACAAAAAGTTCAAAACGATTTAATAAACTATTTTGCTCTTCTCTTCCTTCACGATAACCTTTAATATCATCAATAAAAAATAGAGTTAGAGGTTTTATTCTTCCGTTCTCTCGAGTTAGTAAAGCTTTTTCAGTATCAAAATGGGTACGAATTGCATTGCGTAACATCTTATTAATTACTGTATCACTATACGCAAATGGATTTATTTTATCGCCTTTTTTTAAGGATAAACCATTACTCAAGATAACTTCAGTCGCTTTTGCCTTTTCAAGCCAAATATCATGTAGATTCGAGTGAACTAGTCCTAAGCTATCACCTTGTCTAACTAAGATAGATTTTTTACTATTTGATACTCTAAATTCAACTTCTTCACTTTTAGCTTTCTCTAGAGTTACAACTACCCCATCATCTCCTTCTAATTCTTCTACAAAAACATTAACTCCTTTTACTAGATTATCGTTAAACGCTTGCACCGCAGTTAAACGATAGATTAAATTCTCATATTCTGTAAAAGTTGCTCCATATCGCAGAGTTAGTATAGATTGGAATTTTTCAATATTTTTCCATGTCGTTTTAGCTTTAGCAAATTTATGAGGTTCATCAATAATCAAAACTGGACGAGTACTTGCAATTGCCTTAAAAGGATTATCAAACTCATGAGCAAATAATTGACTTCCATCAGAAAGCTTACCAGACATGCTATCAGAGTTAATCATACCTTGATTAATTAACAGTACATGAATTTTGCTCTTGTCATTTGTACTCACAAAATCATGAACTTCAATTAAGTTATGTTGTCTTTTACCTTTTTTGGCTTTTTGACTTTGTACTACATATAACTTTACCTGAGTATCTCCATATATACCTTCAAAATCTAAACGGAAGTGACGCATTAAAGCTTCACTTTTTAAAAAGCTTTCTGTCCCAGCTTTAATGGATAAGGTCGGAACGACGACAACAAATTTAAAGATTCCATAATTGCGATATAACTCATACATGGTCTTAGTATAGGTATAAGTTTTACCTGTTCCTGTTTCCATGGAAATATCAATAATAGAATTACCGGTTAAAGGCTGATCATTAATATCATTTTCTACTTGTATACTTTCTAAATTATTCTTTAACTGAGATAAATCTATTTCTATTTTATTCGCAAAGTTATCTAAAGAGTTTTCTATATAAGGAAGGTCTTGTAAAGCACTGACAACAGAGTTTATTGCAACTTCTTGATGAGGTAAGTTTTTTTCGTATTTAAAAGCCATAATTTAATATCTCACTAATATATTTATATGCAGAGATTTTTTATTGTTGTAGCTCATAATAGCTTGCTTAAGCTCTTGTTGCTTAGCACTGTCAATTCCCTCTCCATAAATTACAATACGTTCAATAACAAAGCTTCTCTCATTATCTAATTTGGTTAAGATATCTTTTACTTGTTCGCTACCAAAGTTTTGATTCAGTAAATATAATTGAGTTTGACATAAATATGCCGTATAACCTGAAAGATTAACTTTCTCTATAGGTTCGTTCAGAGGTTGACCATCATATACTCGCCAAGTATTTAATAAAGTTTCAATTTGTTCGGGAACATACATTAAATAATCTAGACTAGGATTGTGTTCAAGAGTTTTTAGCTCTTGATCATAGTCTGGAACTTCTCTAAAATCTGTAGTAGTTTCAAAAATTTTAAATCCTAAATCACCTTGGTAATCTGTTTTTTCTCCCTTTATCTTTTGAGCAACTTTCTCTAGTCTAGCTTTAGTAATATCAAAAATAGTTGTGTAACCTGCTTGATAAGCTTGAGATTTCTGATCAGTTTTTTCAGGTAACTGTACAAGAATGAATTTACGGTTACCACTATCTTCTGCATTTAATTGCATTACGGCATGAGCTGTTGTGCCAGATCCTGAAAAGAAATCAAGAACTATTGAATTTTCTTCAGTAGATTGATTAATTAAAAAGTTGATTAATTCCACTGATTTCGGAAAACTAAAAACTTTCTTATCATCAAATAAAGACATTAACGACTTTGAAGATGTTTCTGAAGAATACCATCCTAAATAAGAAACAAATGCTTTTTTATCATTAGTATAACTATTAAGAAATTTTTTTTGACGAGGAACTCCATCCTTTGTCTTAGGGAAAATAATCAGATTATCATTGATCATCCTTTTAATGCTATTTTCTGCAAAAGCCCAATTATCATAAAATTGATTCCCTGTAATAGGATCAACAATTGAAAAAAAGTTATCTTGTGTACCTGTAGCTTTTATACTTTCTGAACGCCATAACCCTCTAGGATCATTATCAGGATTTGCAAAGTCCTCTTCGCTTCTTTCTATACCTTTAAATTTTTGCAGATTAATATTTTTTGCATAACATAAAATATATTCGTGATTACTCATCAACATATTAACAGGAGGGACACCTCTAGCAGCATTTTTTGTTGTCCAAATAAAATCTCCTACAAAATTCTCTTCTCCAAACACTTCATCACAGAGAAGTTTTAGTTGTGCTTGTTCGTTATCATCAATACTAATAAAAATTACTCCATCATCTTGAAGTAATTCTCTTGCAATGTACAGACGAGGATACATAAAAGTCAACCAAGCACTATGTGAGTTAGATTTTTTAGAAGTAAAATCTAGAATTCTTTGTGCTTCTTCCAAGTTTATTCCTGTCAGTTCAACTAATTGCTCAGTAGTAAATTTACGATCATCTTGGTACACAAAGCCATCAGAACCAGTATTATAGGGTGGATCTATGTAAATCATTTTTACTTTACTTTTATAAGCATTTTGCAAATGCTTTAAGACCTCTAAGTTATCACCTTTAATAAGTAAATTCTGACTATCTATATTTTGTGGTTGTTGATTATGCTGATAATCTTCTGTTAAGAGAGTAGTTGGAGGAGTGTTTCTTAATAACTTAGCATAAGATTTTCCTAACCAATTTAAATTGTAATACTCTTTTGTTACTTCAATTGCTTGAGGATGTACAAGTTGTGTAAATTTTTCAACTAAGAACTCACCTTTTTTACTAAAACATTCAGGATATAACTGTTTTAATGTTTGTAAACGCTCGTCTTTAGGTAGATTATTAGGATCAAATAAAATTTCGGTATCCAGCATCATTAAATCCTTTCAAAGATTGTTTCAATCTTATTTTATGGTAAACCTTATTTTATTAAGATAACTTAGGATGAAATTATCTTAATTAGTTATTTAATAAACTATAAATTTATTTATTCAAAAATGGATTTATACTCGAATCTTGAGTAAAGTATTTTAATTTTTCATAAGTACTGTTAATACT
>NZ_NRJF01000032.1 GCF_003585965.1 Psittacicella gerlachiana | reverse complement strand
AAAAAATACATTATTTAGTACTCATAAGAAACTAAATAAAACTAAATATTCTACTTGAATATGTTTTACTATCGACTAGTTATAATGACCTGATTAATTCATTAATAAAGTTTATATATAGGATTTTTGGTTTGTAGAAACCTTAGTTTTATTAGCTATATATAGATGATTATTTAAGCAATTAAATAAAGATTAGATCAGTAGTTTTAACGAGTTTATAGATCAAATATATTTTTATATCTTCAATTGAAGAGTTTGATCATGGCTCAGATTGAACGCTGGCGGCAGGCTTAACACATGCAAGTCGAACGGTAACAGGAGAGAGCTTGCTCTCTTGCTGACGAGTGGCGGACGGGTGAGTAATGCTTGGGAATCTGCCTATAGATGGGGGATAACCATTGGAAACGATGGCTAATACCGCGTAATATCGAGAGATTATAGAGTGCTATTTGGTACTTGTCTATAGATGAGCCCAAGTGAGATTAGCTAGTTGGTGAGGTAATGGCTCACCAAGGCGACGATCTCTAGCTGGTTTGAGAGAATGACCAGCCACACTGGAACTGAGACACGGTCCAGACTTCTACGGAAGGCAGCAGTGGGGAATATTGGACAATGGGGGCAACCCTGATCCAGCCATGCCGCGTGTATGAAGAAGGCCTTAGGGTTGTAAAGTACTTTCGGTAATGAGGAAGGTTGATATTGAAGGATATTGACTTGACGTTAGTTACAGAAGAAGCACCGGCTAACTCCGTGCCAGCAGCCGCGGTAATACGGAGGGTGCGAGCGTTAATCGGAATTACTGGGCGTAAAGGGCACGCAGGCGGATTGGCAAGTTAGATGTGAAAGCCCCGAGCTTAACTTGGGAATAGCATTTAAAACTACTAATCTAGAGTTGTTTAGGGAGGGGTAGAATTTCTCGTGTAACAGTGAAATGTGTAGAGATGAGAAGGAATACCGAAGGCGAAGGCAGCCCCTTGGGAACAAACTGACGCTCATGTGCGAAAGCGTGGGGAGCAAACAGGATTAGATACCCTGGTAGTCCACGCCGTAAACGATCTCGATTTGGAGGCTGGAGCTTTATGTTTTGGCTTTCGTAGCTAACGCGTTAAATCGAGCGCCTGGGGAGTACGGCCGCAAGGTTAAAACTCAAATGAATTGACGGGGGCCCGCACAAGCGGTGGAGCATGTGGTTTAATTCGACGCAACGCGTAGAACCTTACCTACTCTTGACATCTAGAGAATCCTTGAGAGATCGAGGAGTGCCTTCGGGAGCTCTAAGACAGGTGCTGCATGGCTGTCGTCAGCTCGTGTTGTGAAATGTTGGGTTAAGTCTCGCAACGAGCGCAACCCCCATCTTTAGTTGCTACATTAAGTTGAGAACTCTAAAGAGACTGCCGGTGATAAGCCGGAGGAAGGTGGGGATGACGTCAAGTCATCATGGCCCTTATGAGTAGGGCTACACACGTGCTACAATGGTTTATACAGAGGGTTGCGAGACGGCGACGTTAAGCTAATCCCTTAAAGTAAATCTAAGTCCGGATTGTAGTCTGCAACTCGACTACATGAAGTCGGAATCGCTAGTAATCGCAAATCAGAATGTTGCGGTGAATACGTTCCCGGGCCTTGTACACACCGCCCGTCAAACCATGGGAGTGGTTTGTACCAGAAGTAGATAGCTTAACCTTCGGGAGGGCGTTTACCACGGTATGAATCGTGACTGGGGTTAAGTCGTAACAAGGTAACCGTAGGGGAACCTGCGGTTGGATTACCTCCTTATAAAAGTACTAGATGTA
>NZ_NRJF01000031.1 GCF_003585965.1 Psittacicella gerlachiana | reverse complement strand
ACTACTATAGAAAATATTATTAAATAAAAATATTTAGATTTAAAAATTTTCTTTAACATATAAACCAAAGTTAATAAAAATATATCCAGCGTTAGCTGGATATATATTATAAACTAGATCAAGCTGCTTCTACATTATTTATCGCATCTAAAAGAATATGTAAGCATAAATCTGTATATTCCATTCCACGATATTTAGCAGCCATAGGGAATAAACTATGAGTAGTCATACCTGGGTTAGTGTTTACTTCTAGAGCATAAAACTCACCTTGTTGATTACTTAAAATATCAACTCGACACCAACTTTTAATACCTACTGATTTAGTAGCTTGTTCGGCTAATTGTAAAATATTTTCGGTTTGCTCTGCGGTAAGCTCTGCAGGACATACATATTGAGTATTGTCATCGAAATACTTTGATTGATAATCATAGAATTCATACTTCTTATCAATAATAATTTCAATTGCAGCTAAAGCTTTTCCATTTAAGACAGGGACAGAATACTCTTTGCCATTAATAAATTCTTCAAGCAGAACTTGATTATCAATTTTAGCTGCTATTTCGAGAGCTGGTAGTAATTCTTCTTTAGTTTTTACTTTGGTAATCCCTATAGAAGAACCTTCTAAGTTAGGCTTAACAAACAGTGGTAAACCTAAGGTTTCAATAATAGCATCAAGATTTAAAGTTTGATTATTATTGAGAATTTGTTGAGAAGTTAAAACTAAGTGGTTACTGGTTTTTACTTTACTTTGTAACCAAACTTTTTTGGTTAAGAGTTTATCTAGCGTTAACGCTGATTGAAGAAGATTACAACCTGTATATCTAATTCCGAGGACATCAAGAAACCCTTGTACTTGTCCATCCTCTCCAAAACGTCCATGGAGAGTATTAAATACAAGATTAAAGCCATCCTTTTTTAAATCTAAAAGATTATAGAATTTTGGATCAATTTTATGTACATCTAAATTTAAGGTACTGGCTTTAAGTGCAGAGTAGATTCCATCCCCAGAGATTAGTGAAATTTCTCTTTCGTTTGACGTACCTCCACAAAGAACGGCAATTTTAAAGTTTTTTAGATCTTCTAAAGTATATTGATTGTTAGACATAATTAACTGATTTTCTCCCACCCTGCATTGTCAATTGTTGCATGTATTTTACGAGATACTGAACCAGCTCCTTGAGCAAATACGACATCATTGTTTTGTAATAATAAATTTAAGGTTTCACTTAAATCTTTATTACCTACCGCAATACAATCTTTGCCGAGTTTTCTAATTTCATGTGATAAATGTTGAGAGTCAGCGCCAACAATAGGATCTTCGCCAGCAGGGTATACATCTAAGAGAATAATTTGATCTGCTTTACTTAAAGTTAAGACAAAGTCATCAAAAAGATTCATGGTACGTGAGTAACGGTGAGGTTCAAACAGCATAACAATGCGTTGATCAGGATAAACCTCTCTTGCAGTTTTAATCGTAACTTCAAGTTCGGTAGGGTGATGCCCATAATCATCAATAAAAGTTACTTTTCTTTGCTCATCAATTTGATATTCACCAATACGGTCAAATCGTCTTCCAGCTCCTTTAAAGGCTTTTAAACCTTCTTTAATTTTGTCTAAAGGAATACCTTCATTTAGAGCTACCACTAAAACTGCAGTAGCATTAGAAGCATTGTGACGTCCTGATACCGATAACTCTAAATCAATCACTTCTTTAGTTGGAGTTAAGACTGAGAATTTAGAACTAAAAGCTCCTGGAGTGTAGGAAATAATTTGATAATCAGCTCCCTCTTCATAACCATAGGTAAAAGTACGTCTACCAATTCTTGGTAAAATTTCACGAATAGTTGGAGAGTCATAGCATACTACTGCCGTGCCGTAAAATGGAACATTATGTAAGTAATTAATATAGGTGTCAATCATACGGTTAAAGTCACCATTATAGGTTTCCATATGATCTTTTTCGATATTTAAGATTACAGAAACAAATGGGGTTAAATGCAAGAATGAGGCATCAGACTCATCTGCTTCGGCAATCATATATTCACCCTTACCTAGGTGAGCATTGCTATTTTCATTTTTAACAATTCCCCCATTAATAAATGTAGGATCTAAACCTGCAATAGTAAAAACTGTAGCTAACATTGCGGTAGTTGTCGTTTTACCATGAGTTCCAGCAACTGTAATTCCCTGTCTAAAGCGCATGATTTCAGCTAGCATTTGTGCTCGACGAATAATTGGAATGCCTTTTTCACGAGCTGCCACTATTTCAGGATTGCTTTCTTTAATCGCTGAAGATACGACAATCAGAGCAGCATCATTTACATTTTCAAATTTATGCTCAGGATATACTTTGATGCCTAGGTTTTTTAAACTTTCAATTGTAGCCCCTTGACCTATGTCAGATCCAGAAACTTGGTAACCTAAATTTTTTAGAACTTGGGCAATGCCAGACATGCCAACACCACCAATACCAATAAAGTGTATATATCCGTCAATACGCATATGACGCTTTTGACTTGAATTGTCAACATTAATTTGAGTAGTCATGAGTTTAATGAAAATTATCTGTTAAGGTAAGGTTGAATAAATTTAACTATTTTGTCAGTAGCTTCAGGAGTTGCTAAAGATGTTTGTTTTAGTGCAATTTGGTATAACTGATGATAGTTTAAATTTTCAATTAATGAGGTTAAACTTTGAGCATTAAAATCTTTATTAAGAATTAATAAACCAGCTCCTTTATCAGTTAAGTACTTGGCATTGTGAAGTTGTTGTTGATCTTTTTGTAAAGCTAAAGGAACAAAAATAGCTGGTCGATTACAGTTAGCGATTTCAAACACGGTCATAGAGCCAGAACGACAAATAATAAGATCGCTTTGTAAGTATTTTTCACTAATGTTGTCAATGAACTCACATACTGTATAGTTTTCTAGGCTTAATTCTGTAACTAGATTATTAACTTCATCTAGGTTACCTTGTCCCACTTGTTGTAAAGTATTAACTTTGATGCCTTTAGTTTCAAGATTTTTAATTGCAGGGGCTAGATTTTGATTGAGAATGCGTGCACCTAGAGAACCACCAACCGCAAGAATATTTAATCTTTGTTTACTTAAGCTTAAATTATTAAAAGTTAATTTTTGTTGAGCGTCTAGAAGCTCATAAAGATGGGTAAAGTTATCTTTTGTGTAAGTGTCAGGAAGAGCTTGTTGATAATTTAACTGTTCCTGTACAAATCTCACGAGTTCTTGATATTCGTTTTGAGCTTTGCTTAAGAGAGGTTGCAGATTTTCTTCACTTTTTAGTTTTGTAAAATCTTCTCTTAAAGGTTGACCTACAATGTATTCAGGCTTTTTTGCTTCCTTGAGAGGATAAGAAAATAAGGTTAAATCTGCAAATTTACTTAAAATTTTATTGGTTAAGCCGATAACTCCATTGTTTTCAACGACAATTAAAGGAGTTTTGGTGAGCTTGGCAGCTACCCCAACCGGACCACAAACATATCCACCTGTACCTACTACAAGATCAGGTTTAAATTCTTGAATAATTTTTTTTGCTTGAAAGATAGCTTTTAGGATTTTAAATGGAGCTTTTAACCATGCCTTAGCTCCACGAGATACTAATCCTTCGATTTCGATAAAATATATAGGATAACCATATTTTGGGACAAGATTAGCCTCCATACGATTTTCAGTTCCTACCCAAGCTATTTCTATATTTTGCTCGGTAAGTTTTTGTGCTATGGCTAAAGCGGGGAAAATATGTCCACCTGTTCCTCCAGCCATAATTAGAACTTTTTTCTTTGTCATAGATCCGAAAATAAGGTAGTTACGTAAGAAATTTACCAATGATATTATAATATAAAAGTAAAAGGTCTACATACTTAAATATGTAGACCAAAAATTTTTATTTATTTTTCTTAGCTTGTTTTATGGTTCCAAAATTTTTCTTACGAGAAAACTTGCTACCAATAAAATTGAAGAAAGAAATAACTATATCTTTAGAGCGACTCTCTTTAAGCTTATAACCATGAGCAATTAAACGATTTTCATAGTCTACACGCATAGTAATCCCAAGAGCAGTAAACATTACTAAGTAAGAAGAACCTCCATAGGAAATTAATGGATGAGTACTTCCATCGGTAGGAAGAAAAGCTACGGTCATGCCAAGGTTATATAAGGCTTGATAAGCGAACCAAAGAACAAAAGTAAAAATCATAATCGCTTGAAATGGTCTTTTATAAATAAAGAAAGTTTGATGAGAAATTTTAAACATTCTTAGATATAAAAGGGTTTCAAGAGTTACGAGGATAATTATTCCTAAATAACCAAATTCTTCACCAAAGATAGCTAAAATATAGTCGGTGTTGGCTTCGGTTAAATAACCTGATTTAAAGATAGAGTTACCTAGTCCTACCCCCCAAAATCCTCCATGTGAAAATGCTGAGATAGAGTTAATAATTTGGTAAGACTTTCCATAAGGATCGGCATAAGGATCTAAAAATCCTGTAATTCGATCTATTAAGTAACTTTTATTAGAAACGTAAATGATCAAGGTTATTAAAATAAACAGGATAATTGGAGAAGAGCGTAAGAGAAAGTTTTTTAAATCTGGAGTTACATATAAAATTGTTACACTACTTAAGATAACTAGCATTAAAGTAGTCCCAAAGTCAGGCTGCATTAGAAGTAAAGAAGCCATAACTAAGAAAAAGCAGGTAAAACCAAACATATCTCTTAATTTAAAAACCTTGGTACTTGAAACTGCTACTAAATAGTGAGACAAGTAGATTAAAGTACACAGCTTTGCTAGTTCGGCTGGTTGAAAGGTAAAACCAAATAAGCTAATCCATCTCTGAGCTCCATTATATGAATGCCCAAAGACGTGAACAAAGAGTAGGGCTAAACCTGTAGCAATCGACATAAAAGGCAAGAGAGTTCGCCATTTAGAAGAATTTATGCATAAGCTCACGAGAAAAGCCATAATCCCTAAAATCATAAGCAAGCCTTGCTTAGGATTAAAAATCCCTCCACTTTGCTTTACGGTTAAATAAGTTGAAGCTGAAAATACTGTAATTACTCCAAGAGCAAAAATAGAAAAAATTAATGCAAGGAGATATCCATCATATAATTTTACGTTCTGAATTTCAGAGGTGTTTTTAGTTTCACCTAGATAGATTAATCTATGAGTAAGATTTTGTCCTACATTTAAAAGTTTAACTCCTAAACTTTTTAATCTACTAGGCTTTTGATACTTTTTTGCAAGTTCAGTAAATACCTGCCCTCGATGTTCATATCCTTTAAATTGATCAAAACTAGCACAACCTGGACTGAGAAGAACTACATCATCAGCTTTTAAGTGGGGAGCTATATGCTGCATTACCGATTCTAGAGTAGCATTTTTAAACACCTGAGCTTCAGGAGTACATTTAGCTACGAGTTCTGCATCTCGCCCATAACATAAAACTTCAAGATTGTTGACTTGAGAAATTGCTGGTGCTAACTCGGTAAAATCTTGATTTTTACTATCACCTCCTAAGAGTAAGTAGATTTTACCATTGTTATGTACATCTAGTGAGCGTAAAGCAGACTCTACCGAACCTATATTAGTTGCTTTACTATCATTAATAAAGCGTACCCCATTATTAGAAACATGAACAAGTTCAAATCTATGTGGTAAGCCTTTAAAACTTTGAGCAGCTTCGAAGATAAGTTTATCTTGTTGTTCTGAATGTCCTTGTAAAGTTAATCTTACTAAAGCTATAGCTGCAAGTATATTTTCATAGTTATGTGTTCCCTGTAGAGTAAAGTTTTTTACAGGTAGAGAAATATATGAAATACTACTTGAATTGTCGTAAAGAGTAGGAATATTTAAGGTTTTCTTTTGCGGATCATAGAAATATGAAGCAGGCTGTTTAATTGGATCAGAGGTAAATGCTGTCATGTGTTTTTTAGCATTTTCATGCTCTGGCCAAGTAGCTTGATCTATTTTGTTGTAAAGTAAGCTTTGACTGAGATTATAAATATGTTGTTTAGCTTCTACATATTTCTCCATATTTTTATAACGATCTAGGTGATCAGGAGAAATATTAAGAATAGTTCCTACTCTTAATTTTAAGCTACTTGTAGTTTCTAATTGATAACTTGACAGCTCTAAAACATAGTAATTATAGGTTTCGGTAAAGGTTGACATTACCGGAATACCTACATTACCGGCCATAGCAACATTGTAGCCGAGGTTTTTTAGAATATGAGTAGTTAGCTCTGTAACTGTAGTTTTTCCATTAGAGCCCGTAATCCCAATTACCGGAGCATTACGAAAAATAGGATCTCGAGAATCATTTTTTAAACGAGCAAATAATTCTATATCTCCAATAATTTCTACATTATTTTCAATAGCTAAACTAAAAGCGGGATGGCTTTTAGGAATGCCTGGAGAGACAATAAGAAAGTTTTGTCGAGCTAAAATTTCAGGAGTATTTAATGGGTATAATTCAATATTACCATTAATAGATTGTAAGGTTGAAAGTAAATCTAAATCAGGTTTATCGTCAAATAAAGTTATTTTATAAGAGGTATGATCATTATGGGTTAATAAAAAGCGAGCAGTTTCAAAGCCACTTTTTTTCACTCCCACTATACCTATATTGATGATTTTTGGTATGCTTAGCGACATATAAATTTTATTGACTGCAAATTATTACAACGGTTTGACTTTTATTTAAAGGATAAAGTCTTTCCTTATTATATGATAAAAGCCTCGTTCCTACGAGGCTTTTATCATTTGCTTAGAAAATTTTATTTGTATAAATAATTAAACTAGCAATGAGTAAAAGGAAAGCTGCTACCCAAAAACGAGCAATTACTTTAGTTTCAGTTAGTCCTTTTTTTTCAAAATGGTGATGTAAAGGAGCCATTAAAAATACACGACGTCCTTCGCCATATTTACGTTTAGTATACTTAAACCATACCATTTGAATAGCTGAAGATAAGCATTCAACCACAAAAACTCCTCCCATAATCACAAGAAGTAGTTCTTGGCGTAGTAGTACAGCTAAGAATCCTAATAAGCCTCCAAGGGCTAAAGAACCAACGTCACCCATAAATATTTGAGCTGGATAACTATTAAACCAGAAAAATCCTAAACATGCACCAATTAAAGCTACACAAATAATAGTTAATTCAAAGGTTTCAGGGATTAAGTAGCCACTAAAGAGACAAATTCCTCCAACATCAAAGGCTATAAAACCAAAACCTACGGCACATAGTAAGGTAGGAATTATCGCTAATCCATCTAAGCCATCGGTTAGATTTACAGCATTTGAAGCTCCCACAACTGTAAAATAGGCAAGAGGAATAAAGAGAATACCTATGTTAGGAGACCAACTAAGTAGAGGAATATTTAAGTGGGTTATCGCTGGATTATCTAAGAAATATAAAATAATTATTGGAGCTAAAGATACTAAAGATAAAGCGGTATATTTTTGCTTAGCACTAAGACCATCTGAGCTTTTTCTTTTTATCTTTAAATAATCATCTACATAACCTACAGCCCCGAAACCAATAAATACAAATAGGGTTAGCCAAATGTAGACATTGTTCCAACTGCTAAAAATCAAGGTAGAAAGGGTTACGGCAATAATGATCATAACCCCACCCATAGTTGGTGTTCCTTGTTTTTTTAGATGTGTTTCTGGACCATCAGTACGAATACTTTGTCCATACTTTAATTTGTGTAGAGCTCTGATTAAATAAGGTCCAGAGACTAAACAAATGAGAAAAGAAAGGATAAAGGCACCAAAATAAGATAGACCAAGTAAGGTTAAACTAGTCATAAAATTTTATTTATAAATCAAAATTGTAATTAACTTTTAAGTAATTATGTAGTTCGTTATTAGTACATGATGTGTACTCTTCTGCACTTAAATTTTGCTTCAAGAGTTTTAAAAACTCCATAAAACATAAATTCATTTTCGAAGAGTTGCTACCTTTAAAAGTTATAGCCAAGTGATCTTTACTTTTTAGATTAGTAAAGAGATTAAATAATTCTTGAGCAAAGATAAAATAAGTTGCTTCATTTATTGGAGCATCAACTTTAGCCGTTTCAAGAACATAAATATCCTTTTTAGCTAAAGTAAATGGCAGAACGTATAAAGTTTGATTGGTTGCAACTTCATCTGGAGCTTTTTCTACAAATTTTAAGTTAGAAATGAGATTAAACGCAGGCGTATCATAGATAAATTTATCATAGATCTCGGTAAAGAAATTTACCTTAGTTTCATAATCTAACTCAGCGAGATTACCTAAGACAAAGAACTTATGTTTTGCGTTCTTATCTTTAAGCAGTTCCATAGAGGCTAATACCGAACCAGGGTTAGCATTATAGCTATCGTCGACATAAGTAATTCTTTCAGTAGCAATCACTTTTTCACGTCGAGGTGGAATTGGAATATTTTTTAAAGCAAAGAGGATATGATCTAGAGGAATCCCACTTGCTAAACAAACGGCAATAGTTGCTGTGGCATTATATACTCCAATTTTTCCACGCAGATTCGTTCTCACCTTAACAACTTGTGGATCTATAAAAATTTCAGAAGCAAGATGTTGTTCACCTCGAGGAAAGTGTAAGCGTTTGCACTCAAAACCATTAATATGTAAATCAAAAGAAGTTTGTTCTTCAGTAAATTTGATTGAGTCTTCGTTGATATAAAAATCAGCGATTGGATTCTTTGCACTAAAGGTTAATAAGGTTTGGAATTTTTTACGAGCAAACATGAGATCGTTAGTGTAAGAATCTAAGTTAACGATTTTAACTCCCTCTTGGTGTAAATTACTAAAGATCTCGGCTTTGGCTAAAGAGACTCCTCTTAATCCTGCAAAACCTTCAGTGTGAGCCGGTTGCACATTATTAATGATTGCGATATCTGGTTTGGAGATTAAAGTTGTATTGTAAATTTCTCCTAAGTGATTTGCTCCATGTTCAATTACCGCAATTTCGGTAGCTAACTCTTTGGTAACAAATTGATTTGCAATATCTAAAAGAGTTATGGGTACGCCTAACTCATTATTAAAGTTACCCGAAGTGGCAATTACTCGATTAGGGTAATAATTACGACAAACATGGGTAACCGCT
Organism: Psittacicella gerlachiana; assembly: GCF_003585965.1. Taxonomy (GTDB): domain Bacteria; phylum Pseudomonadota; class Gammaproteobacteria; order Enterobacterales; family Psittacicellaceae; genus Psittacicella; species Psittacicella gerlachiana. Next base: position 7,779 of record NZ_NRJF01000031.1, on the reverse strand, counting down.
TCTTTAAGTGAGGTTTTTCCTGAAGAACCTGTAATTGCAACAGTTAAAGGTTTGTATTGTTCTCTAATTAAGGTAGCAATAAAATCAAGAGCAAGATATATATCTTTAACTGGAATAATACTTCCTAAATGCTTAGTAAAACAAAAATCTACATCTCTTTCAGTAAGATTTCCCATAAGTACGAGAGTATTTTTTCTTGCTAATGCTAAACTTGCAAGTTCATGTTTTGAAAGTTTAGTGCTATCAAGAACTATAAATAATACTAGAGAATTTTCTGTAATTTCTTTATCTAGACGTCTTGTGTCTGTAGTAATAAATACAGGTTTTGAAGCATAAGGTAGTTCTAAAAAAGCAAAAAGATCACATAATACTTGGTTGGCAGTATAGCTTTTTTGTAGATCTTGATAATCATTTTGTACCTTATCTAAAGGATTTGAAGTATCAACGACCTCATTAAATTTACTTTCTTCACTTTGATATTGAGGAATATATCTATCTTCTCGGTTATCAGAGTAGTTTAAGCCTGAAGTTTTGAGAGGTCGATCATCTTCTTCAATTAAAATATCTTTAGCTAAAGCAAAATCTTCGATTAGAACTTTTTTTGCGTGCTCCTGAGTTTTAAGTTCAGGCTTAACTACCTCTGTAGAAGCTCTTGGACTTTTATTAAAGGTTACGCCAAAGGCATGGCGTTGAATAGAATCTATTTCTAATTGTGTTTTTTCACGTAAGATTCTTTCTTGTTCACTAAATCTTTCTTTATTATTTTGAATTAGTTCAGCAACTTGCTCATGTGAAGAAAAATTAAGAAAACAGTCCTTTTGATAAGGAATAAATCTTTGATCAAGTAAATTAGCGGAAACAAGGCTATCTACAATAAGTTTTAAAGAAGTGCCGTTAAGCATTTAGATCTCCTATGATGTTTTACTTGCAAAATATTCATTTACTGTTTCTTGATCTGAAAAGTGTAAAGTTTGTGAGCCGATAATTTGTTCGGTCTCATGACCTTTTCCAGCAATTAATACGCAGTCCCCTGGTTGAGCTTGTTCAATTGCTTGGATAATAGCTTGTTTACGATTTGCAATATAGGTAACTTCAGCACTAGAGTTTATAACTCCTTCGTATATTTGTTGAGAGATCTTTTCTGGATCTTCAGAACGTGGGTTATCATCTGTAATAATTACTTTATCAGCTAAAGTACTTGCTATTTTTCCCATGATTGGTCGTTTTGAAGCATCTCTATCACCTCCACAACCAAAAACTACCGTAATTTTACTATTTGGAGTATCTTTAAAGTGTACTTTTATACTTTCAATAGCTTTGCTTAAAGCATCAGGGGTATGAGCAAAGTCTACAACTACAGTTTTATTTAAGCTATTTGGAATAACTTCCATTCTACCTTTTACAGATTTAAACTCTGGAACATAGTTAAGAATCTGCTCTAAATCTAAACCATATAAATATAGAGAAGTTATCGTGGTTAAAATATTGTAAGCATTAAAAATTCCGAGGAGAGGAATATTAAGTTCTTTTTGTACTTTAAGTTCTTTGATTTTATCCTCAAAGCTAAAAGAGATAGTAAGACCTTGAGGATGAGCTTTTACGTTTAATAAGTTTACAACTATATCGGCTTTAAAACTTGCGATCTCGTTAATTTTTTCACCAATGTTGATAACCGCTAGACGTGGTTTTACTTTAGCGTTAAGTACTTGACTTACAAGATCATAATCCTCAGGTTGGAGTTCTAAGAAGTCATTTTCACCTAGAGGGTTTGGCAGGGTATTTTTTGCTCCAGCTACGTGTTCATCAGGAGGAATAGCACCAAGGAATGAAAGTAGAGCTGGAGTTGAAGCCGAAACTCCACGAGAGCTACCATTTTCAGGATTGTTTTGCGCTAATTTTAACGAAATAAGTTTTACTAGGCGTCCGCCATAGTCGTTTTCATCACCAGTACAAGTGATAATATAGTCGTTAACATTATGTTTAGTAAAAAATCTTGCTTTAGCTTGAAAGTAGTTTTCAATGGTTTTATGGTAGTCTAAGTGATCTTGAGTTAGATTAGTGAAGATTGCTTGTTTAAATCTAACATTTCTCACTCTATTTAAAGCTAAACCATGAGAAGAAACTTCCATAATTACAGCACTAGAGTCAAGATAATCAGCCTGAAAAATTGTATCTAGAACTGTGCAAGCATCAGGAGTGGTATTTGTTGCTTTTTGTAAATGCTTGTAAGCACCTAATCCGATGGTTCCAATTACATAAGGTGAAGATTTTTTAGTTAAAGCACTTAGTCCTTGCGCAATAAGATTGGTAGTAAGGGTTTTTCCATTAGTACCAGTAACGCCAATAACCGGAACTTCTAAACCTATTTTTTGTGGATTACTTGCAGAAGCAAGAAAATCATAGAATTTTAAAGTTAAAAAGCTTAAATACTTGTTAAGATCATATACCTCAAAAATATCAACTTTTACACCGCTAATGATATCTTCACGATGTACATAAGAATTTATTCCTAAGAGGTTCTCGTTATGAGTTAAGATTACTTTACTGCCACGCTCTACGGCATCGGGAATAAAGTTACGTGCGTCAACATTAAATCCTTTTGTAGCTGCAAAAACAGTATGTTGATCACATTCTTTGCTATTAATCGTAATATTGGTTAGTTGGTGTTTAATAATGAGAGGTTTTAGTTCATTAATTAAACTTAGAAGTTGTTTTATGAGTTGTTCTGTTGTTATCTGTACCATTTTATATATCTCTATGGAGTGTGATTAAGAACAAGACGATCTGAAGTCATGTTATCTTCAGGAATATTGTAATATTGTAAAGTTGATTCCATGATTTTTCGCCACACAGGAGCAGCAATTGCTCCTCCATAGTATTGTCCCGCTTTAGGATTGTCAATAACGATAACTAAAGCAAATCTTGGGCGAGTTGATGGAGCAACTCCGGCAGTATAAGCTATATACTTATCAACATAAATTCCATTTTCAACTTTTTTTGCAGTACCTGTTTTTACTGACACATTGTAGTTCGGGATGGCTGCTTTAGTTCCACCACCGCCTGTCTCAGCTACACCTTGCATTAATTCAACAACGGTTTTAGCTATTTTTGGATTTAATTTTTGTATCCCTTCTTGAGAAGTCTGCTCACTGCTAATAATAGAAAGAGGATACTCTTTCCCGTAATTACCTAAGGTAGCATAGACATGAGCTAATTGTAATGGGGTTACTTGTTGCATATAACCATATGAAAATACTGCTTTATCTAAATCTGTAAATCTAGTTTGATAAGGAAAGTATCCCATGGTTTCACCTGATAGACCTAGTCCCGTTCTTTGCCCAAAGCCAGCAGCAAGGTAGGTTTCACGTAAAGTATCTCCTGGAAGCATTAGCGATATTTTTGCTACGCCAATATTAGAGGATCTTTGTAAAATCCCTCTAATAGAAAGAGTATCACGAGGTCCTACATCTTTTACTTGGTGATTTGCAACTCTTAAGCTTCTTGTATTTATTACTGTAGTAGGGGTAATTACTTTAGCTAATAGACCCGAGTATACTACAAAGGGTTTTACAGTTGACCCAGGTTCAAATACTGAAGTTATCGCATAATTATTTAAATATTGAGGAATAATTGTTTTACGATTATTTGGATTAAAAGAAGGGGCATTAGCCATAGCAATAATTTCCCCATTAGTTACATCAATGAGAACGGCTGTGGCTGTATCAGCTTTATTATCTCTTACAGCTTCGCTTAGAGTTTGGTAAGCCATTTCTTGTAAATCTATATTAATAGTTAGTTTTACATCATGACCATTTTGAGAATTAATTATACTTTTATAATTAATAATATTATGTTGAAAATCCTTTTCATAAGAGATATTACCATCAACCCCTGTTAGTTGTTGATTAGCTAATTTTTCAATCCCAAACATCCCTTGCCCTTCGTTATTAAGTAATCCTACTATTTGAGAGATGGCATCTCCGTAAGGATAGAATCTTCTAAAATCAGTATAAGAGGATATACCAGGGATGTTTAAGCTTTTGATATAGGTTGCAAGAGTAGGAGACACCTGAGATTTTAATCGAAAATATCTTGAGTTAGGTCTTTTTTGCAAGTCCTGATATAGTTTTGCAGGCTCTAGATCTAATGCTTTAGCAAGAGCGAGAAATAAAGGGCTGTCCTCTTGATTTACGGCTTTATTTGCCGGATCAAGAAAGACTTTTACATCTAAACCAAAAGTTTGATAAGGAATAGAGATAGCAAGTATTTTTCCATTAGCATCAACAATTTTACCTCTTGGGGCATTTACGGTTACATTTCTTTGGATACGGGCATTAGTTTCTTTTGCTAAATGTTGCTTATCACGTAAAGGAATGTAATTGGTAAAAAATTGTAGATAGTAAAGAACTAAATAGGCTACAAAGAGTAATAATAAACAAATTGTAAAAAAATATAATCGACCACTAGATACTTTGAAGCCAAATTTAAAGTTTTTTAAGTTTTCTTCATCACGTTTTTGTGATGTAGTTTTTATCGGATCTAAATAATTACGGTTATTTACGTTTTTTTTATCTTCTTTGGCCATTTTTTGCGAGCATAAGATCTAACTACTCTTGAGGAGGGGTTAGAAATGGAATACTAGTTGTTGATAAAGTTTTATTATTAGGTAAATAAGGAATAATAACAATAACTTCTGCTTCGGTGGAAATCGGAATTAAAGAAATTTTATTGCTAGTTATTCTAATAATATTTGATTTAGAAGTAAGTGATAAGAACTCTAAGCGTAAATTATCATTTGATAGATTAAGAGAGTTCTTATCAGCTAGAAGTTTAGAGTATTGAATTGTAGTATCAATCGAAACACGGGTAATATAGATTTTAACTAAGGCTAGACTTAAAATAACAATAAACAGAATCAGGGTTAAAAAGAACTTGGTACTAAAATCCTTATATAAAATTTTTAAAGGGGTAAAATCAGAATTCCAATTTAACTTTCCGTAAGTTTCGGTTATGTACTTTTCTCTACTCTCCTTAGCTTCTTGGGCATAATGTTTTTGCTGATCTTGAGATTGTTCGTATTTTGTTGCTTCAAGATCATCAATGAGATCAGTTACTGCTGTACCATTTGCTTTAGAAGCATCATCAATTTCTTTCTTGGTTAGATGAGTTTCATTTGTAATTTTCTCTTGTTCAAAATCTTGATTGAAGATGCTAGTTACATTAGTATTCTGAGATTTATCTTTTAGAGATTTTTTTTTAGTTGCTTTAAAAAAATTCACACAAATAGTCCTAATCAGTAACTAAATAAAAAGTTATATTCTGCTATATGGCTTAGAAGATCTTTGTGCCCAACGTAAAATAGAAGAGCGTGCTCGAGGATTGCTACTTACTTCCTCATCAGTTGGCTTGATAGAATTAGAGATCTTTTCAAAATTTGAATCATGGGTAAAAGCGGCATCTGGAATAGGTAAGAATTTAGGTAGTACTGGCTTTTCGTAATTTTCTTTAAAAAAGTGCTTAACTATGCGATCTTCTAGAGAATGGAAAGAAATAATACTAATTCTTCCATGAGGAGCTAAAAGTTTAATCGAATCTTGAAGCGCTTGCTCGAGCTCACCTAATTCATTATTTACTGCAATACGAATAGCTTGGAAAGTGCGGGTTGCAGGATTTTTATTAGGATCTATTTTTTTCGAAGCAGATTTTACAACTTCTACTAAAGAATCTGTGTCAGGTAAAAAAGTATCAAATTTATGATCTTCTCTTAGTTTAACTATAGCTTTGGCAATCGCACGAGAGTTTTTTTCTTGTCCATATAGATATAAGGCATCAGCAATTTCTTTTTCGCTTGAATGATATAACCACTCACGAGCACTAAAACCTTTGGATTGATCCATGCGCATATCCAGTGGACCATTACGCATAAAACTAAACCCTCTTTCAGCATCATCTAATTGTGGAGAACTTACACCTAAATCAAGTAAGATACCGTTAATTTTCCCTTCTAATTGTTGTTCTTGAAAGTATTCACCCATAGAAGAAAAAGGGGCATGCACAACGATAATTCGCTCATCTTGAATTTTATTAGCACATGCAATAGCTTCGAGGTCACGATCAAAAACGTAAAGACGACCTTTTTCTCCTAAGCGTTCTAAAATTAAAGATGAATGGCCACCTCTACCAAAAGTTCCATCTACATAAATTCCATCTTTGATTATTTCTAGGCAATCAACAGCAGGCTCTAACATTACTGTTGTATGAGTAAATTCTTTCATAAAAAACTAATGTATGGTTAATAATTAAATTTGCTTGAACAATTGTCTATTTTACCACTTTTTATTTATATTTTTGTAAATCTTATCATGGTAAATAGCCCTTAAAGTTAACTTTAAGGGCTTAAAATTATTTATAAATTTCGTCATTGATAATAAAGCTTGGGAAACTTCCTACAACTTTAAAACCACGACAATTTTCTTCTAATTCAGTTAGAGCTTGTTGCACATGAACTTGATTGATATGTCCTTCAAACTCGATGAAGAACATTTCACGCCATGGAGAACCTAAGATAGGTCTAGATTCTAGTTTGGTTAAGTTGATCTTGTACTTTTTAAATGCTTCAAGAGAATTTACTAATGCTCCTTCAGAGTGGTTAGTAATTAATTGCAACATAGTTTTGTAAGAAACGCTTTCACTAAATTTAATTTCTTGTTTTGATAAAACGATAAAACGAGTTTGATTATTTGAGCTATTAGCGATAGTATCACTAATAACTTTTAAGTCGTATAAACTCGCTGCACTAGCGTTTCCAATTGCAACTGCACGTTTATTTTCTGATTTTGCTACCTCTTGCATTGCATGGGTAGTTGAAGCAGTGAAAACAATTTTAGCATTAGGCTGTAATTCACGAATGTGGATAATTGATTGTTCATACGGTTGTGCGTGCGTATAAATAACTTCAATTTCTTTTTCGTCAAATAATTCTTTAGCTAGATATACATGGTTAATATCAATCGCTATATCAGATACAATCTCTAGAGAGGTTTTCGCTAAAAGATCATATACCTCATTAATAGATCCTGATGAGGTGTTTTCTAATGGTAACACCGCAAAATCAGCTACTCCTGAGGTAACAGCATTAACTACATCATTAAAGTTTTCATATCCTGTTGAATTTGCTTTTTTGCTTAGATGTTTAGCAAATTGTTCACAAGCTACATAGGAATAGCTTCCTTTTAAACCTAAGTAAGAAATGTTAAGTTCTTCTTTAGCACTTAAATTGTATAGGTTTTGTTTACGAATAATGATTTCTTGTTGATAGTTACAGCTATCATTAATGATAGATTTATAAATTGCATTAAGTAAGTCTGAATTTACATTAAAAGAGTGTTGTGCAGATTTATTAACTAAGTTAGTTAATAGCTCTTTTTCTCTTTTTAAATCTTTAATAGGGTGATTGTGAAGAGCTTTGTATTCAGCAACCTGAGCAGAGAGATCTCTTCTTTTACCTAGTAATTCAATGATCTTTTCATCAATACTATTGATAGACTCTCTGATTTGTCCTAGATCTTTATCTGATAAAGTCATAAATAAAAACTTAAAGTTATATTAAAAAAGTTCAAAAAGAGAAGGCTTCAAGCCTTCTCAATCTTTATAAAATTATTTGCTTGTAGCTACAAGAATTTCTTTAATTTTAGCTACAACTGCATCCCCAATTTGATCAGGTGTTGGGTTTTGCACATTTGGAAGGGTTATGCTATTTAAATTTAATTCGTATTTACC
>NZ_NRJF01000301.1 GCF_003585965.1 Psittacicella gerlachiana | reverse complement strand
GTCTAAGTTAGGTGAGATTAAGGATTTGATCTCTATAGTTAAGGGGAAAAGTATTGAAAGAATAGATTGCTTTTCAGAAAAGACGTCCAAAATTTATGAGCAAAAATAAAGGTAAGAGCGATTTTTACTCTTACAAAAAATACAATTCCTTACTTTTATTAAGGGTTTATAAAAATAAAAGTGGTTGTTTTTCAAGTTCTTGGAAAAAATGCTGAAAATAATTTACCATTCTAAATGCGAATCATTCTCATTTGGCATATAATAGACTCATCTAACACACTAAAGGTTTAGTGCAGTTAGTCTCCTAAAAGATAGTTAAAATATTTGAATTTGTGTGGAGAAAGCATTTTAACTCTTGTTTAAGATGCTTTCTTTTTTACATCTTCTTTACGTCTTATTTATGTCTTCTTTACATTTTGGTTTTAAGACTTGAAGATATTTTGGTTCTTTTAGGGGGCATAAACCATGGATTTTTTTCTCTCACTCTATTTTTATCCATGATTTACTTTACTAGTCTTTAATAAAGTTAGAACAAATAGTAATAAGTAATGCGAGCATCTTTGGCTCATAAATAGATAATAAAACAATACCACGTAGTTTCTGCGTTTGCAGACGTGGAAACTACTTTTTATAGTAGGGTTTTATCGAGGATTTAGTCTTTAAGTGAGATTTAAAATGAACTTTAAACCTCAGTTAAATACTAAGACTAGTATTTAGATACGATATAAAAAAACTTAGTTTTTTTATCTTGTATAGCCACAACTAAAATAATAAAAAACAAAAAGTATAAAACCCTAAGTGTGATTTCAGCTAGATGAATTTTACATCTTTGCTCGTCTAGCTGGAATTTTTTTCTAGTCTCTAGTTTCTAGTATTTGTATACTCAAGGGTATATTCAAGCTTATAATTCCAATAATTTGGTTTAGTGCTTAAATGTTGTTTAGACTAAATATTTTATCTAGATGAAATTTTTGAAGCTAAATATCTGAGGTGTTTAAACTAAATTATTAGTTTGCATTTACATCAACAACTTAACTTGTTTTTTCAATGTTTTAAACCTATAAAGGATTACTCTTACTTAGATAGCTAAGCCTTACAGAGTATTCTACCTTAAACTCCTACAAGATAAAAACCGTGATAGAAGATCTTTGTAGGGCTTTAGTTATTTTTTAAGTGATGTTGGTAACTTTTATAGTTAAAACTCATTACCTTGTAAAAGGACCTCAATAAAAATTTAATCTTTTAATCTTATATCTTCGACAACTAGGGCTTTGGCTCTAGTTGTTTTTATTTGTAGATACTTATATTGTAAGCTATTTTTTTATAAATTGCATAAATATTTTTTAATTTAACGTTAAATAGTTTCTTAAAAAGAGAATTGCTCTCTTTTGCAGTGATAAGCGAGCTTAAACTAAGCAAAAGCTAAGCAA
>NZ_NRJF01000300.1 GCF_003585965.1 Psittacicella gerlachiana | reverse complement strand
ATACTAGATTGAGTACTTACTCATAAATTTTTTCTTGTAACTCTTAAGCTGTAACCATCAAGAACTAAAAATTGCGATTTATAAAAGGTCAAGTGTTATAAAGCTTTCTCTTTTATATTACTTGCAGTAACCCTAATCTAAGATATAATTTACACATCCCAAAAAGTTATCATTTTTAGAGGGGACTTATATAGGAATTTAAGTTATCTCTAAGTAAAAAAGCAAACCCTTATTATTTACTAAGGATTTGTTTATTAATTAGGTATTAATTTAGATTGACATTTTCCTGCCTAATTATCTTGACTAACTCTTTTGAGCAAAACTTAAATCTTCTTATTTTGCTTAAGAGGAAGAGAATGTTTTTCCTTGTGATAAATTGCATTTACTTAGGTTTGCGTTATAATTTAAACCGTGCAAAAAGTAAATCTTCCTCGATATACAGAGATCTACTTAAGTTAAATTTCTTGAGTAAATTTTGACTAAGCAATGAGATTTATAATTTACATTTTAAGAATTTGAGGTAGCTTTTTCCGAAAAGCGATCAGCAATCAATTCTTTTAAACTCCGGAGATAAATATCTTTTATCGGAGTCTTAGTTCAACAACTTTAACTAACTTTCTCGAGAGCAAATTCCAAGTTAAGTAATTTCAAATAATCGTACATTAGTACTAAAGAAATACTTACAAATAATACTAAAGCAAGATTTTGCTAAGGTTTTAGTAAAATTTCAGTAAGATTTAATTAGGATTTAATTAATAATCTATCTCTTATAATAATTCTTAAACAATCTCGAGACCTAGTTTGCTTCATTTCTAAAACCCTTGGTTGTAACTAAGCGTTAATTATAGATTTCAAATCAAAAAATTATTCCTGGCACTTTTTTGATTTTCAATTTTTTACAATTGTTGCTTTGCACATTACTTACCAAACTCTAAATAAATTAGTCATTGGATGACTCCACGGCTTTGAGTTTTTCTCGCTGTATAATGATTAATTGACTTTAGATAATAGAAATAAACTATAGTTATAGTTCCTGGAACTTCCAAACTATTACTTCTATTTTTCGTTAGCTTTGACAAAAGCTTTAACTTTTTTACCAAAAAAAGTTAACTCAAGATTTAATATCAGAATTGAATAAAAGACATTTTTATCTATATTACTCCGTAATATCCTATATATTTTTAAAACTTTAATCTCACTCGATGAGAATAATTTTACAATTAGGACTGTACGCCAGCACAGTATGAACGTAAAATCAGTTACCCTTTCTATTCACCTTATTCTGTTATCTTCAGATAAATAAGGAAATAAACAATATAAAAAATAAAGTGTAACTATAAACTTCCAAAACCGAATTCATTTTTAGTTTATATCTAACACATA
>NZ_NRJF01000030.1 GCF_003585965.1 Psittacicella gerlachiana | reverse complement strand
ACCTATAACAAAGTAAGGAATAATGGCTTGAATTTGTTCTAAGCTAACTTGGAAAAAAATCTCTTAGCGAAACTATTGCCGGAATTAAAGCGTCATTACTAATAGGCATGGTCATAGAGACAATGCCAAGAATGCAAATAAGTAGAAACTTACTGCCAATATTTTGTTGGAGCTGTTGTTGATGAGGGCTGGTATAGTCCATACCTCCATAAGTAGAAGAAGCTTCTCCAATTACTTCTTTACCTTGTTCTATTTCTTGATGTTGTTGCATAATTGATCATTGTAGTTATACTTGTTTGAGATTTGAAAGTGGCTATTATAATAAAAAAGCTCAAGAGATTCTCAGATAAAGTAGGGTTTATTCTTGAATCTATTTCATGACAGTTTTGTATAGTATTAAACAAAGAGAGAAGTCTTAGGGATAAGCTAAGACTTCTCTCTTTGTGATTATTTTGTGGCTTAAATTTTTATTTAAAAAATTTAGCTAAATTATTTTACAGGCATATCTTCTGCGTTTTTGTAGCCTGTAGCTCCTTCACGCATATAAGCACGGAATACTTCAATACTCCAAATCCAAAGAAGAGTACCACCTAATTCAGAAAGGAAACCTGGAATAGAGAACTCACGAGGAATACCTAACATTGGAAGTACTACATAGTGAGCACTTAAAGCTGCTGCATAACCGAATACTGCACCTTTGAACATTCTTACTTTTGGTAAAATTTCAGCTAACACACAGTAAATTGCAGCCATTACAATTGAGAATATTAAGTGGGTTAACATCGCAGCCCAGTTGCCAGTTACACCTAAAATTGTATAAGTTTTGTCAGCAACATTAACTCCAAAAACTTCTAAGAATAATACTGGAGGAGGTACATCATTAACGCCACGTGGAGGGAAAGTTGATTCCCAACCATCTTTAACAAAAGCTGATAGAATACCTGCAACTATCGCAATTAATAACATTAAAACAATGCGACGTTGTCTTGGATTTGTCATTTGAAATAAATTCATATTGATCCTTCTTTCTTTTTTGATACCTTTAATAAAACTCGTATAAGAGAGAAGAGAGTAATCTCGAGTTTGTTTAATTAAGTGTGAATTATACTCTTCCCCTTAATTGTCTGTCAATAAATTACTGAGGAAAGAGGTTGAAGTAAAGGTGGTTTTAGGGAGGGGTTAAAAAGGAAAAATCGGTTTTTATGCTGTTCTAAGTAAATTAAAGTTTCATTATTTTGTTCTGTTTTTCAAAAAGATTAGGAAAAGATAAGTAAAAAAGTTAAAAAATAGTGAATACTTCCACAAAGTGTAGCAGAATAAAAGCTTTTGCCCTTAAGGTTAAGTCCTAAATCAAAGATAAGGGTAAATTTGTATATAGGAAAAGTAAATAGAGATAAGATTGAAGCAAAAGGATTTGTGATTCTCATTTATACTGAAGATTTCAAGAATTATAAGTCTACCGAATCTTGCGAGATTTAAAAGTGTTGCCTCAAATGATTTAATAAAAAACTAGTTGAGAATAAAAGATAAAATTGAATTCTTTGGTTTATGGTAAATCTTAAACTGCAGGAATTTTAATTCGGTCGAATTCGACCGAATTAAATTTGAGGCTAGAGATATTTTTTAGCTTGTCTTTTATAAAATGGGGAAGAAAGAACCTAGGCAATTGACTTTATTCTAAAAAAGTGGTGGAAATATAGGAGGATTTGCTAGAGTGTCCTGAGAAGCTAGCATTGTTTAGATACTTTGACCTGAGATATAAAATAAATTAAAAGATACAAGAAAAGCCTCAGCAAGCTAGAGCATTAAGTTATTTAGCTTACTGAGGCAAAAGAGAAGTTAATTAAAGAGGCATGTCTTCTGCATTAGCATATCCTGTTGCTCCACGACGCATATAAGCACGCAGCGCTTCGATAGTCCAAATCCATAAAGCAGCTCCTAAAAGCTCTGAAACGAGACCAGTCCAAGTAAATACACTAGCCATGCCAAGAAGAGGGAAGACAATATAGTGAGCCGCAATACCTGAAATCCAACCATAAGCTACACCTTTAAAGAGACGAATTTTAGGAAAGATTTCTGCAAGTAACACATAGATTAAAGCTAAAAAGATCGAAAAGAGAATATGTGTGCCATAGATTGCCCAGTTTACGGTAGAACCTAAAAGGGTGTAGGTTTTATTTGCAAAATCTACATGAAAAAGATTAAGAAAGAGGACAATAGGAGAAGTTTCATGAGCATATTGCGTAGGTACAAGTCCCATCCAACCTCCTTTTACAAAAGCTGAAATAAAACCTGTAACGAGAGCAATAAAAATTCCTAGAATAAATCTACGTTGTTGGGGATGAGTTGTTTGTAATAAATTCATGGGTACTCCAAAAAATATAACTAATTGTTGTTTTTGTTTGTTTTGTTTTAATTATTTGCTTGTTGTTTTAAGTATAAAGAAAAAAATTTTAGAGTAAAGGGCAAGCACAAAACTAACCAAAAGGTAACTTTTGCAAATAAAATTGAGGTTAAGTAGGAAAAAGAATCGATAATCTCGGGAGAAAATTATAAAAATAACCGTTAAGAAAAATTTTTTAATTCTGATACAAAAAGTGTAAGAATTAGTGGTAAATTTAAAGTTATAGCTCAAATTAGTAAGAGAGTTTCGGGATTGACTCTAGAGATAAAGTTTAGATAGAGCACAGAGAGGGTAAAGTCGCTTAAGACGTAGGAGGTAAGTAGAGCAAGGATCGCTAAAGGAAAAGTTAAGATAGATTAAGGATAGGTCAATAAGTTGCAATTCTTGGCATAAAGTTGATGATTGGGAAATTTTACTGAAGAGAAAGTAACCATACTTTTTGGGGGCATGCCAAGTAGTATAACTAAAACTAAAGATCTCTCCGTTTTGGGAGAGATCTTCAAGTTTATTTAGGTTTAAATGCGAGAATTGAGCAAAAGTTAAATCCTAGTTGCCACACTACCGCTTTAAAGCCAATTTGCTCTAATCTATGTAGATGCTCAGGTAGGCTATCTAAAATCATAATGTTTTCAATGGCATTACGTTTACGCTCGATTTCGAGTTGGGAATAGCCATTTTTTGCTTTAAAATCCCAATGGAGATGGCAAATTTGATGTTCGGCTTCGGGATCAGGATTAGTAAACTTTTCCGAAAGTACTAAAACACCTCCGGGATTTAAGCCTGCGTAGATGCGTTCAAGCTGGGCTTGTCTTTGTTCAGGTTTAAAAAACTGCAAGACAAAGTTCATAATTACCATGCTTGCGTTGGTAATGGTTACATTTTCAATATTGTCTAAAAGAAAATGGGTAGGGTAAGCACTTTGATAACCCGCAAGTTTGAGTTTGGCTCTTTGAATCATAGCCGAGCTATTATCCACGGCATAGAAGTTTACTTGTTGAGGTATTGCTCCAAGATTTTGGGGTTTTAAAGGTAAACTTTGACGTAAAGCAAAAGTCATAGCTCCTAGCGAGCAACCTAGATCATAGACGTTAGAATTTTCAGTAATATATCTATAACCGAGAAGAGGAATATTCTCAAGGATCGCATTATAGATAGGCACTGATCTTTGAATCATATCCGGAAAGACTTCAGCTACTACATCGTTAAACTGAAAATCTCCAGGAATATCTTGATCAGCATAGATATTATCACGGCTCATAATTAATAATAATTTACGTTAAATAAATGCTAAAAGAATGGATTTAATCGCAACCTCTTATTATAACATAGCAGAATCTGAGAAATAATTTCACTTATGGTATAATTAAGCAAGACATTTTTACAGCTTAAGCTGAAGAAAAATTTCACAGAATTTTAGATTAATAGGTAAACAAATAATGCGTTTATATTGTGGTGCAGTAACCAAAGAATATGAAGGTCAAAGCGTAACTTTAAATGGTTGGGTTGATCGTAATCGTAACTTTGGTGGTTTATGTTTTTTAAATTTACGTGACCGTGAAGGAATTGTGCAGGTGTTTATTAAGCCGGAAGCAGAGTTTTTTGTCAAGGTTTCGAATTTACGCCCTGAGTCATGTATTCGTGTAGAAGGGATTGTACGTGCTCGTCCTGCGGATCAAGTAAACCCAAAAATGAAAACTGGGGAAATTGAAATTGAAGCTACTCAAGTGCATGTATATTCGGAAGCAGAAGTTCTGCCTTTAGACTATAACACGGAAGTACCTGAAGATTTACGTTTAAAATATCGTTATTTAGATTTACGTCGTCCAGAAAATCAACAACGCTTTTTTATTCGTCACAAGGCTTATCAGGTAGTACGTAGCTACTTAGATCAACACGGTTTTATTGAAGTAGAAACTCCAGTATTATCTAAAGCTACGCCAGAGGGAGCTCGTGACTATTTAGTTCCTTCACGTGTAAATAAAGGGAAGTTTTATGCTTTACCTCAATCACCACAATTATTTAAACAATTATTAATGGTGTCAGGTTTTGATCGTTATTTCCAAATTGTAAAATGCTTCCGTGATGAAGATTTACGTTCAGACCGTCAACCTGAGTTTACACAAATTGACTTAGAAACTACGTTCCTTACTGGAGAAGAAGTACGTGAAATTGGTGAAGATTTAATTCGTCACTTATGGAAAGAAGTGTTAGATTACGATCTTCCAGCTAAATTCCCACGTATGAGTTATGATCAGGCAATGCGTGACTATGGTTCGGATAAACCTGATTTACGTAATCCATTATTATTACAAGATGTAAATACTGCTTTTACAGCAGTAGGTTTAGAGTTTTTAGCTAAAGCAGCTAATGACCCTAAAGCTCGAGTAATTGCAATTAAAGTGCCTGGAGCTGCTGAACAATTTAGTCGTAAGAAAATTGATGAATACACTAAATATGTTAACTCTTTAGGTTTAGGTGGTTTAGCTCACTTTAGTGTAGTTGACCATGAGCAAGCTCAAGTAAAAGGTTCGATTGCTAAATTTATTACTCCAGAAATTTATAGTCAATTACATCAAACATTAAATCTTGCAAATAATGATCAAGTGTTTGTAATTGCAGATCATAAAGATGTGGCAACTAAAGCTGCCGGTGGTCTACGTATTCGTTTAGGTCGTGATTTAGGCTTAGTAGACTTAAAAGCATTTGCTCCTCTGTGGGTAATTAATTTCCCAATGTATGAAATTGATGAAGAGTCGGGAGCATTAATTGCTGCTCACCATCCATTTACTTCACCAATCGAAGGTACTGTGGAGTACTTAGAGAATACTCCAGTACTAGATATCCGTGCTGACGCATGTGATATGGTAATGAATGGTTTTGAGCTTTCTTCAGGTTCAGTACGTATTTATAACCAAAAACTTCAATCAAAAATCTTTGATTTAATTGGTATAGATGCTGAAGAACAACAAGATAAATTTGGTTTCTTACTAGATGCATTTAAATATGGAGCTCCACCACATGCTGGTTGTGCTTTTGGTTTTGACCGTATTGCAATGCTCTTATCAGGAACAGAGAATATTCGTGACGTAGTAGCCTTCCCGAAAACTAATGCTGCAACTTGTTTAATGACAAATGCACCGTCATATGTTGCTGATAAAGCGTTAGCTGAAGTAGCTATAGATGTAGTTCCTGAATATAAAGTTCATCGAGACAAATAATTTTTTAATTTAAACGAAATAAAGGTTTTTTATGGCAGGTCATAGTAAGTGGGCTAATATTAAACACAAAAAAGCAGCCCAAGATGCAAAGCGTGGAAAAATTTTTACTAAATTAATTCGTGAGATTACCGTTGCTGCTAAATTAGGTGGTGGCGATGTAGCTTCGAATCCACGTCTTCGTACCGCAGTAGATAAAGCGCTATCTAATAACATGACACGTGATACCATTAATCGTGCGGTAGAGCGTGGTACAGGTGGTGGTGAAGGTACGAACATGGAGACTATTATCTATGAAGGTTATGGTCCAGGCGGTACAGCAATTATGGTTGAGTGCTTAACTGATAATCGTAACCGTACAGTATCTGAAGTACGTCATGCTTTTACCCGTTTAGGTGGAAACCTAGGTACAGATGGTTCAGTATCTTACTTATTTACCAAACGTGGAGTATTTACTTTTGAAAACTCTTCAGAAGAAGAGGTAATGGAAGTAGCTTTAGAAGCAGGTTGTGAAGATATTATTGATTACGGCGATGGTACAGTAGATGTTTACTGTCCTTGGGAAAGCTTTAACGAAGTACGTGATGCTTTAGAAGCTGCAGGCTTAAAAGCTGCTAACGCTGAAATTGCTCAAATTCCTGCAAATAAAATTGATTTAGATGCAGAGACAGCAGCTACTTTCATTAAAATGATTGATTCTTTAGAAGATCTAGATGATGTACAAGAAGTTTTTCACAATGGAGAAATTTCTGAGGAAGTAGCCGCAACGCTCGAATAATATTTATAATGGTAAAAAAGAGATCCTTAGGGGTCTCTTTTTTGTGCGATGATACAGAAGTGTGGGATGAACTCCAAAAGTTGAATGAACTTTAAGGGGGAGATTAGAGTATTTGATCAGAGATTTATCAAGAGGTGATCAGAGGTGATCGGGATTTTGTTTGCTAATGAACATGTTAAGCATAACTCACAAAAATAAGTATACAAAATGTCTCATAAAATTTAATATCTTGTAGATAAACAAATAAAAGTGTGATTTAGATCACAGATTGGACAATTTAGTTATAAATTATCTCTATTTTCTAGTAAAATAGAGCGAGTAAAAAGCTTAGTTATGTATCGCAAGCTTAGGGTAAATCATGGACTTTACACGTAATATTTTTGCTTCTCGTCGTCTTAGTTTAGCTAAGTTAGGACGTGGCATAATAATTATAGCTATATTAAGTATTACGACCTTACTCCTATCTTGGTTTCTTGTACCTTTAAAAATTTTAGGTAATCTTGGATTAAAACCAGGACTAAGTAACTTAATTAGTTTTGATAATTTAAGTTCTGAGGTTTTAGTTGGATCTTTAATTACGATTTTTTATTATAGCTTTGTCTTTATCCTCTTTATAGTTCTTGGAAAGCTATTTCCGAGTATTGAACGCAGTTCGGTAATAAAGAAAATCTTGATTTATTTTGGCTTAAGCTTTGTTTGTAGCTATCTCGTAACTTGGCAACTTTTACCTCAACCTATCTCAGCTTGGTGGTTAGGTTTAATTGTTACCAGTGCCTATGCAAGTATAGGGACAGTGTTTCTTTTTATCTTAAGCCTTTATTTGCAAAGATTTTTTATTACTTGTCGTTCACAATTTTTGTCTTGGGGACGTAATTTGCTAGTAATTTTAAGTTTTATTTTCGTGTATACGGTAATGCTCGTGCATAATTATGCCGATGCCGAGGACTTTATTACTTTAAGCTCATTATTGTTTAGTAAACAAGCCTTACCTTACTTTATTGTTACTGCCTCTACCTTTATGGTATATCAAATTTTAGTAAGGGTTTTTCTCATGCCAAGACCAAGAAGGCTAAACTTCTATGAATAATTGTCTCATAAGAAAATATAAACAGATCCAATCCAAGGTTTAGAATTATTTCTAAGCCTTTTTGCTTGTTGTTATAATACTAAGTAAAAGAAAAATTGTTATAACAAGACTAGATAATTATGACCATTATTTTAGGCCTAGATCCCGGTTCAGTAAATATGGGATATGGGATTATTGAAAAAACAGGTTCTAAGTTAAAGTATATAACTTCGGGAGTAATTAGTGTGAAAGGGAGTGATATCAATAGTCGTTTACCGATTATTTATGCCCAACTCCAAGAAGTTATTAAAACTTATCAACCTGAACATATGGTAGTGGAGCAAGTATTTATTGCGACTAACCCTCAAGCTGCTATTAAGTTAGGGATGGCTCGAGGGATAGCGATTTTGGCTGGCTCTTTAGGTGGAGCGACTATTTTTGAACTTTCAGCTCGCCAAGCGAAAAAGTTTGTCACTGGAATCGGTAGTGCCAAAAAAGAACAAGTAAATCACATGGTATGTCGCATTTTACACTTGACGAGCAAACCTAAGTTAGATGCTTCAGATGCCTTAGCTCTTGCCATTTCTCATGCTCATACTTTAAATAGTAGAGTTATGTTACAAAAACAACAAGAGCAACAAGAACTATTTGACCAACGTACCCAACAAAGATTAATTAATAGTTCTTTAAATTTTGATTCTCTTGCTCGTGCTTTTGCTCAACAAGGTGAGGGAGGCGAAACGGCTCAAGTATTGGCTAATCTCACGCAGCAAACTCATTTAAGTACGGAAAAAGAAACAACAATACCGGTAAATAGAGTTCAGAGCCAAGTAAGTAAAATACAGGCAGAATTTGTAAATATTAAAATAAATTCAGGGCGTTTTAAAGTAAAGTCTGGCAAAGCTTCAAATAGAGCCAAACTTGAAGCTAAGATAAAAAATCTGCTCGAACAAAAACATAAAAAAACTTAAGAAGATTATATAAGTAAAGAGTGATCTTTAAAGTGAATGTAAAAAAGTTTAGTAAAACTTAAAAAAATTCAGAGCAAAATAAAACAACTGAACATAAAGGTCGAAATTAAGATAACCTCATAAAATTTTCTAATTAAGATAAAAGAAAGGTGCTAATTAGCTCAGCTAATTAGCACCTTTTGTTTAATTAAATAAATTTAAATTTAAGTAGATTCTAAATCTAAGTAAATGAGAAATCTAAATAGATTTTGCTCTAAATAAATTACAAATCTAAATAGATTTTAGATCTAAATAAATTAGAAATCTAAATTGGTTTTAACTCTAATTTTAAAAAGTTAAATTAATTTTTTCTTTCTTTACGTTTATCTTTAACTAAAAGCGTATAGGTTCTTAAATAACCTGGAACGAGATTACATGCTTTAGCAAATCTTTCACGATCAAGTTCTGAAAGATTGTACTTGTTAATAATTTCTCGTACCGCAAGGTTAAGCATATCCTCTTCGCTTACTTGATAACGTTTAAAGACATCATCAATTACAAGATAACAAGTAGAGATACGGAACTCATTGTGTAGAGCCCCTAAGCCTTCACCTGCAGGGAGTGGTAAATCATTTTCTACAACTTTGCGGGTTAAGAGATCACTTGGTTCAGTCAGTAACCAATCACTATAATTACTTGCTGGCGTTACACCGTCATTACGCTTTACGCCTTTATAACGAGTAATTGGAGTATTAATTACCTTAATATGCATTTTACTTGAAGTTAAGGTAGCGTAATCTGTATCGTCTCCAGTAAAGGAAGAGTCTTGGAGGTCGATAGCTTCGGTAGCGTCAATATTAAGTTGTGCCCCTCCGCTAGAATGCGTATTAAGAGCAACTACATCACCACTGGTTGCGGTTAGATTTACTGCTGATTGCGTATTCTCAAGAGCTTGGATAGTTACATTTAATAAAGTAACATTACTTCCGGTTACACTTACTAAACCATTTTCGGCTGCCGTAGCGGTCAGAGTAGTATTAGTTAACTCTACATTACCGGTAGCATTAACGAGCATATTAGCTCCTGAGAGAGCACTTGCTCCGCTAATATTAATGCTATTATTCGCTACTAGACTTGTATTCCCAGCCTCACTACTTACTTGACTCGCAGTGATGCTTAAGTTTTCACCACTAATGGTTGTATTTTGTGTTGCTTCTATATTTACTTGGTTGAGAGATACTTGGTTTCCGCTGAGGATAACTTCTTGCCCTGAAGCATTTGTTCCTTCAAGGGTTAAGTTATTTGGCGTAGTGATCTCTAAACTTCCTTGAGCTTCAAGATTCCCTCCAGTTAAGCTTACCTCTTTCCCACTTAAACTTAGATTATTTGCTTGGATATTTAATTGCTCAGCTACAAATTGATCACGAGCAGTTAAATTAACATCGCCACTAGCTGTAATGTTTACTTGATTCTCTACACTGAAGTTACCTGCAGTAACCTCTAAATCTTGTGTCGCAATTTCAAGTTTGTTACCAAGAGTGAGATTCTCTGCCGTAAGGTTAATAGTACGTACGGCAGCAAGACTTCCACCTTTAACAGTTACATTACCTGCAGGTGACGCAAGATTTAAATCTCTACCCGCTGCGAAAGTTGAATTTGTTGCCGTGAGATTAGTTGTTCCCGTAACACTTAAATCACCTTGAGCTGTAGTTAAGCTTGCATTCGTAATGATCGTTTCACGAGTATTTAAATCACCAAGAGAAATTTCATTCTCTGCATTTAAGCTTGACTCGTACACCTCAATACTATTGCTACGGAAGCTGAGGTTAGCTCTTGCTTCGAGTTTAGAGTTATTGGTTACAGTAACACTTGTGCCATTAAGAGTAAGCTCGGTTGCTTCGAGACTAGTATTGTTTAAACTAATTTCGGTAGCATTAAGCAGAGCTTGTCCGCTAGTTGCGTTAACTTTACTATCTTTAACTTCTAAGTTTGAAGCTGTAATTTGTACATTAGTACCGCTAATGTTGGTATCTTGCGTGAGAGAAACCTTATCACTAGTGTTAATTTCAGTAGTCCCTTTAGCAGAATGAACTTCTGAGTTTTCAAGGGTGATTGTTGTTTGAGCTTGGAGTTTAGCTCCTGCAGTGGCATTAACTTGGCTCTTAGTTATAGTTAAGTCATCTGTAGTTGCTTCTAAAGATAGACTTGCTCCCGTAGTAAGACTAGAGTTACTTATCTTTAAGCTATCCCCCAAGATATGTAAATCTTCATTTTTAGTGGTTAAGGTTACATTCTCTAGCGTTGCCATGCCGGTAGTAGAGTCTACAGTTATACTGCCGGTTTGGGTGGTAATGCTTGTTTGTTCTTTGAGCATTACTTCTTGAGCTGTGAGATTAACTGTACCCTGTGCTTCTAAAGAAGAAGCATTGCTTAGCTCAATTTTGCTCTCAGTTGAACTTAAGTTAAGGTTGAGCTGAGCGTTTACCGCAGAGTTAGAAACATTTACCTCGTTAGTAGCAAGTAAGCTTACATTACCTTCCTGACTACTTAAACAAGAAGAGTAAAGGTTAATCGTTTGACTATCTTGTTCTGCAAGAACAACTTCACCGTTTGAAGCCGTAAGGGCACTTGGAGCTGTATCAAGACTACGACGAGAACGTACTAACACATCTCCTTTAGCGGTAGCACTTGCATTATTAAACTCCGTAGAGTTTGTAGCATTTAAATTAATACCACTTGTGGTTGCGTTTAAGCTAGCATTGTTAACAACAATATCTTGAGCATTGAAGTTCATGCCAGCCCCAGTGAGACTAGAGTTTTGCGTCACTTCAAGGCTAGTTGCACTTAAGTTTAGCGCTCCTTGGGTTAAGGAAATGCTTGAGTTGTCGAGAACTATTTTGTTCGCAACCTCAGCTTCCATAGAACCTTGAGCAATGGAGATATTAGTATTGGTAGTAGTGAAGTTACCACTTAGAGCGTTAACTTCAAGTTTACCTGCTGTACCAGTCACCGTGATATTAGTACCTGTGGCGTTAATATCATTGGTAGTGGCAGTAAGATTCACAACATCAGTAGCAGTTACATTAGTACCATTGCCTAGAGTTACACTGGTTGCATTAACTTTAACTTCTGTACCTTCAAGACTTGAGTTATTAATCGTTGTCACTCCTGAGGTTGCATTCACTAAAGCCGTACCTGAGGTTGCATTTACTTTACTATCAGAGATTTCTACACTTGTACCAGTTACCGTTGCATTAGTACCAGTTACTTGTGTTCCCTGCGTTAAGCTTGCTTTACCACCAGTTGCTTGCACGGTTGCGTTACCTTTGGCTGCCACAATGCTACTGTTAGTTGTTGTAATCTCAGTTGCTCCGGTTACAGTTGCAGAAGTATTACCTCTTACATTTGCATTCCCTAAAGTTACTTCGCTCGTATTCGCAGTTACACTTGCGTTAGTTTGAGCCGTAACATTAGTATTGGTTAAGCTTACATTATCCCCATTTACAGAAGCATTTTGTTTTGCAGTTACTGTAGTGTTATCTAAGTTCGCTTTACCGTCTTTAGCGTTAATCACTGCATCTGTAGAGGTTGCATTCACCGTAGTGTTAGCTAAGCTTACACCTTTACCATTAACTTCAGCACTTGTACCCGTAACATTAGATTTAGTTAAATCTACTGTACCTGAAGCATTCACGCTTGCTTTGCCTTGACTTGAAGTAATGCTAGCATTAGTTCCTGTCACCGCATTGCTTGCATTTACGCTTGCCACACCTGAAGTTGCATTAACTTTAGCGTCGGTTAAGGTTACATTACCAGCTGTAGCATTAACTTTGGCATTAGTACCTGCATTTACACTTGCATTAGTTAGGCTTATGTTAGCTCCACTTACGGTAGCATTGTGTTTTGCTGTTACCCTAGTGTTAGTTCCCTTAACATCTTTACCTGAAACTACACTTGCGTTACCGCTCGTTGCATTTACAGTTACGTTGGTTAAGGTCGCATTACCCGTTGTAGCATTCACAGTTGCATTGCTACCTGTAACACTCGCATTAGTTAAGCTTACGTTTGCACCGCTTACTGAAGCATTTTGTTTTGCAACTACGGTTGTGTTATCTAAAGTAACATTGCCATCTTTAGCGTTCACTACAGCATCGTTCGTAGTTGCGTTCACGGTAGAGTTAGCTAGGCTTACCCCTTCACCTACTACTTCAACGCTTGAAGCTGTTACATTAGCTTTGCTTAAATCTACAGATCTGGTTGCATTTACACTTGCTTTGCCTGAGGTTGCAGTTAAGTTAACATTTGCTCCCGTAATATTCTGAGTCGCAACTACACTTGCGTTACCACTGGTCGCATTTACAGTTACATTAGTTAAGCTTACATTACCAGAAGTAGCATTAACTGTAGCATGATTACCTGCAGTTACGCTTGTATTAGTTAAGCTCACATTTGTTCCGCTTACAGAGGCGTTTTGAGTTGCCGTTGCACTAGAGTTAGCTAAAGTAACATTCCCCTCTTTAGCTTTTACTACTGCATCAGTTGTAGTTGCGTTTACGGTAGTATTAGTTAAGTTTACCTCTTTAGCTGTAATTTCAA
Organism: Psittacicella gerlachiana; assembly: GCF_003585965.1. GTDB lineage: Bacteria > Pseudomonadota > Gammaproteobacteria > Enterobacterales > Psittacicellaceae > Psittacicella > Psittacicella gerlachiana. The sequence goes on along the minus strand of NZ_NRJF01000030.1, from coordinate 12,267 downwards.
CATTTGCTCCGCTTACATTAGATTTGCTTAACTCTATTGTTCCCGTTGCATTTGCGTTTGCTTGACCAGAGGTTGAGGTTACAGAGGCATTTGTTCCTGTAATATTTCCACTCGCAATTACACTTGCATTCCCGCTGGTTGCATTTACTTTAGCATTAGTTAGGCTTACATTGCCAGCAGTTGCGTTAACAGTTGTGTCTAAGCCTGCGTTTACGCTGGCATTAGTTAAGTCAATATTAGTACCAGTTACCGAAGCAACATTTGCATTTGCAGTTAAAGTAGCATTATTGAGAGTTACCTTACCTGAGGTTGCATTTACGGTTAACACACCTGCTTCAGTGGTGAGAGCTGATTTTTCAAGGAGATTTACTTCTTGAGCAGTAATGTTAATTGATCTACCAGCGGTTAAACTAGAGTTAGTTACATTTACTTTACCTTCAGGAGCACTGAGATTTATATCTAATTTTGCGTTAACCCTAGTTGAGGATACATTTACTCCATTATTACCACGTAAACTTACATTACCCGCTGTAGCATTTAAGCTGGTCGCAGTTACATTAATACTTGTGGTATTAGCATCCCCTAAAGAAATATCTCCTTTGGTTGCATTTAAGGTTGCATTGGTTACCTCAATAGCTTTTGCACGGACAAAAGTATGATTTGTAGCGTTTGCGGTTAAGTTTGTAAGAGTTGCGGTAGTATTTGCTTTGATCGTAATGTTCTCAGCTGTAGAGGTTAGAGTTGCATTGTTCACTGTAACCTGGTTAGCTTCAAGAGTTACTTCATTACCTTTTACCTGACTATGGTTAGTGAGGCTGAGGTTATGAGTTGCATTTAAGTTCACGCTTCCAGCAGTTGAACCCAAGTTAGAAGCGTCTACACTAATATTTGCCGAATTTACGTCAAGGTTCTTCGTAGCCGTCACATTTGCATTCACAAAAGTTACATTGTTCTTAACTTTTACATTTACATTTTGTGCTGAAACGTTTGAAGTACTTACAACAAGGTTAGAAGCGTCGGCACTGGTAGTGAAGTTTACATCTCCACTTGTAGCATTAACTACTGAGTTAGTTACGGTAATGTTGGTTTTTGAGACAAAGTCTACATTACTATTGCTAGAGTTATAGTTGCCTCCAACTGCAGTAATGTTTCCTTGAGAGGCATTTATCACCACCCCATTTGTTGCACTTACGCCTGAGTTGCTTAAGTTAATGTCTCCGTTTATAGCGGTAACATTAGCTTTGTTCCCTGCATTTAGTTGAGCATTAGCTAATGCAACATTTCCTGTAGCTACTACCGTAATATTACCTTGTGCGGTTACTTGAGTTTTAGAAGCAGTAGCACCATCGTTTACGATATCTTTAGTTGCGGTTAAGTTAATATTTCCATCAGCATTCATACTAGCCGCATTAAAGGTTAGGTTACCTTCAGTTGCATTGACATTAATGTCTTTACCAGCGGTTACCTCTGAATTTGTGAGGATTACATTATCCCCCTCAAGGTTCGCAGATTGACTTGCATTAACTACCGAGTTCTCGGTTACGCTTAAGTTAACACTTGCAGTTAAATTAACATCACCTTGAGTTGAAGTTAAGTTAGTTGAGCTTGCTGAGATATTGGCAGCACTTACTCCTAAACTTGTCTCGGTAGCCGTAACATTTGCTTGGGTAAAGGTTACGTTGTTTTTAACGTTTACGTTTACTGATTTAGCGGTAACATTAGTATTCTCTACTTTTAAGTTGGAATCAGTTGAAGTTGTACTAAAGTTCACTACTCCAGCTTTTGCTTCGACTACAGATTGATTAATGGTAATGTTATTTGCTGCTACAAAGTCTACATTTTTGTTTGTAGAAGTATAGTTTCCGCCTGAAGCAGAAATACTACCTGCAGAAGCATTAATGAGTACTGTATTTTTAGCACTTACCCCTGAGTTATCAAGACTGATATTTCCGGTTTGTGCAGTTACATTTGCATTATCACCAGCTTGTAATTGGGTATTTGGTAGAGCGACATTACCGGTTGCAAATACGGTAATGTTACCACCAGCAGTTACTTGAGCAGGAGATCCCGCCTCTCCGCCATTTACGATATCTTTGCTAGCGGTTAAGCTAATGTTCCCTGTTGCATTCATTGGAGCAGCATTAAAGCTTAGGTTACCAGTTGTAGCATTAACACTAATATCTTTGCCTGCATTAATTGCAGAGTTAGTCAGGGTTACATTACCACTAGTTAAGGTTGCATTACCTGCAGCTTGGACTACAGATTGGTTAGTAACGCTTAAGTTAACTGAGGCATTTAACTCTACATCTCCTGCAGTTGAAGCTAAGTTAGTATTGTTTGCACTAATGTTCTTAGCAGATACTTTAAGACTTTCTTGAGAAACAACTTTACTGCTAGTTAAGTTTACATTGTCTTTTACGGCAACAGTAATGCTACCTTGAGCTGCGGAGATATTGGTATTGGTTGCAGTTACATTACCTTCTTGAGCATTAATTGCAACTTTGCTACTTGTACCAGTTGCGGAGATATTTGTGCCGGTAGCATTGAGATCACCTGTAGTAGCGTTAATGTTCACTGAGGTTTGAGCAGTTACATTAGTACCATTACCTAAGGTTACGCTTGTACCCTTAACGGTTACATTTGTCGCATTTACACTTGCATTGTTAATTTCAACTGTACCCTTAGTTGCATTAACTATCGCAGTATTGGTTGCATTAACTTCACCATTGGTAATAGCTACACTTGTAGCTGTTACACTTGCGTTACCCTTAGTTGCAGTAACGTTAGTATCTACAAGCGTTGCAGTTCCACTTGTAGCATGTACGGTAGCATTAGTACCTTTAACCGTAGCATTGGTTAAGCTTACGTTAGTTCCACGTACACTTGCGTTTTGCGTTGCCCTTACAGTGGTATTGTTGAGAGTTGCGTTACCTGCGGTTGCATTAACTGTTGCTTCACCATTAGTTGCGGTTACATTGGTGTTTGTAGCTTCAACTCCTTTACCACTTACTGTCGCATTACCATGAGAAGCATTAATGTCGACCTTAGTTAAGGTTACATTGTCCGTTGCGGTTACACTAGCAGAGTTACCTGAAACATTAACATTAGTTAGGTTAACTTTACCGTTGGTTGCATTAATAGTAGCATTGCCAGCTTTGGCAGTGATATTAGCGTTTGTAGCTTCAATCGCTTTACCGCTTACACTTGCATTACCTTGAGAAGCATTAATGTTAACATCAGTTAGAGTTACGTTATCTATAGCGGTTACGGTAGCTGAGTTACCCGCAACATTAGCATTAGTTAGGTTAACTTTACCATTGGTTGCATTAATAGTAGCATTGCCAGCTTTGGCAGTAATGTTAGCGTTTGTTGCTGTAACCTCTTTACCGCTTACGCTTGCATTACCGTTAGAAGCATTAATGTTCACCTTAGTTAAGGTTATGTTATCCGTAGCGGTTACGGTAGCTGAGTTACCCGCAACATTAGCATTAGTTAGGTTAACTTTACCACCAGTAGCATTAACGGTAGCATTACCATCTTTGGCAGTAATGTTAGCGTTTGTAGCTGTAACCTCTTTACCGCTTACGTTTGCATTACCGTTAGAAGCATTAACGTTCACCTTAGTTAAGGTTACGTTATCCGTAGCAGTTACGGTTGCTGAGTTACCTGCAACATTAGCGTTGGTTAAGTTAACTTTACCACCGTTAGCATTAACGGTTGCATTGCCAGATTTAGCAGTGATGTTGGTATTTGTTGCTTCAACAGCTTTACCGCTTACACTTGCGTTACCGTTAGAAGCATTAACGTTCACCTTAGTTAAGGTTACGTTATCAGTAGCGGTTACGGTAGCAGTATTACCTGTAACATTTGCATTGGTTAAGTTAACTTTACCACCAGTGGCATTAACGGTAGTATTACCACCTTTGGCAGTAATGTTAGCGTTTGTTGCTGTAACTTCTTTACCGCTTACGCTTACATTACCGTTAGAAGCATTAACGTTCACCTTAGTTAAGGTTACGTTATCTGTAGCGGTTACGGTTGCTGAGTTACCCGAAACATTTGCGTTGGTTAAGTTTGCTTTACCATCAGTTGCATTAACGGTAGCATTACCATCTTTGGTAGTAATGTTAGCGTTTGTAGCTGTAACCTCTTTACCGCTTACGCTTGCATTACCTTGAGTAGCATTAACATCAACATCTGTTAAAGTAACCTTGTCCGTAGCATTAACTGTAGCGTCTGTTCCTGCAACATTACTATTACTTAGAGTAACTGTTCCTGAGGTTGCTTCAACCTGAGCCTTACCACCTTTAGCGGTAATATTAGTTCTTGTAACTTCTACTTCAGAACCAGTAACCGTAGAAGCTCCGGCAGTTGCATTAACTTCAACGTCAGTTAAGCTAGCTTTATTGCCCGCTTTAACATTCGCACTAGCCCCTGAAACTTTAGCTTTGGTTAGAGTAGCTGTAGTGCCAGCGGTTACATTAGCTTCACCAGTTGTTGCGGTTACATTAACATGAGTTAAACTTGCAGCTCCTGAGTTAGCGGTAACCGTTGCAGAAGTACCATTTATACTTGCATTCACTAAAGTCGCATCACTACCGGTAACTTTTGCAGCTCCTGCAGTAGCATTTACACTAGCGTTGTTTAGATCAGCTTTGCCAGTTCTTGCATCAACTGTAGCTGCTCCTGAGGTTGCTGTAACTGTTGCATTATTTAGGGTAACTCCATTACCACTAACCTCTGCCCTTACTCCTGAAACACGAGAATTAGCACTTAAAGTTACTGCACCAGTAGAAGCATTAACAGTCGCATCACCTGTTTTGGTGGTAAAGCTAGTATTAGTTGCAGTTACACCGGTAGTTGCATTTACTTTTACTCCCGTAGAGGCATTTAAACTAGCATTCACAAAGGTTGCTGAACCACAGCTTGCGTTAACGGTGATATTACCTTTGTCTCCTTTAAGGGTAGTTTGCGTAGCATTTACACTATTAGCTGTGATGTTGATAGATCTATCTGCGTTTAAATAAGTGTTGTTGGAGATGTTTATTTCACCTTCAGCTGAGCTTAAGTTAATATCAAGCCCCGCCTTAGTGGTTACTCCAGAAACCTTCACGCCTTTAGAACCACTTGCACTTACATTACCAGCAGTTGCAGTTAAAGTCGAAGCGGTAATATTAGTATGTGCGGTAGTTAGATTTCCTAGAGAGATATCACCTTTAGATGCGGTTACAGTACTATTGTTTAGATCAATTGAACTACCACGAACAAAAGTATGATTTTCTGCTTTGGCACTGAGGTTGTAAAGATTTACTGCTTTAGTTGCACAAATAGTAATGTTTTCACTAGTTGCAGTCGTAGTACTATTGCCAACTTTTACTTCTGCTCCCGCTAAAACTACAGCTGTACCATTAACTTGGCTTTGTTCTAAACTTAAGTTCGCAGTTGCGGTTAGATTAACCTCTCCTTTGGCAGTTAAGTTAGAAGAAGTAGCGTTAATGTTATTTGCTTTTACGACAAAACTATTTTCGGTAGCGGCTACATTGGTATTGGTAAAGGTTACATTATTTTTTACGTTTACGTTTACGGTTTTAGCACTAACATTGGTGTTGCTAACTTTTAAGTTGGCATTTGTTGCAGTGGCATTAAAGTTAACTGCACCTTGATTTGCACTTACTACAGAATTATCTAGGGTAATGTTATTCCCCGCTCTAAAGTCTACATTTTTATTAGTAGAGCTATATGTACCACCGGAAGCAGCAATATTTCCGACTGTAGCATTTACTTCTACAGACTCAGTAGCACTTACGCCTGAGTTATCGAGGTTAATATCTCCACCCTTAGCCACTACTGAAGCATTAGCTCCAGCCTGTAGTTGCACATGAGGCAGAGAAACATTACCATTAGCTGCGACATAAATATTTGCTTTAGCAGTAACTTGAGCTTGGCTCTCGGCAGCCCCACCATTGATAATATTTTTGCTTGCAACAAGACTAATGTTTTCTCCAGCATTCATTGGAGCAGCACTAAAGGTAAGGTTGCCTGCAGTTGCATTAACTTCAATACTGTTTGTAGCATTGAGGCTAGAGTTAGTCAGAGTAACCTTGCCTCCATGGAGGTGCATAGAACCTGACGCATTGATCTTAGAGTTATCTGTAACTTCTAAGTTATTCGAAGCGGTTAGGTTGATATCGCCCGAACTTGCACTGAGATTAGTACTATTTACAGTGATATTTTTAGTTTCAATTGCTAAAGTATTTACACTAGAAACATTTGAAGACGTAAAGCTTACATTGTTTTTTGCATTTACAGCAACAGATTTAGCGGTAACATTAGTCTGAGTTATAGTTAATTGAGAGTTATCAGCAGTTAAAGTTAAGTTAACTTCACCTTTGCTAGCATTAACTACAGACTGTTGTAGAGTAATGCAATTACCCGCACTAATTGCTACATTTTGCTCTTGAGAAATATAACTTCCGTTTTTAGCACTAACGTTTCCGGTTACTGCCGTTACGGTTAAGCTGTTAGTAGCATTAGCCGTAGCATTATCGAGATTAATATTCCCTTTTTGAGCGGTAATATTAGCTTGGTTACCTGCAGTTACTTGAGTATAAGGTAAAGAAACATTTCCGCCTGCGGAGATGGTAACATTACCCGGAGCATAAAGTTGTGCTGTTTTTTGTTGAGCACCACCTTTAATTATGTCTTGCTTAGCGGTTAAAGTAAGATCTTTACCTGCTTTGAGAGGAACTTGATTAAAGGTTAAGCTTCCTTGCGTAGAATTAACAGTAATACTTTTTCCTGCAACTACAGGAGAGTTTTCAAGGTTAACATGACCACCGGTAAGGGTAACATTGCCTCCCGCATTCATGGTGCTTGTTTGCGTAACATTTAAGTTAACCCCTGCATTTAAATCTAGGTCACCTGAGGTAGCTGTAAAGTTTGCTTGTTGAGCCGTAAGATTTCCTGAAGCTCTGACCGTTAAGTTATCTCGAGTAACAAGTTTACTTTGACTAAAACTTGCATTATTGCCAACATTTATCTCGATACTACCTTGAACTGCTGAGATATTAGTATTTGGAGCTTCTAAGCTTCCTTCGGTTGCAGTAATGGTAACCTTACCATTATCTCCAGTAACGGTAATATTAGTGCCAGGAGCATTAATATCTCCTTGAGTTGCGGTTAAGTTAACTTCCGTTTTGGCAGTGATATTAGTACCATTAGTAAAATTAATGCTCGTAGCATTGATTGTTACTGCTGAAGCATTAACACTGGTTTTATTTTCAAGGCTAACTTTTCCATTAGTCGCATTAATGGTTGCTGTACCTGAGGCATTTACTTGAGTATTGTTTAGGGAAACATTAGTTCCAGTAATATTAGCCTCACCATTTGTTGCGGTAACATTAATCTTAGTTAGGGTAGCATTACCATTAGTAGCACTAACTTGAGCTGAGCCTCCTGATACTTGAGCATTAGATAGATTTGCTTCGCCATTGCTAGCAATAACCTTAGCTGCTCCTCCATTAGAGGTGACATTTGCATTGGTTACGGTTACTTGTGTACCTGAAACTTTAGCTTCGCTTGTGGTTGCAGAGACATTAGTCGAGGTTACACTAGTTTTACCGCTAGTTGAAGTAACACTTGCTGAGCTTCCGGCAACTTTTGCGTTAGAAACAGTAGCTGCTCCTGTAGTAGCACTAACGCTCGTCGCTCCACCAGTTGAAGTTACATTAGCATTGGTTACAGTTACTTCTGAGCCTGATACTTTAGCTTCTCCTGAAGTTGCAGAGACATTAGTTGAAGTTACACTAGTTTTACCGCTAGTTGAAGTAACACTTGCAGAGTTTCCGGCAACTTTTGTGTTAGAAACCGTCGTCGCTCCTGTAGTAGCACTAACGCTCGCCGCTCCACCAGTTGAAGTTACATTAGCATTGGTTACAGTTACTTCTGAACCTGATACTTTAGCTTCTCCTGAGATTGCAGAGACATTAGTCGAGGTCACACTAGTTTTACCACTGGTTGAAGTAACACTTGCTGAGCTTCCGGAAACTTTTGCTTGAGAAACTGTAGCAGCTCCTGTAGTAGCACTAACAGTTGCCGCTCCACCGGTTGAAGTTACATTCGCATTGGTTACAGTTACTTGAGTTCCTGATACTTTAGCTTCACTCGTAGAGGCTGTAACATTACTTGCAGTTACACTTGCAGCCCCACCACTAGAAACTACACTCGCAGAAGTTCCTTCCACAGCAACATTAGTTAAAGTTACCTCACTTGAACCACTTACACTTGCAGCTCCAGTAGTAGCCTTAACTTTGCCGTCTTTTAAGGTAGTAGTTCCTGCGGTGGTATCAATGGTTGCAGTAGCCCCTTGAGCGGTAACACTAGTTAATTCGGTTTTAGTTTTTCCGGTAACATTTAAATTTCCACTCGCTTCAATTTTAGCGGTATTAACTGTAACGCAACCACCGGAAACACAAACATTATTTGCTTTAACATTAAAGTTATCAACTTTGGCATTGATATCTGCATTTAAGTAAACACTTGCTTGCGTACCTAAGTTTAAGGTAACTTGGTTATTTAAGGTAGCGTTGTTAGTGGTGTTAATGGTTAATAAACCAGTACTTACATTGATTACTGCTTTATTAAAGTTAATGTCTCCTTCAACTGCTTGTAGCGTTGCATTGTTGGTAGCTTCGATAGTAGTGTTGGTAACATTAATTGCCCCATTAGTGGTTCTAATTGTCGTAGTATTAGTACCATTAAACTTACTATTATTGAGGAGAGCATTACTTACATTTATCTCAAAAGATCCTGTACCGGCTCCATTAAAAGTAGTATTGTTCGTGGTTAAGTTCGAGAGGGTGTTATTAATGGTAGCTACACCGGTAACATTGAATCTAGAGTTGGTAGCATTAATGGTTGAAGCTTGTCCTCTATTAGGAGAAGAAGATAAGTTTTTGGCAGTTAAATTTACATTAGTAAAGGTTGCATTAGCATTAAACTGAAAATATACATATCCAGCTGCAGCTGAGATATTAGTGTTAGTTGCTTCTAAGCCTCCATAGGAATGAGAACGTAGGTAGATGGCTCCTGAGTTACTTGTTATTTGCGAGTCTTTAAAAGTTGTTTTGAAAGTGGTGCCTCTATAATCATAGCTTGCATCATGAGTACCTAAGGTAATATTTTTTGCAGCAGTGAAGTTTGAGGTTGAAGCAGAAAATCCTTTTGCTTGTAGGGATAAATCTCCATATTTAATATTAAAACTAGAGTTAGTAATGGACATATTACCACTACTTGTATAAATGTTTAGATTATGATCACCAGAAATTCTTGCATTTTCAATATAGATATTGGCAGTAGCATATAGGAGTACACCTGAGCTTCTAAGTTGACTATTAATTTGTGAATCTACGATGACACTTCTACCATTTTGACTATCTGCATATTCATTTATAGGTAGTTGACCGTTATACCACCATGTACCTGCAACAGGAGCTTCTGAGTTAGTACCATTACCGATCAGTAAATCTCGAGGATCTAAGAGCCAAGTTCCATAGTAGTTTCTGCCTAGATCAGATTTCGTACTTACCGTAAATTCTTGCCCTAAATCAATGTAGTGACCTGAAGTTTCAATCAGTCCCCCTTTACCGGTTTTTGATTCAGCAAAGAAGTTTCCACTTACGAGAGCAGTATTTCCCCATAGGGCAATATTACCTGCATTCCCCTTAGCAGAAGAGTTAATTTTTGCTCCTTGATCGACAAGTGTAATGTTTGCTAGTTTAATCTCACCTTTACCTTCAGCATCACCCCCGATTTGAATTTGTCCACCATTACTTTGAATTTTTGTCTGGCTACTTAAGCGTACCGCATCCCCTAATACCTGTACTTTACCGCCTTGCGACTTAATTGTGCCGTTAGTCACTACAATACTATCTTTATGGGTACTAATCTTAGCATCCTGAGCATTAAGGACATTTAGGGTGTCATTTTTTACCGTCCCTGCTCCATAAAGGATTACATTGCCATTTGCATCAATGGTTGCAGTAGTAGTTTGTTGTCCATAACTCGACATAATATCGGCAAAAGTAGCTTCATTGTTTTGTCCATGTGCTACCTTATTTGCCACCATTGCTACATTTTGCCCTAAAATTGTTCCAAGGTTTACTGCTTGGTTTTCTGCTGTAACTTTATAAGAGATTAAAGGGTTGTTGAGATCTTGAATACTAATCGATTGTCCAGCAAGTAGATAGATAGTGCCATTTCTTGCTTCAAGAGTTCCCGTATTAATTACTTGTCCGCCAATTAATGCGAGACTTCCATCAGCATTTACTTTAATCATCCCTTGGTTTAAGATTTTGGTAATTGCTTTATCCTTGTCTTGATTAAAGACATAATCACCTTGTAAAAAGTTATCATTGGTGATATCCAAGGTTGAGGCTACCAAACCAGCAACATCCACTTGAGCATTTGCTCCAAAAACAATTCCTGCTGGGTTAACCAGAAAAACCTTACCATTAGATTCTAATTGTCCAAGAATTTGGGACACGCTTCCGCCCAGCACGCGGTTGAGGACGGCTGAGTTATTTGATTCTTGGATAAATTTTACGATTTCATGATTGTTTATATTGAATTTGTGCCATTCAATAATTGCATTGGGAGAGTTAGTAATTGTAGTTACAAGGTCATTAGTGATTACATCTACTCGACCATTAATAACTTGCATTCCTGTACGAGCTGCCTCATCAGCATAAGCTACGCTGGTAGTTAAGCCAACTGGAACAATAACTTTATTTACAAACTGTTGTATTTTATTAAATGTAAAGGTTTTATTAGTGGAGCTGGTTGTTGGAACTTGCTCTTGCTTAATTGAACCGGTAACGCAATTAGAAGCAAGTTCGGAAACCGCATCAAGGGAGAGAGTATGACGGTTAAATTTTAGTTTATATTTTTTATTCATAATAATCTGTTATTCAAAAGAGCTAACACATTACTACAGCTTTTTTGCTTGACAAATTGAGAAAAAAGCAGTGCAAAAATACTTAAAAAAGTACTCAATAAAATTGAATAAAAAGTACAAACATAAATATAGTCCTAATAACTGATTACTAGGACAGAGGGAAGAATTTTAATTACAAACTACAAATATACCTATGAGTTTTCTTAATTTTTTAAGCTTTTGAAGATTGGAGTTAATTTTCTTAAAGACTTTACGTGCAAACTCTTTTTTTAAGGTTAGAGGTTAGGAGACTAGAGCTTTGGTTTGAGATAAGAGACTTGAAGCTCTAAGTGTCAAATTATATCAAATTGCAAAATTAAGCAAGATTATACAAAGAATACATACGAAATTGCAAAATTATACAAAATAATGATAATTTTGTTTACTCTAACTTTAAGATGATTTTAGAGTGACTTTAGGGTGTTGATAAGTAAGTCTAGTGAGAGATTGCAGTATAAAATCTCAAAGGAAAACTTCAAAACCAAGATAAATTATACCTTTGGTGCTTTTAATGGTTAATTTATTAAGCTTTGCGGAGATTATGAAGAAAGATTTTCAGAAGCTTAAGAAAAAACTATAGGATATTTTGGGTATAGTCCACACATATATGAAAATATTTATAAACTATATTTTTTCTCTCAAGTTTGGAAGCAAAATTTTTGTGGTATGTGCAAATAGAGGCAATTAAGATGTAAACTTTAGTTAAACGAAAATTTTCATCATTAGTAATTTGCTTTTGCTTTCTTGAGAGGAGAAGTTTGTAATGTAATAAAAGAAATCAATGGCTAAGTAAAGTGATTACAACTTAAAAAGTAATTAAAACTCTAAAACACTGAAATATCTTAATTTTTTTTGGTGCTTTTGAGCCTCTCATTAATAAATCTGCTCTAAGTTTACTTATGAAACGAGAAGCGAATTAAGGTTGACTTAAGGGAGAATTTCAGAGGCTTTTTACGAGTAAAAACAGTGGAGTTAAGCTTGATTTTAAGTAGAGAAACTACATAGTTGGTATTAAATTTCGCTGATATGTCCAGGACATATCAGAAAAATGTTAAAACATTTTTCTGAAGTATCTTACTTAAGTATTACTTAAAAGTTATGTACTACTTAGAGAGATCAATTTCTAATAATTCTGACGTAAAGTAATCTATGTTTATAAAGAGATAGCTTGGTTCTATGACTTTTAAGAGTCTTTTTTCTTATTAAAATTATTCTAGAGTTAGTTATTTCTTCTTACTTTAAAAGCTTAAGACTTTTGAGACAAACATATACAG
>NZ_NRJF01000003.1 GCF_003585965.1 Psittacicella gerlachiana | reverse complement strand
CTTGGCATAACTCCTAAAAAGTAATCTCAAACTCAACCTTAAGATAATTTTAGTCCTAAAGTTCAACTTTAAAATATTAACCCTAAAAACTTTAAGGTTATACTCCACTCCCACTCTTCTTTTTCTCGCAATTTTTTAACGTATAGACATTTTTATAAACAAAATATTTAGAATTGTTTAAAATACTTTTACTATTTACAAAATAAAAGTATAATAACTCTATTAAATATAAAAAACACATCTATATTTTAACTAGATTTTTGTACCACTAATGTCCTCATTAACTGAGCAAATGAAGGACGACAAACTCATTAAGGATAGGCTTATGACACAATACTTATTTACTTCAGAATCAGTTAGTGAAGGACATCCAGACAAGGTTGCTGATTTAATTTCAGATTCAGTATTAGATGCAATTTTAGAAAAAGATCCACGTGCTCGTGTAGCTTGTGAATCTTATGTAAAAACAGGTTTAATCCTTGTAGGTGGAGAAATTACCACCTCAGCTTGGGTTGATGTTGAAGAAATTGCTCGTAAAACTGTAAACGAAATTGGCTATAACACATCTGAACTTGGCTTTGATGGTAACACTTGTGCCGTACTTTCATGTATTGGTAAACAATCAGGTGATATTAACCAAGGTGTAGATCGTGAAAGCGAACTAGATCAAGGAGCTGGTGACCAAGGAATTATTTTTGGTTATGCAACCGACGAAACCGATGCTTATCTACCAGCACCTATTACTTATGCTCACCGCTTAGTTAGACGTCAAGCAGAATGCCGTAAAACCGGAATTTTAGGCTGGTTACGTCCTGATGCTAAATCACAAATTACTTTTAAATATCAAGACGACAAAATTGTAGGTATCGACACTGTAGTTCTTTCAACTCAACATAGCCCTGAAGTTTCAAATGAAGAAATTCGTGCAGGTGTAATTGAAGAAATTATTAAACCTACTTTGCCAGCAGAGTGGATCGATAAGGATACTCGTTTCTTAATTAACCCAACAGGTCGTTTTGTAATTGGTGGTCCTTTAGGTGACTGTGGTTTAACTGGACGTAAAATTATTGTGGATACTTACGGCGGTGCTGCACGTCACGGTGGTGGTGCTTTCTCTGGTAAAGATCCATCAAAAGTTGACCGTTCAGCAGCTTACGCAGCTCGTCATGTAGCAAAAAATATTGTGGCTGCAGGTTTAGCAAAACGTTGTGAAGTACAATTCTCTTATGCAATTGGGGTAGCAGAACCTACATCAGTATTCGTAGAAACTTTTGGTACAGAAGTAGTTCCTCGTGAAAAAATAACCCAATTAATTAAAGAAGTATTTGATTTACGTCCATATGGTTTAATTAAAGAATTAGATTTATTAAAACCTATTTACCGTAAAACCACCAACTATGGACACTTCGGAAGAGAAGGATTTAGTTGGGAAAACACTGATAAAGCAGCTCTTCTTCGCGAACTTGCAGGTTTAAAATAAAAAAGCAGATATAGCAAAAGGTAAGAGAAACATCATCTCTTACCTTTTTACGTTAATTAATTTAAGGGCTTGCTGTTCTAAACTTAACAATTGCTTATTGAGACCACGAATTACCGTTCTCACAAAATGCTTATCAAGAGAAGTTAAACCAGCTGTTACTATATGATTTATTCCTCTACTTTGAGGTAAAGGATGAATCCTACTTAAATTTACATGCCAACGATAAATATCTAGGTCATGAAACTGATGCGAAAACTTTTGTTGTAAAGCTTGTAAAGCCTCACCTTTTACATAATAAGCATCAATATTCTTACAATCATATCTAGCTTCCATCAGGGTATTTTCACTAATTCCTGCTGCATTATAAGTTATGGCTTTAGCTCCTGAAACCATCGCAAAAACCGTAGCCAATCCCCCACCTAAAGAATGTCCTACCGCATAAACCTCTGCACTTTTATGAGCTGAAACTATAGCTTTAGCTAACTTAATTGCGTGCTGGTAATATTTGGACTCTTTTCCTAAAGCCTGCTGGATATTATTTTCCCAGTCATCAAGAAACAAAATTCCAGTACCTTTAAATACCAAAATATATTTAGGTTGCCAAAAATCTTGCCAAATTTGAGGATCTTTAATAAAGATTTTTACTCGATAGTGCGAATGAGGCAAAATTAAATCTTCAGCTTTAAGTCCTAAATAAGCTAAAGTTTGTGGATCTTCACTCTTATCAATAAAACCTTCAAAGAGCGAAAAAGCTCTTGGTTTTGCCACGGCTTTAGTTAATTTAGCAAACATTATTGCCATAAATGTTGTTCTAAGTAATTGAGCTAAATTATTACTTTCTTTAGTACCTAAATTCTGTAAACTTTGCACAAGCTGTCTTAAGCGATTGAGAGCTTGCTCAAGAGAATGAGAGCCAAAAGGCAAAGGTATTTGCTTAACTCTCAATACTTTTTCTTTTAATCTAATTTTTAATTTCATTGACAAAATAACTGTTTGAGAGGAATTTATCATTATATAAAGATTAATCACATTTGCCAAGATCTTAATCAATAATCAATTTCTCTAAAACATAACTTGCAACAATTAATTCTCAAAAACTGAAAAGGACAGCTCAAAACGAGCTGTCCTTAAAGCTAGTTAAAAACTAAAAAGCTTAGCTTTTAACTACGTACTTTATTACCCCAGTAAGCATATTTGCTACATGCCTTCACAAATTTCTCTAAATCAGTTGGAGTAACTCCAAGTTGAGCTAATTTAGCTTTAATTTCATCAGCATGTTGAGCAATAGTTGCTGGATTGTATTCAGCAAGAATAGTGTCAGCAATTACATAACAAGTTTCAAGACTACTTACGCCAGCACTTTCAAGAGCGTTAATATCTTCAATGGTGATGTTGTTATCATCACTATAGAGATAACGTCTATTGCTATTGCTATCGTTAGCATTATCACTATTGTTAGCGTTATTTTGACCACTATTATTGCCTTGGTTACTCTCTGCCACTAACACATAATCACTTTCTGAGCCTTTATTACTATCTAGAGGTTCATCACTTGAGATGGTCGCATTATTAGTATCACGACCTACATCACGTCCTACTTGATAGTGAAGATCACGTTGGTGGGTTTGATGTTCTTGATAGTAGTACTCTTCTTCAGAGCTTACCGTTTGTGGACAGTTACGACAAATAATTATCGTGCTTCCTGGATTATTCGAACTATTGGTGTAACTATTAGTGATATTTACTAATGAGTTATTGGCAATAATCGTTTGGTTATTTCCAGAGAAGTTCGAACTGGTGAGAGAAACATTTTCTCCCGTAATGTTCGTATTACCATTTGGCGTTGAGTAATTCGAATTATTCGAAGTTACCGTACCATTTTCATTGGTAATGGTTATATTACCATTTGGAGTATTAATATTACTACCCGTAATGTTGATAGTTGAATTTGGTGTACTACTTTCATCAGGTACTTTAATGGTCACATCACCATCAGGCGTAATATTAGTTAAAGTAATGGTAATATTCGGTGCAGTAATATTAACTTTTGTACCGGTGATATTACTTTCAGTAATAGTTACTGAACCATTTGGAGTTGAGATACTGGTATCCGGAGAACCTACATTACTTGTGGTAATGTTGGTTGAGCCATTACCTGAAATAATCGAGATGTTATATAAGCCCGGGATTTCAGAATCAGTAATAGTGATACCTGTATTACCATCGAAGTCAACTACCGTAGTTGAAGTATTTGACTTATCAATAGTAATTGAACCATTGGTTTCAATTTTTACCGTACTATTTGACTCAGTTGTCGCATTAGGATCAGTAATATTCGAACCAATTACCGTTACATTACCCCCTGCAGTAATATTGGTCTTAGTACCAGTAATATTACTTTCAGTAATGTTTACAGAACCATTAGGGGTTGAGATACTTGTATCCGGTGAACCACCACTTGAGTTGGTAATATTAATTGATCCGTTACCCGAGATAATTGACACATTATGTAATGCAGGGAAATTAGAATTGTTAATTGTAACTCCTGTGTTACCGTCAAAGTCAATTACCGTAGTAGAAATATTCGATCTATTTACAGTGATTGAACCATTAGATTCAATTTTTACGGTACTATTCGAATCGGTACTTGCATTTGGATCGGTTAAGTTAGAACCTACTACCGTGATATTACCACCTGCAGTGATATTGGTCTTAGTACCAGTAATATTACTATCAGTAATGTTCACTGAACCATTTGGTGAAGAGATACTTGTATCCGGTGAACCACCACTTGAGTTGGTAATATTAATTGAACCATTACCTGAAATAATTGATACATTGTGTAATGCAGGGAAGTTAGAGTTAGTAATCGTAATTCCTGTATTACCATCAAAGTCAATTACCGTAGTTGAGGTATTTGACTTGTCAATGGTGATTGAACCATTGGTTTCAATTTTTACCGTACTATTCGAATCTTTGCTTGCATTTGGATCGGTTAAGTTAGAACCAACTACGGTTACATTACCACCAGCAGTAATATTTGTTTTCGTACCAGTAATATTACTTTCAGTAATGTTCACTGAACCATTTGGTGAAGAGATACTTGTATCCGGAGAACCACCATTTGAGTTGGTAATATTAATTGAGCCATTACCTGAGATAATTGACACATTGTGTAACGCTGGGAAGTTAGAATTGTTAATTGTAACTCCTGTGTTACCGTCAAAGTCAATTACCGTAGTAGAGATATTCGATCTGTTTACGGTGATTGAACCATTAGATTCAATTTTTACGGTACTATTCGAATCGGTACTTGCATTTGGATCAGTTAAGTTAGAACCTACTACCGTGATATTACCACCAGCGGTAATATTGGTCTTAGTTCCGGTAATATTACTTTCAGTAATGTTCACTGAACCATTTGGCGTTGAGATACTGGTATCCGGAGAACCACCATTTGAGTTGGTAATATTAATTGAGCCATTACCAGAGATAATTGACACATTGTGTAACGCTGGGAAGTTAGAATTGTTAATTGTAACTCCGGTATTACCATCAAAGTCAATTACCGTAGTAGAAATATTCGATCTATTTACGGTGATTGAACCATTAGATTCAATTTTTACGGTACTATTAGAATCGGTACTTGCGTTTGGATCAGTTAAGTTAGAACCAACTACTGTGATATTACCACCTGCGGTAATATTGGTCTTAGTCCCAGTAATATTACTATCAGTAATGTTTACGGTACCATTTGGCGAAGAGATACTTGTATCTGGTGAACCTCCAGTAGAGTTAGTAATCTCAATCGAACCATTACCTGAAATAATTGAAATATTATGTAATGCTGGGAAGTTCGAATTGTTAATTGAAATTCCTGTATTACCATCGAAGTCAATTACCGTAGTTGAGAAGTTCGAGTTGTTTGCCGTAATTGAACCATTAGCTTGAACTTTAATAGTGCTATTAGATTCTGTAGTTGCATTAGGATCAGTAATATTAGATCCAGTAATATTTACATTACCACCTGTAGTAATGTTCACTTTAGTTCCAATAATAGTCGAACCATCTACAACACTTACATTACCATTGTTTAAGGTAGAGATTGAAGTATCCGGAGACTCTACATGAGAACCTGAGATTGATACATTACCATTGTGAGCAATAATTGAGATATTACTATTTGAATCTGTAGCGGTTACATTAGAGTTATTGCTAATTGTAGTACTTGTACCTGAGTCAATATCTACACTAGTGTTACCCGTAACATTAGATTTATCAATAGTTACTGCTCCATTTGGAGAGTAAACTCTTGCTGTCCCCTCATGAGAAGTAACATTAGAGTTGTTTGCAATGGTTACTGAACCATTACCTGTAATGTTAGTTCCCGCTTTTGAGGTTACATTAGAGCCATCCACTGAAACATTAGTATTACCTTTTACTAATACAGTATCTGTATCCCCGTTACCTACCGTAGACGAAGTTATATTCACCCCACCCGCAGAAGTCACATTTAATTTCGTACCAATAATAGTAGAGCTATTAACAATACTTACATTTGTTCCTTCCGTTAAGGTAGAAATCGAAGTATCTGGAGATTCTACATGCGAAGCATCAATGGTTACTGCTCCATTGTGAGCAATGATTGACATATTCGCATTAGTATTAGTTGCAACTAGTTTTGCACTTTCTTTGAAAGTAACTGCTTGACCGTCTACGTCAACATCAGTTGCTCCGGTTACATTTGAATCTGAAACCGTTACTGCACCATTGGTTGAAAGTAAACGAGCTGTACCAGCAGAAGAGCTTACATTTGAGTTAGCACTAATACTTAAAGCAGCATTACCGGTTAAGTTAGTTCCTGCTACTGAAGTAATATTCGAACCTGTAACAGTAGTAGTTGAAGTATTAGATACCACACTTACAGCTGCACCTGAAGAGTGAACTTCAGTATTAGTTAAGCTTACTGCACCATTAGTTACTACAGTTGCATTCTCGGTAGCGTTTACGGTTGAATCAGTAACCGTAATTGAATCCGTAGCTAATACTTTAGCTTCACCAGCAGTTGCTTCTACGGCAGTATTAGCAAGACTTACAGAACCTGACTTAGTTTCTACCGTCGCACTAGTACCACTAACTTTAGAACTATTAGTTGCAGTTACATCACCTGTAGTCGTAGTTGCACTTGCTGCTCCACTTTCAGAGGTTACTGAAGTAGCATTTAAATCTAAACCAGTAGTTGCACTTACAGTTGCTGCACCAGTAGTAGCGGTTACTTCCGTAGCTGTTGCTGATACTTTACCTGAACCTGTAGATAAGGTTGCACTTGTACCGCTTACTTTAGAGCCATTAGAAGTAGTTACATTACCTTCAGTCGTTGTTGCACTTGCAACATCACCTGTCGATGTTACTGAAGTTGCATTTAAATCTAAATCTTTAGTTGCACTTACGATTGCCGCACCTGTGGTTGCTGTTACGCTAGTGTTAGTTGCTGATACAGCACCATTACCAGTTGATAAAGTAGCACTTGTACCACTTACCGTAGCATTAGTTGCATTTACTGATCCTGAAGTTGTAGTTGCACTTGCATTGTTTGACTCAGAAGTTACCTTCGCACCATCTAAAGTTAAATCTGCAGTTGCACTTACTTTAGCTTCACCAGTAGTTGCAGTCACACTAGTGTTGGTTGCAGATACAGCACCATTACCAGTCGATAAAGTTGCACTTGTACCACTTAC
Organism: Psittacicella gerlachiana; assembly: GCF_003585965.1. GTDB lineage: Bacteria > Pseudomonadota > Gammaproteobacteria > Enterobacterales > Psittacicellaceae > Psittacicella > Psittacicella gerlachiana. The sequence goes on along the minus strand of NZ_NRJF01000003.1, from coordinate 9,161 downwards.
TGTAGCATTAGTTGCATTTACAGCACCTGAAGTAGTAGTTGCACTTGCATTGTTTGACGCAGAAGTTACTTTCGCACCATCTAAAGTTAAACCTGTAGTTGCTACTACTTTAGCTTCACCAGTAGTTGCAGTCACACTAGTGTTGGTTGCAGATACAGCACCATTATCAGTTGCTAGAGTTGCACTCACCCCACTCACAGTAGAGTTAGTTGCTGTTACCGCACCTGAAGTTGTAGTTGCACTCGCATTGTTTGACGCAGAAGTTACTTTCGCACCATCTAAAGTTAAACCTGTAGTTGCACTTACTTTAGCTTCACCAGTAGTTGCAGTCACACTAGTGTTAGTTGCAGATACCGCACCATTATCAGTCGATAAAGTAGCACTTGTACCACTTACCGTAGCATTAGTTGCATTTACTGCTCCTGAAGTTGTCGTTGCACTCGCATTACCTGAAGTCGCAGTTACATTGGTATCTACTAAAGTTAAATCACTTGTAGCACTTACAACAGCATCGCCTTTAGTTGAGTTAACTACAGTTCTTGTTGCTGATAAACTACCACCTGTAGTTGTTAAACTTGCATTTTCAGCAGTAATGTTAACATCTGTAGTTACAACATCACCTGCGGTAGAAGCACTTGCATTACCGTTTAAAGCTGTAATTGTAGTGTTAGTTAAAGTTAAAGCTTTAGTCGCTTCTACTTTAGCATCACCGGTTGAAGCAGTTACGGTAGTATTATTTGCGGTTAAATTACCATTAGCAGTTGATAAGGTTGCATTTGCACCACTAATTACAGAGTTGCTAGAAGCATTAACATCTCCATTTGTCGTCGTTGCACTTGCATTACCCGTAGCATTTACTGAAGTATTACTTAACGTTAAGTTACCCGTTGCACTTACAGTAGCTTCACCATTAGTAGCATTTACTAAAGTATCTGTAGCTAAAAGCGTACCTGAATCTGTAGATAAGGTTGCATTTGTACCTTCTACTTTAGTATTGCCACTTGTTTCTACATTACCTGAAGTAGTCGTCGCACTTGCATTACCGGTAGCAACTACTGAAGCATTGTTTAAAGTTAAGTCTTCTGTAGCACTTACTTTTGCTTCACCATTAGTAGCATTTACTAAAGTATCTGTAGCTGAAAGTGTTCCTGAATCTGTAGATAAGGTTGCATTTGTACCTTCTACTTTAGTATTACCACTTGCTTCTACATTACCTGAAGTAGTAGTTGCACTTGCATTACCGGTAGCAACTACTGAAGCATTGTTTAGAGTTAAGTCTTCTGTAGCACTTACTTTTGCTTCACCTTCAGTTGCATTTACTAATGTATCTGTAGCTGAAAGCGTTCCTGAATCCGTAGATAAGGTTGCATTTGTACCTTCTACTTTAGTATTACCACTTGCTTCTATATTACCTGAAGTAGTAGTTGCACTTGCATTACCAGTAGCAACTACTGAAGCATTGTTTAGACTTAAGTCACCTGTAGCACTTACTTTTGCTTCACCATCAGTTGCATTTACTAATGTATCTGTAGCTGAAAGCGTTCCTGAATCTGTAGATAAGGTTGCATTTGTACCTTCTACTTTAGTGTTACCACTTGCTTCTATATTACCTGAAGTAGTAGTTGCACTTGCATTACCAGTAGCAACTACTGAAGCATTATTTAGACTTAAGTCACCTGTAGCACTTACTTTTGCTTCCCCATTAGTAGCATTTACTAATGTATCTGTAGCAGAAAGAGTACCCGATTCTGTAGATAAGGTTGCACTTGTACCTTCTACTTTAGTGTTACCACTTGTTTCTACATTACCTGAAGTTGTAGTTGCACTAGCATCTGATGAAGTAGAATTAACGGTAGTATTTTCTAAAGTTAAACCAGTTGCTGCTTTAACTGTAGCAGCACCTGTAGTTGCTGAAACTGTTGTATCTTTAGCATTCACAGCACCTGCAGTAGCAGATAGAGTTGCAGTAGTTCCACTTACTTTAGTGTTATCACTAGTTGTTACATCACCACCACTAGTTGTCACACTTGCATTACCTGATGCAGATACTGTAGTGTTACTTAAAGTTAACCCTTTAGTTGCACTTACATTAGCATCACCTGAAGTTGCTGTTACAGTTGAATCTGTAGCTGATAACTCACCATTAGCCGTTGCTAAAGTAGCATTAGTACCACTTAATTTAGCTTCAGTAGCAGTTACTGAACCTGAAGTCGTAGTTGCACTAACGTTTTCTGTTGCTGTAAGAATAGCCTTATCTAAAGTTAAGCCTGTTGCAGCCGTTACCGTTGCTTCACCATTACTTGCAGTTACAGTAGTTGAAGTTAAGCTTGCCTCTCCTGTTGCTGCAGTTAATACCGCATTTTTCGCAGCGGTTACAGTAGCTTCATTCACAGTTAAAGAATTTGAGGCCGTTAAAGTAACATTTTCTTCTGTTGAGGTAATAGCTGTACCTGATCCTTCTACTTCAATTGATCCTGCAGAAGTAACATTAACATTTTTACCTGATAGAGTAGAACCATCTTTAATTGCTACAGTTCCATCTTCAGTTGTGGTTAAGGTTACATTACCTGTTTCTGCTTCAACATTGTTGCTTGCTAAGGTGATATCAGTTTTTGCATTTAAGGCAACATCGCCTGATTCTGATTTAAGTTCACCATTGCTTGCACTAATGCTTCCTGAAGTAGCATTTACCGTTACTCCAGTTTTACCGCTAACGGTAGTTGACTCTAAAGTCACATCACTAGAATTTGCAGTAATAGTTACTTTACCTTCTTCTGAGGTAATTGAGTTGTTATCACCGGTAGCACTTACACATGTATTTGCAGTGATATCAACATTACCTTTTGCAGATAAAGTTACTCCATCTTCAAAAGTCACTGAACCTTCTGTTGAGTCAACTTTTATTACACCTGCAGACTCACTTACAGTAACCTCAGAGCTACTTAATTTAACTTCGTTGACTGCAGTTAAGTTAACTCTTTCTTTAGCTTTAACTTCAGAACTATCAGTTACACTTACTACATTTGTCGCAGCTATATCTACGCTTGTTGTATTTTCATTACCAACTTTAGCATTTTCTATATTTACGCTAGAAGATGATGAATTTAAGGTAATTGCAGTAGCTGCTAATTCTGAACTATCACTTACTTTTAGATCATTTACAGCTTTTAAGGTTAAAGCTGTAGTACTTTCATTACCAAGTTTAGAGCTACCTTCTGTAGTTAAAGCTCCTGCTGAAGTAATATTTAAAGATCTACCAGTAATGTTAGATTCACTATTGATATTTACATCACCACTAGTATTAGTTGCGATTGTCGTATCAGGAGAAGCTAACTCTACTTTTGATAGAGTTACATCAGCACTATGCCCTACGATCGAAGCATTTTCTGTAGCATTTAAAGTAGACTCAGAAATAGTAATTGCACTATTTGAATCTATATCTAAAACTTTAGTTTGTAAAGTTGAAGATTCAACTTTTAATTCTTGATCCGTAGCTGTAGCATTTAGGGTAATAGAATTATCAGCACCTGAAGTTAAACTTGAACTACTTTCTACAATCACCCCTTGAGCGGTTACATTAATATCTTCACCAGCAGTTACTGTTGTTTCTGATAAAGTTACAGTACCAGCGGTTGCAGTTGCGTTAACATCTTTAGCTGCAGTTAAGGTTGCACTAGAAGCACTTACGCTATCTGCATTTGAATGAATATTAATAGCACCAGTTTCTGCAGTTACTGTAGCTTCTTCAATAGATACACCATTTTCTGCAGTTAAGTTAACATTTACTTTAGCGTAAACATCAGTTTCACTACTAGAGATTGTAATCGCATCACCAGCTTCAACTTCTACAGATTGTGTAGAAGAATTTAACTTAGCTCCATCTTCGATAGTAACACTACCAGCTGTAGCCGTTAACTCAACATCTTTAGTTGCATTAACTTGAGCTTTTTCTCTAACGTTAATTGAACCTGTATTCGAGGTTAAACTTGCATTACCATCAGTAGCGTTAACTTTAGTATTTTCTCCAGCTAAACTTAAGTCACTTTCCGCATATAATTTAACTTCTGCAGAAGTAATGTTGGTTTCACCATCTGTTTCAACCGTTAAGCTACCACCAGAAGTAACATTTACATTCTGTGGAGCATATAAAGTGGTACAAGTTAAAGTAATATCTTCACTGGTGGTTAAATCTACTGAAGTAGTTGCATTAGCAACAAAGTTTTTAGCTTCAATACCACCATTATTTACGGTAATATCGGTTTTACCTGATTTAGATGTAACAACCGTAGTCACACTGTCATTATCAGTATTAACTTTTAATAGACCACCTGAAGTTATTGTTGTTTCATTAGCTATTAAAGTTGAACACTGTAATAAAGATTCTTCACTAGACGTTGAATCTTTTACAACAATACTCGTAGTTTCATTTGCTGTAAGAGCTACATTTGTAAAACTAAATGAAGTATAAGCCGTTGAATTGAAATTCTTCGCAATGATTTTCGAATCTTCGTATGAAGTACTACCAGTTTCTGATGTAAAATTAACATCACCAGTTTCTAGAGTACCGTCTTCTTGAGTCATAGTAGTATTAATCGATGTATTCGCAATACGAATATCACCTTTTGCAACACCTTTAACTGATTGAGATACTACTGATAAAGGTTTTGTAGCCTCTTCAGAAGCTACAGTTAAAGCCCCATCTGACTCAAATAATAAAACTCCACCAGCATTTACGTTATAACCATGAGTTACACATAAGTCACCTGTTACATCACTATCACCAATTTTGTTAGTAAACGTAATATTTCTTTTTGCAGTTGCATTAAAGTAAGTTAAACCTATATCTTCTTGTGCCGCTACAGTGATATTATTCGGTGAGTTTAGATTTACATATTTACCTTCAGATTCTTCTTGTGAGATTGAACCCGCACTTGCATTAACTTCAATCGTACCTACAGTTTCATTAGTTGCAGTTAAAGTTGTATTTAAAAGAGCAATACCTTCAGAACTTGCTGATTTAAGATATACACTTTGACCTGTAGCATTTATATTTTTGGCAGCAAGAATTCCACTAGTAGTTGTTACATTAACATTACCATTAGAAGAGTATACTTGAGCCTGCTTATCACCATCTGAGTTGGTAAAGCTAGCATCAGAATGTAAAATTACTCCATTTACCCCAGAAACTTGAGTTAGACTATCGCCACTTGATCCAGATAAAGTTAGATCCTCTGTAGCATTAACTTTTACAAAATTAGAGGCACTAACATTAGTATTAGAATCTTCACCACTACCGATTTGAATATTTTTCCCTTCTAATACTATATCTGTAGCATTTAAAGCAGAATTATAAGTCTCTAAAATCCCTGTGGAACTTTCGAGATTAATACTATTAGTAGCATTTATAGTTGTGCAGTCTACGATAGAAAGAGCGGTCTCTGCTTCTAAATTTACAGAGTCACTAGCATTAATATTACTGTACTTAGTAGATAAAGTTCCTACCGAAACATTTACCGTACCACCAGATGTACCTTCAGCTAGTACTTGATATCCTTGGATTTTTAGAGTACCAGAAACATTAGTAATATTAATATCTGACGAATTTGAAACAAATTTAGATCTCGCATCTAAGTCTTCTGTCGCAGATTCATTCGTAATAGTTACCGAACTAAAACCATCAATTAATATATCTTTATTAACTACAACATTTGCCCCGTTAACTACATAAGATGAACCTGTACTAGATCCAGAAGTTTTGATGGTGTAATTTCCTTGCTCAACATTGATAGAGCTTTCACCATCAACTCTATAATCAAGTTTTTGTCCCTCTCTTACCGTAACGCTATAATCTCCAGTTTTTACATCAATTTGAGATTTATCTGATGTTACTTGTACATTAGCCACTAATGAACTATCAGTTTGATTTACACTAAAACTACCAGTAGATACATTACTATTATTAAAAGCTAATGCGGCAGTAGAAGAAGATGCAGTAGAATTAACTATAAATGAAAATTGATCACTAACTGTAAGATTTGAATCTGTAATTGCATATATATTAGTTCCAGACTCACCTTTCATAACTAAATTCACATCTTTTGCAGATATGTTTGAGTTATTTATAGTAGTTCCAGCTCCAACTGTAGTATTGATATACTCTTGTGCGGTTAAATTAGAATTAACTAAATTATACTGCTGTACATCTAAATTTATATTCTTTGCACTAATTTTCGAGCCATCTTGAATATAAAGCATATTGTAACCAGTAATAGTAACATTACCATTTAAAGAAACACTAGAATTAGAAATCTTACTTGCAGTACCTATCTCCATTTCTAGACTATTAAACCCACTTATAGTTGAGTTAATTCCTTCAAACGCAGTAACTGCTCCAAAATTAAGCGTACTTGATTCTGAAGAAGTTAGGCAAGCATTCTCAATTGTAAATGCTGATAAACCTAATTCCGTAGCACTATAGTTACTTAAATTAACCGTTGTATGGTTAATAGTTAAACTCATACAAGGAGAGTAGGTGCCTGCCACATAATTAATATCACTAATGTACATTGTTGTACTGCTAGAATTTGTAAATTCTAATTTAGCTGTTATTAAATTTGTTGTAGAGGTAGCAGGAGCGGTATTTACGGTAATATTTCCAAATTTAGCTTGAGATGCGGTTAAACCACTTGCATTAAATGTTAATCCTGCAGAGCTTGCAGTTGTAGTACCCGTTCTTAACTCAATACTATTATTAATTACATACCCTTGATTACCTTTAGTAAGAGTAACCGATCCTCCACCTATAAATAGAGCACTATTTAGTTCTAAACCAGACGTTTCATTATTTGCTAAAAATTTAATCCCATTAGCAGCTGTAGCTGTTAAATTTAAATTATTAGCCTTAATCTTATCCCCTACATTTACATTAAATGTAGTTCCTGTAGAGTTTGCATTAAAATCACCTTCAAGAGTAATTGGAGCACCACTATTAATCGTAATACTAGTTATAGCCCCTGAAAGATTAATATTTTTTGCGGTTATGCTCGCTGGGGCAACAAATCCTCTTGTTCCATTTAAAGTTATATTCTCTGCGGTAATTGTAGCAGTAGAGCTATTTGAGCTATACGTGAAATTTCCTGTCACGGAAATATCTTTAACTTCTAACGCTCTATTAAGAATAAAACTAGATACACAAGTTGCGGTTAAATTACCTGTTAAAGTAGCTTTATCACTACCATTATTTATGTTAAATGCAAGACTATTACCATTTAAAGTTACGTCGTTGGCAGAGAAGTTACCACCTACGGTAAAACAACTTATATTGTTCGCAGTTAAATTATTTATTGCTACCGATGAGGTATTGGTAGAATTAAATCTAGTATTTGTTCCGTTTAAAGATACGTCCTTGGCGGTTAAATTACCATTTACCGTAAAATTACTTGTACCAGATGTATTTAAGAACTCTGCTGTTAAATTACCTGTAATATTAATAGTACCATTAATACGAATGTTATTACCTGCAACTAAAGTTAAATTGTAACCTGAGGTTGAGGTGATATTAGCACCGTTATTAAGAGAAATACATTGAGTAGTAGAGCCTTCTCCTGTTGTAATCAATACATTAGTCGTACTAAGTGCAGTTACAACGGTTGAATCTAACACCCTAGCTGTACCCGTAGTACAAGTAATCGTAGTTGTATCACCTGATTGTGTAGAAGTAGTAGTGTCTGATCCCGAACTATTTATATTAATACTTGCAGGGTCTAGCAACCAAGTACCAGCATAATCATCTCCAAGAGAAGAACTTGTATTTACTTCGAAGTTACCGTTAACTTCAATATAGTGACCAGAGGTTTCAATAAAACCACCAGTAGCACCTTCCGATGTAGCTAAGAATACACCGTCAACTGAGGCTGCATTACCCCAAACAATAGCTGTACCTGCATTTCCTGAGGTACCAGAGACATTAATAGTAGAACCTGTGGCAACGATTGTTGTATTCGCTAGTTTTAGCTTGCCTTGTCCTGTAAGATCACCACCTACATTTACATATCCACCTTCAACACCTGAAGCATTAATATGCGAAGCTGATCCAAGAACCACCGTGTCTGCTAAAACTTTTACATTGCCTGCTTTGCCAGTTTGATTAGCGGTATTAAGCGTACCATTGTTAACCACTAATCCTGATAAAGTGTTATTGCCTTGAGCTAAAAGGCTGTTATTTTCTGCAGTTGTATGGATTTGATCTGATTCAGAAGCCCCATAAAGCACTACTTCTCCCGAAGCTGTAATTGTCGCTTTAGCTGCTGAATCTTTTGCAGAAATTACATCTGCAAATTCGTTTACCGCTGTATAACCATTAGCTACTTTATTCGCTAATAGGTAAGCTCTTTTTGAAACTATTTCTCCTAAGTTTACTGCTGTATTACCAGCAACAACTTTATAAGAGATTAAAGGGTTATCAAGATCTTGAATGGTAATTGTTTGTCCCGCTAAAAGGTAAACTGTACCATTGCGAGCTTCTAGTACGCCGTAATTAGTTACTACCCCCCCCAGTAGGGCAAGAGTACCGTCATCATTAACCTTAATTATCCCTTGGTTAAGTACTGACGCTAAGGCTTGATCTTTTTCTTGATTAAAAACATAGTTACCGTTGATAAAGTCTTCATCGCTAAGATCTAAAGTCGAAGCTACTAAACTTGCCACATCAACTCTAGCCGTTTCCCCAAAGATAATGCCAGCTGGGTTAACAATAAACACTTTACCATTTGATTGTAATTGACCGAGAATGTTCGAAACCTCACCCCCAATTACACGGTTAAGTACTGCTGAATTAGCATTATCTTGTACGAATTTTACTAATTCATCTGTACCTATGTTGAATTTCTCCCAATTAATAATCGCATTTGGACTATTAGTAATTGTAGTAACTAAACCGTCAGTGATTGCCTGAACTTGCCCGTTAATCACCGTCATCCCTGAACGCTGATCCGCAAGCACATTAGGAGTTACAGTTCCTACTAAAGTAATTGGAAGAATTAAACTACAAAGTAGTCTATTCACTCTGCTTAACCAAAACTTACGTCCTTCTCCTCCCTCAGCTTTCGGACTAACAGCAGAACCAGAGACGCAACTGGTTGCGATTTCCGAGACAGCATCTA
>NZ_NRJF01000299.1 GCF_003585965.1 Psittacicella gerlachiana | reverse complement strand
AAAGAAAAATTACTTAATATAGATATTTTTAAAATATCAATCTTATCTTTAAGTCTACTATCTCTTGATGTCATTGCAACTAACTTAATAAAGTTAGATAAAGAGAAATTTACATTCTCGTCAAATTTAAATGGTAGCGTGTATTTCAATCATGATAAGTATAAATCAACTGGCTCTGATTACACACTCACAGAAGTAATTAAAAGGAGAAAATATAATCTTGATTTAACTTCTAAAGTTTACCTCAAAGATTATAAATTCTCAGTTGGTGTTAATGTTGGTTATCTTCGTATAAACAATGAATTATGGGAAGGTCAGTACTATAATAAGACCAAGGGATTAAATCGTTTTAATCTTTTTATAGATCACCCTTCATATGGCAATTTATTAATAGGTCGTTTTGATCTTATAAATGAAGACTATCCTATGCAAGTTGTCAAAGGGATTAGATTTGATAAGTCTCCTACAGATTTTGGTAAATGGGGGAAAGTAACTTCAGCAATTGGCGTTGGTGTTGCTCGTTTACAACTTGATGATCCAAATACAGATTTCAAGACCTCGTTTCTATCTTTAGGTTATATGTCAGAGAATAATAACTTTACACTTGAGGTTATGGGGTTTATTGGTAAGTTTGATGAAAAGAAAATGTACTCTTGGAAATATCTTCCGGAAACAGCTGAACCATCTTTAGAGGGTATTTATGTAAGTGGAGTTCCAAGAATATCAGGTTTAAGTGCTGAAAATAATATAAAGTATAAAAACTTTAATTTTAATTTAAATGTACAAGCCTATAAATTGGAAAATATACCCTTTATTCTCTATCGTGGGGTTTACTATCATAATGATACAGTCCCATTAATAGATAGAGTAGACAATACTTACATTTATAGCCAAGATATTACATTTACTTATAATGCAAGCTTAACCTATAAATTCACGAGATATTTCGACTTAGGTATAAATTATATTCACGAGAAATATAAGAGTAGTTCTCCTGGCAATCTACACGAAGTTACTCGTAAATATAATACGGTTGCTTTATTTGCTAAGTTATATCCATTTGTAGATTATTATAGTTTCTTAAAAGATAGCTATTTTAAAATAGAAATTGGAAAAACTAGACATAATATTGTTTTTAAAGATGAAGATGCTGATGTATTTTCTGAAAAAGATAACTTTAACTCCATATTTTTAACCTATGAGTTAAAATTTTAATTACTAACGCTTTACGTACCATTCATATGGTACGTTTTTTATTCTTTTAAGAAAATTATTAGTAAATATACTCATAAAAATAAAACTTTCCCCTCTCTGAAGC
>NZ_NRJF01000298.1 GCF_003585965.1 Psittacicella gerlachiana | reverse complement strand
TTTGTACTTTTGTACTTTTTGTACGTACTAAGTTGCATAGCAACTTCCTTCTTTTCTATAGGTTTCACTTATTAGGTTTTAATTATTTTTTGTTCTTGTGTTTAATAAGCGATGAGTTAAAATCTGCCGCCAAGAAGACTTTAACTAAAGAAGTAAAGTGTTAAGTAGGGATAACCTATCCTCTCCAAGATATGTTAGCCAATATAGTTATAAAGGTTTGTCTCTTATAAAAATCCAATAATTTTAAAGTAAGAACTAAGCTAAGTTTTTGAGTCTAAGTTAGCGCCAACTAATTTAATCATTCACTTACGCTTAAAACTTTAATTTACTTTAAAAGTTATTAGTCTATGTTCGTTATTTTTGTTCGTTATTTTTTTCGGGGGCAACTTAATTAAAGCAACGCCAATTACTTGTAATTAAGAAGTAAAGGATTAATCGCAAATTCTTTCTCAAGGAAGTTACTTTCTCTCTTTACACTTTTATTTTATCCCGATTAGAAGTAAAAGACTACTCAAGGGTAAGCTTATATAGAAAAAATGTTATTTGGAGAGTGAAATGTTATCTCCTCTCTTACTTTTTTCTAAATTCAGCTAACAAATGATAGTTTTTCCGTTAGGGCATTATAGCACTCCTAAAATAAAAAGAAAAAGTTTTCTAAAATTTAATTATTGATTTTGATTATGGAGTAAATGTTAACCTGTTGAAAATAAAGTATAATCTTAAAATAATACCCACAATAAAATTAATGAAAAGTGCAAAATATGAGAGCAGTTTGAGATAATAAATTTTTTTAAATTGCCCCTGAAATAAAATGTTAGTTTTGAGAAAAAATCACAAAAATGCACGAGAGGATTTTTATAAAATGTGGAGAAAATGGTCGGTAAATTTATTAGGGGAGATTAAAATTCTGATTGGTTTTGAAAAAAGTTATAAAAAACTCACAAAATAAAAATTTAGATAAGCATAACTAATTTTCAAAAAGTGAGAAAAAAAGGTTTTATTGAGAGGTATCCTAGTTTTATGCCTTAGGAAGGAAAATTTACTCTATTTTAAAGATGACGTTTTTCTAAAATAAGAATTAAATCCTTAAATGTTAGTTGGATATTTTAATGATCAAAAGTAGATCTCATTTTTACTTAGGTAATTAGCTTATAGTGCCTAGCTAAGAAGTTTAGAGTTAGAAAAATGATTACCAAATTGAAGTAAAAGTTGCAAATGTGAGTTTTGCTTTAAGAATAAGGTGTTATTTATAGTACAAACTAACAAAAATAGCTCATTAGGATCATACTTATTCAATAAAGTATCTCAAATAAAAAAATAGTCATAAAAGTGATCAAGGCTATATAAAACAGTTTGCAAAATAACATTTACGATTGCATTTAAAAGCGCATTTAAAAGAGCATGCGAAGTTGGATGTAAAACTTCACTCTTAAATTTCATTTTAAACTAGATTCAATATCCTATCTTTAAATAACTTGCAAAAGTGCGACCAAAATTCTATCTTTAAATTTTATACAAAAAAAAGCATTAGAAAGGATTTATGCTAGTTTATATTTTACTTTATAAAAAAACTCCCTACTTTGTAGAGAGTTAAGATTAGATTAAAATTAAATAAATAGATTATGATTAAGATAGATGTACAATTTCTTGTATCTATGAAAAAAACTTTCCAAATTTTAAACAAGAGGTAGCAAGTTGCTTTTTCTTGTTTTACCTAGATTAAAGCTAAACTTTCATCTAGATAATGTATTTTGGTTACTTAATTTATAGAATTAAAAACCAAAATTCCAAATCAATTTAAAAGATAATTTTCTTATCCTTATGAAAAACAAAAATTATTTCTTATTCCCTTCCCTCGCTTTATTTCTTCAAGTTAGTAGATCACAAAT
>NZ_NRJF01000297.1 GCF_003585965.1 Psittacicella gerlachiana | reverse complement strand
CTATAAGACCAAAGATCAATATAAAAATATGCTTTGTAAAGACTAAACCACCAAATCCTTGGTGGGGTTAAGTGTTTTTATATTCTATTAGTTTGTAAACCAATTAGCACTTGGTGATTTTTATTTACCTTTTTAAACTTGTGAGTGCTTACTCATTTTTATTATGGTTATAAACTAAAAATTCTTAACGCTTACGATTTAGGGTTTTTACAAAATGTTTGTAATCAAAATAATATCTCAGCACAAAAATGCAGAAGTTGACCTGAAGTTTTTGATAACTAAATTAATAAAATAATAAGCAATCAACTATAACTATCAAAATTTACTTGTTGGTTGTAAAGTAAAAATTTAGGTCATACCCTTCTCATCTTTCACTTCTATAAAAAAAGATAAAAATCTCTTTCCTCTTTGCCGATATGGTTTACAAGTACTTAACTTCTGTATCAATACTAATCTTGTTAGAGAAAGTACAAGAATAGGTTACAGAAGGCGTATAAGTAACATAATTATCATAAAAACAAACTTATTGAATTGCACGATAATTACTTATTTATTCTATATATATTATCTATTTTAAGAATATTGAGTATTTAGATACTTACTCAATGCCTATTTACTTTATTTGTTTAGATTCAAGATTAGTAATTTTTTAAGTTAAGAGTACTTTTACTCAGTTATTTCATTGATTAATAAAATAAAGTAATTAGCATTTTGTGTTTTCCATACAATTCAAATCTAGTTAATGCAAGAAATAATTTTTTAATTCTATCTTCTCAATAATTGCATTATTGAGGTATTTATTGGCGCATGATTAGGATTTCATTTATTTTTTGTAATCATTAAGAAGTTACTTCACTTGGAGTAACGGACAATTATCATCTTCAGTTTTCGTCAGCAGCTTGTTGACTCCTCCCCTTCCTTTCCAATAGATATTTAAAACTTTTATAACCTAAAAAATAATTTTAACCAAAAAGGGAGTTCCCTTTTTGCATGCATATATACATATGCATGCAAACAATAGTATTTGTAATAGGAAATTGAATAAGCTTTAATTTTATAAACAGAACATAGAAGTTTATTCTAGGAATTTGTTATTGATTTTCAAACTTTTTAACCCTTTATAG
>NZ_NRJF01000296.1 GCF_003585965.1 Psittacicella gerlachiana | reverse complement strand
ATATATAGTATAAATAAGCATCTATTCACAACTTTATTTGTAAATACACATCTTAAATTTCTAATTTAGCTAAACTTATCGTTATAGATTTTTTCACAAATAGTATTTAAAAACCTTGTTAACCAGTCAAGTATTTAGAATTAGCAAAGTTTTATTAATTTGAAGTTCTAAAACTAAAGATCTATGTTTAAATTTCTTAGTAAAAAATCCATGATGATCTATAAAAATTTTTAGATATACCTATCCCCTGCGCCTAGAATCGCTTCTTTCGCAGTTAAATATAAAAGTTGTTTCTGTATCCTAATTTTTCAATTCCTTCGAAATACTTTCTAATAATAGATAAACGATAATTTATATAACCAACTAGACACTTTATACAACTATTGGTTTAGGCAGTTTGAATTCCCTGATGAGAATGGAAAACCTTATAAATCATCGGGAGGAGAGTTTTATTATAATGAAACAATAAATAGAGAAATACCTATAGGATGGGAAAGTGTATCTATATTAGAAATCACTAAACCTGTTACCAGTAGGCTAGATGTGAATTTTGCTACTCCAAATGGTAGGTATAAATTTTTTTCATGTGGAGAAGAGGACTTAAAATGTGATGAGTATGCTTACGACACCAATGCTGTGATAATTCCTGTCAATGGTAATATAAAAGTTAAACATTATTCAGGTAAGTTTAATGTATATCACTGTGTTTACGTTCTGGGGGTTAATGATTCTATAAGATATTTAAAAGCAGCTATTTACTGTGCAGCAAATGATATGTTAGATTACTTTAAAATGATTCAAAGTGGATCAGTTATGAAGTTTATGAAAAAAACAGAATTAGATAAACTATATATCCTAAGATTTAAAAATGATCACATTTTATATTCTAAACTAAATACATTGCTAGATCAGATTGAACTAAACAATAAAGAAATTGACAGCTTATCTAAATTAAAGCAAGATATTATGCAGTTAATATTTAGTAGAAGCATTAAATTAAACTAAAAAATATAAGGAGTGGTCTTTTCCACTCCTTATTTATATGTAATGAGATTTATAAATTTACTTTAATAGAATTCGAAAATATCAATTGAATAAGTTCTTGTTTCAAGGATAATAATTTTTCAATTTCTCTATTATTCAATTCAATCTGATCTAATAAAGTGTTAAGTTTTGAATACAACACTTTATCATTATTAAATTTAAATAGTCTGATGCTTTCTACATTTTGCCGATTAATAAATTTAATTACAGAACCACTGGAAATCATTTTAAATCTGTTAATTTCAGATTTAGTTGCTTGATAAATTGGGGCTTTGTAATATCGTTCACGATTATTCAATTCAATTACATAAACTCTTTGGTATGCGTCAAATTTACCAGAATAATGTTTTACATTTAGCTCTCCATTTCCTGATAGTAAGATCGCATCACAATCAAAACTATAAGATTGGCAATTTAAAGTATTCTGAGAACATGTAAAAAACTTATACTTTCCATTAACATCTGAAAAATTAGCATCTTTATTACCAGTTTTTAATGCTTTTATAAATTGATTAATTGGAAGAAAACTCCAATCTATAGGAATATAATCCCCATATTC
>NZ_NRJF01000295.1 GCF_003585965.1 Psittacicella gerlachiana | reverse complement strand
TTAGATAGAAAGATACTTTATTTTTATCTTATTTTCCAAAGCTTTAATAACAAATCCTTATTCTTTGATAAATTTTGATATTGACCTAAATTTATTTTCCGTTTAATATGGATTTATCCAAAAAACAAATTTCTTAGTTACTTAATAAGTAACATGACTACAAAGTTTTATTGCTAATAAAACTTTGTAACTAAATAATATTTATGTTGATAAGGCGGTTAAAAATATGACACAATTAAATTTACCTAAATTAACTGAAAAACAAGAAGAATTTGCAAAAGAATTAGCAAAAGCATATAAAGAAAATAAAGCTTTAGTTAAAGAAGAGTGGCTAGAAGTAGTTACTGATGATGATCAAGCCTATGCAGTACAGGCTAAGTTTACCTCCTATAAAGATAATCCTGTAGGCGGTTATAAGGTCTCTTTAACTTCAGAAGGCACACAAAAACTATTTAATTCAGATAGTCCTCTATATGGTGCTTTAGAAAACACTCGCTTTGTTCAAGGACCTGCGACTTTAGAGTTGTCTTCATTAAATGAAGCTCTTGTAGAATGTGAATTAGTTTTCACCGCAAAAGAAGATTTATTACCAACTGATACTTTGGAAGACTTATTACGCAAAACCACTGTAGCAGCAGGTTTAGAAGTTCCTGACGCTAGATTTGCAGATTGGTTCCCTTCTTTAGCGAAACACTTAGTGGTGAGCGATGGCTCTGTAGGTGGCTTTGTAGTTTTTGGTCAAGAGCACAATACTAGTGATTTATTTGCTAATTTAGAAGACTTAGCTAAGGTAACTATGAGATTAACTCATAATGGTAAAGAAGTAGCTACAGGTGTTTCTTCTGAAGTTTTAGGAAACCCACTAAATTCTTTACATTGGTTAGTAGGCAAATTACATCAACAAGGCTTTACTTTTAAAGCAGGACAAAGAGTTTCTTCAGGAACCTTTAATTTCCCTCCACATTTAGAAACAGGAGTTTGGGAAGTTGAATACGGTTCAGGTGTAGGTAAAGTTACCTTAACAGTAAAATAAACAAACATATAAAATCAAAGGGAGTAAGCATCACTTACCCCCTTTTTTCTGTTTTAATCTTATCAAAGAAACTTAAAATCAATCTCACTAAATAATCTATTATATATAGCATTAAGATACCTATAAGATAAATCTCTTATGCCTTTCTCAAATCCATTTTTAATCAATATAACTTTATAAACCATATAGTTATTCCTAAGACTTAGTCATGAATAAAAATTATCTTTATGAAGATAACTAATCACCTATTACATACCACTTGATAACTACAATTAAATTAACATAAAACCATATCCCCAAACAAATCACTTCCAATATTTACATTAACAAAACAACTTAAATGTAGTAGA
>NZ_NRJF01000294.1 GCF_003585965.1 Psittacicella gerlachiana | reverse complement strand
CTCTTTATATTAAGATTAAGAAAACTTCAAGCAAATTCCCTTAATCTTAATATAAAAATTATTAGATTCTTAACAAGATTAAAAGGTCTGCAATGCAGACCTTTTAACATAGTTGTAAAACTATTGTCCGTTATTACGACGCACTAAATCAGTATAGCTTGTTGGAACTTCAACAACTTTAACAAGAGTTTTAAATAACTCTGCGATTTTTTGTGCAACGATTTCATTACGTGCAGCTTGTAAGAATTGTTCATTTTTATAAGCTTCACGACGGTATTGTTCAGGTTGCTCAAACATAATTGAAACTTGATCAATATATTTATCTAAGTCTTCTTGAGTCACTGAAATACCGTGTTCTTGGATGTATCTACCTTGAACTAATTCAATGCGTAAATTCTCTCTTTCTTCAGATGTAATAACTTCTTTAGCTTCTTTATCTTTCTCAATTTCTTCATTAGTTAATTTAACAATTTCATCTTGAGAAAGTTTTTTCGCTTTAGGTAAAGTATTAATTACAAATGCTTCAAATCTACGATATACGTAATATTCTACTACGTGCTCAGGGATAGGTAAATCAGCATATAACTCAGCTAATTTTTCATTAACTTGACCTAAGAAATATTTTAAAGTGTTAGATTTGATTTCACGATCAAGATTCTTTTTAATTTCAGCTTTTAAATCATCTAAAGTTACATTATCACGATTTAAGAACTCTTTAATAAATGCTTCATCAACTTCACCTAGGTGACGAGCTTTTACTTCTTTTACTTTAACTTTTACAGTATATTCTTTATCTTCTACAAAGTTTAATTTAGCTTCGAATTCATCACCAGCTTTACGACCAACGAATTCACCAGAAAACTCTGAAGGGAATTGGTAAGAACCTACCACTAAACTTAAATCACCAGAGAATGGTTTAAACTCTAAACCGTTTTCATCTGTAGTTTCAGCACTAAACTCAACTAAGTCATCAACTTCAGCTGCTTTATCAGCAACTTCATAAGTTGAACGTTGAGTACGTAAAGCAAGAATCATTTCTTCAACAGCTTTATCTTCATCAACTACAGGATAGTTAACTTCAACTTCACTTAAGTTCTTCACTGGAACTTCAGGAGCAACTTCAAACTTAACAGTTAACTCTAATTTATTATCAACCCAATTTGCATTACGACTAATAACAATTAAATTAACTTCTTTAGTTTGGTTTAAGTATTCACCTAATCTTTTTAGCTCTAAAGCTTGTAATGCTCTACTACTTGCTTCACGAGTTAAATACGGTTCTGCAATATTTAAAGGAACTTTACCTGGACGGAAACCTTGTAATTTAAAAGATGGTGCTGACGCTAAACGTTTTAGCTCTTTAGTATATTCTTTTTGGAATTCAGGAGATTCAAAAGTAAATTTTACTTCTCTCACTAAACCATCTTTAGATAATAATTCAAAACTCATCGAAAATATTCTCTATTTTTATTTAAATAATTTATTAGACTTGTAGTCTAACACCATAAAACTCTTCTATAAGTTATATAATCAAAATTGTATAAATAAACTCTTTTATGAAATAATATTTAGCAAAATTATATTTATATAATTTAAATAGTATTTCCCATATAACTATATACAATTTTTGC
>NZ_NRJF01000293.1 GCF_003585965.1 Psittacicella gerlachiana | reverse complement strand
TTCTCTAATTGTACTCTCAAAACTTAGTCTTATTGTTTGCATTATTAGTTGATTACTTTTATGATGAAGTAAATGACTTGTTAGAGCTAATGTAAACCATTTGATTTAATATTCTTGTTTCAATGAATAAAGCGATATTTATATATACTTTTATTTTGCTGACAAGTGGTTTTGATATTGATATGTAATTAATTTTAGTTTTGATCATTTTTATGTTTAGCATAAGGTATTGATCTGAACAACTATAGTAGAAGTAAGTACTATGAGCAAAGAAGATTTAGAAGTAAATGAAACAACAGTAGATAGTTTATTAACTGTTAAAGAGTTATTAGGTTTATTAAAAGCTAATTTAAAAAATTCTGATAATCCAGCTTTAAATAAACTTGGTGGTAGTGAAGCTCTTGCACGTGAACTATTAGATGCTTGGTCAGAGACTTTACAAGAAGCTTTAGTTTCTGGTCGTAAGGTTCGTGTTAATGGTTTAGGCGTATTTGCAACTAAATATCGTCCAGAGCGTAATTTTACTAATCCATTAACTGGTAAACCAGGGCATGCTCCAGCACATGTAAATGTAGCTTTTACTACAGCTAAGACTTTAAAAGAAGCTGTTGGTAATGACACTAAACTAGTACAAGCTCATAAAAAAGCATTACAAAATAAAGGGAAGAAATAATCCTTTTACCTGACAGTATGTGATTATTTTCAGTAATGATTTGTGCTATTTATAGCGTCTCTAATCAAATCTTTTTCAATAACGTTTTATTAACTCTTTAAGGTGCTTTTCAAATGGGTAGTAAAGAAAAAAATCTAGAAAATCTTTTCAAGAATGTAAGTGTTGATGAATTATTAACAAATGCACAGTTTGTTGAATTATTTACAGAACAGTTACATGCTTCAAGTTCAGAAGAATTATCATCATTAAGCAAAACAGCTGCTAAAGAAGCTTATGCAGTTTTAATTGCAACTTTAGGTCAAGCATTAAGTGCTGGTCGTAAAGTGCGTATTAAAGACTTAGGTACTTTCTCAACAAGATACCGTCCGTCTCGTGTGTTTAGAACACCTCATGATCCAAATGCAAAAGTTGAAACTCCAGAAACTGTAGGGGTTCACTTCTCAATTGCAACTGGTTTAAAACAACGTGTACAAAATAATACTGCATTAGTAACAGCTCATGCAAAATTAGCTAACAAAGCAGCTAAGAAAAAATAAGTATTAACATAATGAAAAAAAGTCGCTTTAAGCGGCTTTTTTTCATGTTTGCACTAAAAAATAGAGATCATCTATAGTTTAATCTCCTTTCAAAGGTAAAATTTTATCCCGTTTTGAGAATGATTAGAGTGATTAAGATAGATTATTAAATGTAGTTTTATGATAAA
>NZ_NRJF01000292.1 GCF_003585965.1 Psittacicella gerlachiana | reverse complement strand
TTAACTGATTATCATAACTCTACTATAAGATAACTAAAAGAGAATCTAAAAGTTTACGAATACTGAATTAAATTTTAACTCTCAGCAAACGAATAAATCCTCAGGTTATACCCGAGGGTTTATCATTTAAACATAGCAATAGAAAAGATTTTACACAAACATTCTTTGTAGTAGAGCTTGCTTTTGTAACTTTAAGGAATTTAAATACCTTTTGTGTAGATCAAGTAAAAGATTTACTTCCTCTAACAATTTATTAATTCTAATCATTTCGAAATTTGTTGGAGGTAATTTTACTGTAGCTTTGAAAAAATCATTAACACCAATATTAAGAAGGCCATGATTTCTAGCACCTTCAGTACTAAAACCTAACATTTCGTTCTCCCAATGACGGCTCTGATAAAAATTATTTAATAAATCAGAAATACCATCATCTTTAGGTTTAAATACTATGTACAAAGTAGACAAACAACCATAGTCATAAGCTTCTAGTCTTCTAATTGCTCCAGCCTTATAGCCACTTGAATAACTTTTATTATATGCAAATTCACCCTTTTTAATTAAGTAATAACCAGATAAGTCCTTTGAAGCTACTATCTTATTAAAAAATGATTGCTGACTAATAATTCCATGTTCAGCTGAGATAGTTAGTGGATCTTGCGAAATATTATCTTTATTTTTTCGAGTAACTCTTGTAACTATCTCTCCTAATTTAAAAGTTTTCCACTCTCCACTAAAGTTCTTAAATCTTAATTTTGGAATAGATTTATCAACATATGGAAATAAAGTATCCAATAAAGATTCTTTTAACTTCTTAATTTTATTTACTTTAATCTCTTGATAATTTATATTATGATCCAATTTAGTTTACTAGAGTATGTTTTTACTTTTATTATTAACAGTGATTCCGTATCTTATTAAAAAAAAGTAATTATTTTTTTACGAATTATATGTTTTTTTATTAATTTAACAGTAAATTACTATATTTTTTCAGTATTGATAAGTCTACATTAATCATACACTTTATTTTTCAAAGTATTTTGAGAACATTTATATTAAATCAGATGAATATTAGGTGTATAAATATTAAGTTAAAATGATATAAAAAAGGTATTATTT
>NZ_NRJF01000291.1 GCF_003585965.1 Psittacicella gerlachiana | reverse complement strand
TTTATCGTAATATTTACGATTTTAAATCTCAAATTTATGGTGCTTGTATATTCACTCATAACTTTAATTCTCGTTGTATTACTCTTAATACCGTTTGTGCTTAAATAAGCTGGATATTAGTTATTTAGCACTAAGAGAAAACCTCTTAATTGCAATTTATAAGAAATCAATATTGTAGATAAGAGAAAATTTCTTAGTTAGAGTTTCAGTTTAACTTTGTTTAAAATTAGAATGTAATATGGTAAAAGAATATCAAGAATTGGAAACAGATGCTGAAGGTTATCTTCTTGATCTTCACCAGTGGAATGAAGAAATCGCAAAACAAATTGCAAAGGTTGAAGGTATAGAGCTTACTGAAAGTCACTGGTTAATTATTAACTTTGTGCGTTCTTATTTCGAAAAATTTGAAACTACTCCATCAATAAGGTTATTAGTAAAAAATTTAGAAAAAGAATATGGAAGTGAAATAGGTAATTCACGCTATTTGCAAAAAATGTTTAATGCCAGTCCTGCAAAAACTGTAGCAAAATTAGCAGGATTACCAAAACCAGCCAAATGCTTATAAAAAAAGAGGGATTGCCCCTCTTTTTTTATTTATCTAATAAATAAGCTCGATATAGAGTATAGAAATTATTTTGATTTAACACTTTAGTTAAAGCCGCTCCCATAAGAATTATATACCAAACAATATATAACCAAAATACAGTAATAGGGAAAGCTGCTATGGCTCCATAAATAACATAATATGAAGCAATGTGGGTTACATAATAAACGAATATTTGCTTGGCATAATACAAGCCAATCGTAGCTAAGAGAGAAGATATAACTCCTTCTTTCCATTTAACATGAGTGTTAGGAAATGCAGTATAAGTAAAGAAGAGGATAAACCATAAAACAAAAACTTGAATATAGTTTAAAACTAACACTATGGTACTACTAAAAATATCATTATCTAAAC
This sequence comes from Psittacicella gerlachiana, assembly GCF_003585965.1. Taxonomy (GTDB): domain Bacteria; phylum Pseudomonadota; class Gammaproteobacteria; order Enterobacterales; family Psittacicellaceae; genus Psittacicella; species Psittacicella gerlachiana. The sequence goes on along the minus strand of NZ_NRJF01000291.1, from coordinate 491 downwards.
TATAAATCCCGATCAAATAAGATTTAGCAAAAATTATTCCCCCAAGTAGTATAGGACCAAAACTTATAACTGCCCAATAAGAGGTAAAACTTTGAGAAATCTTTCTTCTTTGAGTTATTTGCCAAATATTTTTATTTATAGTTTTATCAATAGTTCTTACAAGTAAGAATGCAATTACAAATAATGAAATGATTGATGGTAATCCTAAATTTGCGGTTTTAGCAATAATGTTATCAAAGATTACGTTAAAATCTTCAATGTTACTTGGTGCTATATTCTCAAATATAAATTCCTGTAATGAATCCTTAATGCTATTAAAAGCTGGTAACATATGGAGTACGGAGAAGAATACTAGCACTATAGGAACTATAGCTAATAAGGTATTATAAGTTAATGCCCCTGCAACAACTGATACTCCATTACCGAGTACGGTAGTTATAATTAAATATAAATGAAAAATACTTTTGGTGATAGTTTTAAAACCTTTAGTT
>NZ_NRJF01000290.1 GCF_003585965.1 Psittacicella gerlachiana | reverse complement strand
ATGTTATATGGGAGGTAAATTATCGTTTACCTCCCAATTTCATTAAATTTTTCTATATATTTGATAATGTATTATAGTTTTTTACAGTTCTTTAACAATCAAATGGAGATTTTGTGAAATTAGAGATAATAAACGAGATAACACAGGCCATGTTATCTTGCTTGAATAATTATCAATTAAATAAACTAAAAGAAGTTTTAAATGTTTCCTTGTTTAGATACAAGATAATGAACGACGAGAACTCTCAAAATGAGGAAGAAATAGATTTTATATCCTTGTTTATAGCTGCTAAGAAAGTTGAAGGTTGTTCAAATAAATCATTGAGTTATTATGAATCAACGATTCAAAGTATGGTTACGAGTATTAATAAGCCTATTAATCAAATTATTACTGATGATATACGAGTTTATTTAACACAGTATCAGGAAAAGAATCATTCGAGTAAAGTAACGATTGATAATATTCGAAGAATTCTATCGAGTTTTTTCTCTTGGCTTGAAGATGAAGATTACATTTTAAAAAGTCCAGTACGTAGGATAAGAAAAGTAAAAACTATCTCTAGTATTAAAGAGACCTATTCTGATGAGGATTTAGAAATTATTAGAGATAATTGTAAGCAAATCAGGGATTTAGCTATTATTGATATGTTAGCTTCTACAGGAATGCGTATTGGAGAAATGGTGCGTCTAAATAGAGAGGATATAGATTTTAATGAACGAGAGTGTATTGTACTGGGAAAAGGTAGCAAAGAAAGAATAGTTTATTTTGATGCTCGTACAAAAATTCATCTACAACAGTATTTGGCTAAAAGAAATGACTCTAATAGGGCTTTATTTGTTTCTTTAAAGTTTCCATACAATAGATTAGATATTGGTGGGGTTGAAACGAGATTGAGAAAATTAGGCAGATCATTAGGAATAAATAGAGTTCATCCGCATAAATTTAGAAGAACTCTAGCTACAGTAGCGATAGATAAAGGAATGCCAATAGAACAATTACAACACTTATTAGGACATAAAAGAATAGACACTACTTTACAGTACGCAATGGTAAAACAAAGTAATGTGAAATTAGCACATAGAAAGTTTATTGGTTGATAAGCTAATCTATATGGTAGGTAAACGATAATTTATATAATCAACTAGACACTTTATACGACTATTGGTTTAAACAATTTGAATTCCCTGATAAGAATGGAAATCCATATAAATCTTCAGGAGGACAGATGATTTATAACGAAGAATATGGGG
>NZ_NRJF01000029.1 GCF_003585965.1 Psittacicella gerlachiana | reverse complement strand
TCATGAGATAGGCCAAATAATTCTTTTTTAACCGCAGTTGTTAATTTTAAAGCCATGAAAACCTCAAATTTAAATTGACAATATTTTGTAACTACAAGCAAACTATTATAACATAAATGCTCTTAAAAGTTATTAGAAGTTGTAAAATATGCTTATTTTTTATTTAGTAATACAAAAAATAGGGTATAATATACGGCATAGATAAAATTTAGATAAGATTAGGTGTCGGTATTTATTACAATATTTATTGATACTTATCTAAATACATTACTATTATTAACATAAACTTTGTGTGATTTTATGTAGTCTTAGTTAGTTCGAAAAGCTTTATTGAGAAAGTAAAAAAGTATTAACAAAGGTTTAGTAAAAATTTAAACAAAAGCTTAAACAAACTTAACCCAAAGCTTTAATGCAAAGTTCTAAACCTCCAAAATTTAAAACTAAAACTCAATAAATTTTTTCGAAAAAACTAATCCTTAATTTAGACCCGCAAAGGAGCATTTGGAGACCTTAGATCCATAATGTTGACTATGTAATGGCGTATTTTTTGTTTTTAAGTAAAAGCAAAAAGGTTACTTAAGCGATTATCTTAAATAATTATCGATAGATTATTTCCATAATCTCATCATTGTTATAAAGAATATAAATGTTTATAAATTAGTAAAACTGTTTACAGCGTAAACAGTTTGCTCTATTTTTAGCACAAATAATAACTTAGGGCAATTGTCCTTACTTAAGTAATTAAAGAAAGGGAGGAGGTATATAAATACGTTTTTCCTTGCACTGATTTTTTTATCAGTTATACGTACATGCAAAAAGACATCAGGGAGTCGATTTTGGAAAAAACGTTTAATATTGTAGGCTGGATTGCAACTTTTACTTCTATGTTAATGTATATAGCTTATATACCACAAATATGGAATAGTTTGCATGGTGTCTCAGGGGATTTTATTCAGCCGTTGGCTGCAGGGATTAACTGTAGCTTATGGGTAGTATATGGATTATTTAAACCGGATAGAGATTTACCTCTAGCGGTAGCTAATATTCCAGGAGTTTTCTTTGGTTACACGGCTGCAATTTTGGCAATTATTAATCTTTTATAAATAACCAAAGCTCAAGGATTAGCTTCTTACAAAGTAAGAAACTAAATCTTGAGCTTTGCTTTGTTCTCATGTAATTTTTTTATTATTATGGCAAAAAAGAATATTTCTGTAAGTTCACGACGTTGGCTCAATGAACATTTTAAAGATCATTATGTACAAAAAGCACATGCAAATAAACTAAGATCACGTGCTTATTTTAAGCTTGAAGAAATCCAAAAAGTAGATCGTATTTTTCGTAAAGATATGATTGTGGTGGATTTAGGAGCTGCTCCTGGAGGCTGGTCACAATATGCTTCTACGGTAATTGGAGAAAATGGTAAGGTAATCGCTTGTGATATTTTGCCAATGGATCCATTATTTAATGTAGATTTTTTACAAGGCGACTTTAGGGAAGAAAGTGTTTTAGAAAAGCTCATGACCATGATTGATGGACGTGAAGTAAATGTGATTCTTTCTGATATGGCTCCTAACTTTTCAGGAAATCCTAATGTAGATATTCCTCGAGCTATGTATCTTTGTGAGCTAGCTTTAGAAATGGTTAAAGACTGCTTAGCCAAAGGTGGAAGCTTTGTCATAAAAATTTTCCATGGTGAAGGCTTTGAGGAGTATTTAAAAGAAGTACGTCAAATGTTTAAAACAGTGCGTATTCGTAAGCCAGATGCTTCTCGTGATCGTTCTCGTGAAGTATACATTGTCGCTTTAGACTATAAAGGATAAAAAGAGATCATTAAAGATAAAAATTTTTTCTCTTTACCCTCATAAGTTCGTTTTTTAAGTTATAATATAACTCGCAAAATGACACCTTATTTTTCGTAACTCTTTGCAATTTTATTTTGTACCTTGCTTCTGTTGTCAGAGTTAAGGATATTATTAATTATCTATTTTTAGGGGAATAAGCAGTGGCTGATTCTATTGCTCCTTCAATTACTCCATTATCTCACATTGCGGTTGATGGCAATCAACAAAGCCTCCGTGAAGTAAGTAATATTCAATATTGGGGAATGGGGTACTATAACGTAGATGAAAACGGTGAAGTTTATGTTTGTCCAAATCCTGATAAACCAGAAAACCGTATTTCATTAAATAAACTTGCACAACGTATGGAAGAATCATACGGAGCTCGTTTACCTGCATTATTTTGCTTTCCGCAAATTATTAAGCATCGTTTACGTTCTATTAATAAAGCCTTCTCGACAGTAATCGCAGATTATGAATATAAGGGTGAGTATACTTTAGTTTATCCAATTAAAGTAAACCAACACAGTCGTGTTGTTGAAGCTTTAAAGCACTCGGGACAAAAATATGGTCTTGAAGCTGGTTCTAAAGCTGAATTAATGGCAGTAATTGCCCACGCTGGTTTAAAGAAACATACAATTGTATGTAATGGGTATAAAGATTTAGAATATGTACGTTATGCTCTCATGGCTGAAAAGCTAGGACATAAAGTATATTTAGTAATTGAAAAACTCTCTGAAATTTATTTAGTTCTTGAAGAATCAGAACGCCTAGGGGTATTACCTCGTTTAGGGGTAAGAGCTCGTTTAGCTTCACAAGGAGCTGGGAAATGGCAATCTTCGGGAGGGGAAAAATCTAAATTTGGACTTTCTTCAACGCAAGTATTAAAGCTTGTTGATATTTTACGTGAAGAAAACAAATTAGATAGTTTACAATTATTACATTTCCACTTAGGTTCACAATTAGGTAGTATTCGTGATATAGCTACAGGCGTACGTGAATCAGCTCGTTTCTATGTTGAATTAGCGAAATTAGGTGTAGAAATTAAATGCTTTGACGTAGGTGGTGGTTTAGGTGTGGATTATGATGGTAGCCGTGTAGGTTCTGATCGCTCTGTAGACTATGGTTTACGTGAATATGCGGAAACTATTATTTGGGGAATTGGGCAAATTTGTGATGATAATAATTTACCTCACCCAGATATTTTTACTGAGTCAGGACGTGCTACTACTGCTCATCATGCGTTATTAATCTCAAATGTAATTGGGGTTGAGCGTTATGAATCACAAAAATTAGCTCCACCAAAAGAGCAGGACCCGACAGTTTTACATAGTTTATGGGAAACTTGGGAAAATATTAATAATAATCGTGATAAACGTTCTCTACGTACTTGGATTCATGAAGGTCAATTTGATCTTGAAGATGTACACCAACAGTACAATGTAGGAACTATTTCTTTAGAGCAAAGAGCCTATGCAGAACAATTATATTTAAATATTTGTTCGGAAGTAGCTAAACTCTTTACTTCACAAAACCGTTCACACCGTCAAGTAATCGATGAATTACAAGAGCGTTTTGCTGATAAAATTTGGGTGAACTTTAGTTTATTCCAATCTTTACCTGATGCTTGGGGGATTGACCAACAGTTCCCTGTAGTGCCGATTAGTCAGTTAAATGCTCCAATTGAACGTCGAGCAATTCTTCTTGATATTACTTGTGACTCTGATGGTTTAGTTGAAAGCTATATAGATGGCGATGGGATTGCTACTACCCTACCAATGCCGGATTTTGAGGTAGATAATCCTCCGTTAATGGGCTTTTTCATGTTAGGAGCTTATCAAGAAACTCTAGGAAATATGCACAATCTTTTTGGTGATACCACGACCGTAGATATACGTATTACTGGACCGGATAAGTTTGAGATCATTGATCTCTATCACGGGAATACAGTATCTGACATGCTCGAGTATGTGTATATAGATCCGAAGAAAATTCTTGAAAGATATCGTGAACAAATCTATGCTTCAAATTTATCGCAAGTCGATAAAGTTAAATTCTTAAAAGAATTAGAAGCGGGAATGTCAGGTTACACTTATCTTGAAGAAGATACCGAAATCGATTATTAATTTGTGGAAAGTTAATCTTTATGAAAACTAATACCAATACTTTAAATCATCGTGAAGATATTTCTTTAGTATCTAATAACTTTGGTTTTTTACGTTTACCAATTAACTTTGAACCAGCTACTTCTGATGCTGATTGGGTAATTACCGGTGTTCCTTTTGATAGTGCGGTTTCAGGACGCTCAGGAACTCGTTTTGGAGCTGAAGCGATTCGTCGTGCTTCAGTAAATCTTGCGTGGGAACACTGTCGTTTTCCATGGACGTTTGATGTTCGTGAACGTCTAAATATTGTTGACTGTGGCGATTTAGTTTATGCTATGGGCGACAATGGAGACTTTACTCAGCGTTTAGAACAGCATGCAAGCAATATGTTACAAGCAGGTAAACGTTGTTTAACTCTAGGGGGAGATCATTTTATTACTCTTCCGTTGTTAAGAGCTCATGCAAAACACTTTGGTAAATTAGCTTTAGTGCATTTTGATGCTCATACTGATACCTATGATAATGGTTCAGCTTATGACCATGGAACCATGTTCTATCATGCTCCAAAAGAGGGTCTAATTGATCCAAAACACTCAATTCAAGTGGGAATTCGTACTGAGTATGATCGCAATCTTGATTATACTGTGCTTGATGCCCCAACAGCTAATGATTTAACTGCAGAGCAAATTGTAAGTCGTATTAAAGAAGTAGTAGGCGAGATGCCTGTATATCTAACTTTTGATATTGACTGTTTAGATCCTGCTCATGCTCCAGGGACTGGAACTCCAGTAATTGGTGGGATGACTACGGATAAAATTCTTAAAGTTATTCGTCTTCTTTCGCCTTTAAATATAGTGGGCATGGATTTAGTAGAAGTTTCTCCTGCTTTTGATCAATCTGATATTACCGCTTTAGCTGGAGCAACCATTGCTCTTGAAATGCTATATATGCAAGCTGCAAAACAAGATTAGTAGCCCAAAAAAGTCCTTTTACCTCTTGGTAAAAGGGCTTTTTTGTGATAAATATTGATCTTTTAGGGTATTTGGTGGTACACTGGATGAGTAAAAAAATGCCTAGGCACGAACTTGGTTTTTAAAAAGTAGACTTTTTAGAAGTGCAAGTTTAGAAAAAGTTCTTGTTTATTAAGGGCTTGAGATATTTAGGTTAGAGGATTTAGCTCCAAAGGATTTAAGTTCTTAAATAAATTTTCTCAGTGATAAGTAAAGCCATTAATAAAATTTGAGAATTTTTTCAGAGAAATAGCAGTTTTTTGTTATATTTACGCCTTTATTTCAAATAATTAGTTTATAATATAAAGTAAAAGTAGATAAATTTAGTCATAAAGTCAATTTTCTTATCTACTCTAGTTATAATTATCACCCGAATTCCTACAGAGAGAATTAAGACGAGCGTCTTATTTTTTAATAATTTAAAAGATATGGAAAACAATTACGTTTTTGTAATCTGTATTGTTTTAGCATTAATTGTCTTAGGTGCTGTTTTTTATCGTTTTATAAAACGTAAGCCTCATCAGGATGCGATTCGCACTGATGTTCCGAAAAAAAGTAGCTATAGTCTAATTAATCATGTAAATCCATCTGTAAGTCAAGATTTACGTACCCAGAATATTGCTGAAACTTTACAAAGTAATCTTGCGGCTATGTATGCTCAAGAAGAAAAACAACAGTCTCAAACAGCTGAGGCAAAAGCGGAAAAACCACTTGAGCCGGTAAAGCAAACAGTTACTCCTCCTAAAGTAGATACTACTTTGGGAGTTAAGGTAACTGCAAATAACACCGCTAATGTTACCGGTGATACTATTACTCAGCAAAAAATTGCGGCTGAGAATAACAGCAAGGATAGTGACTCTAAAGCTAGTGCGGCAGAAAGTTACTTTGGTAAATCTTATACGGTTACCGGTAAGGCTAAAGAAAGTGCAATTGAACAAACTAATAAAACCTTAGCCAAAAAAGAATTTAATATTAATCAAGAGCGTACTATTGCGACCGATAATATTAATGATGTTTATAAAACTCGAGAGCAAAAGCGTTTACAGCAAGAATTAAATCCTGAACGTGAATTAAGTCTTGCCGAAGAACGTAAAATTGCCAATAAAGAGTTAACTCCACAAGTAGTAGCTAAACGTGAAATTACCGCAAAACCGGTAAGTAAACCAGTAAGCAAACCTGTAGCTAAAACTGCAACTACAGAAGCAAATGAGTCCCAAGACCAAGCAAGCTTACAAGCTTTGGAACAGTTAATTCGGAGTAATCCTGAAGTTTATGAAAAAGTTCTTGCTTTTTTAAAGAGTAAAAATACGGGAACTCAGGAAACTAGTTCTCTAGTTTCAACCGTAACTAAGGCTCAACAAGCAGAGGCAAGAGATAAAGAGCAAAAGGTTGCTTCTCCAGCAGGAGCTACTCCCCCTCCGGTAACTCAGGGGGCTGCACCTGATTTAAGTGCGGTAACTAATGCTTCACACTTTGCCACTAATGGGATTAGAGTTGAAAGTCCTGAAGATGTAGCCAAAGCGGTAACCGGTTATCAAAATCTTGCCGAAATCGCTCGTAAGCGTAGTCAACCATCAACTAAAGAACCTGAAGAAGTTAAAGTTGATCCTTATGTTGAAACAGATCCGGTGATTTTAAAGTTAAATACCTTATTTGAAAATCCCGAGCAGTATATTGTTTTTAAAGTAAAAAATCAGCGTAGTGCAGAGATCTCGGCTGTACGCATTAATAATATTTTACGTAACTTAGATACGGACTTTAATGAAAATAGTGTGAATTACACTACTTTTGTAGGCGATCGTATGCGTTTGAGTTACAACAATGTATGGCGTCCTGCAACTTCTTCAGCTAAAGAAGTGGTAATCTACCATCTCTTTAATGAGTTTGGGCAATGGATTGGAGAAAATGAACGTGAAGAGTATAAGTATCTTTATTTATATGTTTCACGCAGAATTTTACAAAATGATGAAGCCTTATCGATTCTCATTACCCAATTAACTAAACTCTGTAACAAGCTTTCAGCTTATTTAGATTTACGAGGAACGGTATTTAGTACGAGAGAACTTTGTTCTTATCCTTCAACTATTCGTAATCAAATTAATCAAGTCTTAAAACAAGGTGATGCTGTGCGTCATAGCTCACGCTATTCTTGATTTTTGACTTTTGCAAGCTATAACTCTAATAAGACCAGCCCCGGGGCTGGTCTTATCTTTCAAGATTCGACAATGATATTTTTTGCTATAATAGGAGTTTGAAAAAATTATCATTGCTAGGTTAATCGCAAAACATTAACTGTTTTATTATGAAATCTCTATTTAAGAAATTATTCTGTACAGGTTTAACTCTAGGTACGATTGGGGTAGCTGGTCTAATAGGCTTCTACTCTTATTTATCTACAGATTTACCTGATGTAAAATCTTTTACCCCAACTTTTTCTGAACCTCTAAGGGTTTATGACCGTAATGGAGATTTAATTGCTTCTTATGGATCAGAGCGTCGTATTACTTTAACTTATGACGAGTTTCCTAAAGTATTACGTGATGCGGTAGTGGCGATTGAAGACCGTCGCTTTTACGAGCATGGAGGGATAGACTTAAGAAGTATTGCTCGTGCCTCTATGGTGCTCTTAACTACAGGGAATAAATCACAAGGGGCTTCAACTATTACCCAACAATTAGCTCGTAACTTTTTCTTAAATTCTAAAAAAGAATTTATTCGTAAGTTTAGAGAAATGATCTTAGCCGTACGCATGGAAAAAAGTATGACTAAAGATCAAATTTTAGCTGCTTATATGAATAAAATTTATCTTGGGCATAGATCTTATGGTTTTGCCGAAGCAGCACGTACTTACTTTAATAAAAGTGTAAATGAGTTAACTTTATCGGAAGCTGCTCTTTTAGCTGGGATTCAGCAGGCTCCATCTAAACTTAATCCTATTGCTAATCTTGAAAGTTCGGTAGCTCGTCGTAACCAAGTGTTAGCGGCTATGCTCGATACTAAGATGATTAGTCGCCAAGAGTATGATCAAGCAATTGCTGAGCAGATCATGGTTAATCCAGGACGTATGGATAACCAAGGGGTAGGTTATGTCTCTGAGATGGTACGTCAAGCTCTATATAATAAATACGGAGAAAAAGCTTATACCGAAGGCTTTAAAGTTTACACTACTGTAGACAATACTCTCCAAAATGAAGCAACCGTGGCTCTACGTCGTACCTTAATTGGTTATGATCAACGTAAAGGCTGGCGTGCAAAAGACAATGAGCGTTTTCTCTTTAACAATGGTGAAGCTTTAGTAAACTATCAAGATGCTTCGCACATAGTAGTAAAAGTAAGACAAAATCAAGGTTTTACGGAGAAAACTATTACTTTAAATGATTTATTAAATCGCTTTAAGTTATCAAATTACACTAGAAGTTATGATCCGTTATATCCGGTAGTAGTGTTAACCGCTAATAAAGAACAAGCTCAGGTAGTAGATATTAATGGTAATATTATGCCTCTACCACTAAAAAATATGGCTTGGGCGGGAGCTTATATAAATCCAGATCGTAAAGGTGCTGCTCCGAAAGCGGTAAACGAGCTCTTAACTCCAGGACAAATAATCTATGTCGAAAAAGAGTTAGCTGCTAATGGCATGGTGGCGAGTTTAGGACAAATTCCTGCGGTAAACTCAGGTTTAATTAGTCTTAACTCAACTGATGGGGCAATTGAAGCTATGGTTGGTGGTTTCTCTTATGACTTATCTAAGTTTAACCGTGCAACGCAAGCTACTGTCCAAGTAGGTTCTTCATTTAAACCTTTCTTATATGCAGCTGCTTTTGAAAAATTCTCTTCCTTAAGTGATCGAGCTTTAGGCTGGGGAAGCATTATGCGTGATGATCGTATTGCGATTAAAGATAATGATAAGATTTGGACACCAAAAAACTATGGTGATACTTATAAGGGTGATATTACCTTACGTCAAGCTTTTGCCGAGTCGCGCAATATTATTGCAGTAAAACTCATGCAACAAGTTGGTCCTAACTATATGTCACGTTTCTTACAACGTCTAGGCTTTAGTTCGAATTCATTTTTACCAACCTTATCTTTAGCTTTAGGTACGGCAAACTTTACCCCATTAGAAATGGCTCGTGCTTATGCTACTTTTGATAATGGAGGCTTTTTAATTAATCCATATCTCATTACTAAGGTAGTAGATGCGGAAAATAATGTGATTTATCAAGCTAATCCTTTAGTTGCATGTACTGCAGATACTGATGAATGTAACAGTATTATGCCTTTAGATCCAATTACCGATGAAACTGCAATGCAAACTGCAACTAATCAGGATTTAATCTCGCTTGATAATTCTAATGGACAAGCATTAGAAGGGCAAGAAGATCTTGATGCTTTAGTTAAAGCTAATACTCAAGAGCGTAACTTAGACCAAAGTCAAGCTGCTGAGGCTACAGATGTAGGTTTAACCGATGGTCAGCAGGCAAGTTCACAAGCTAAGTATGCTCCAAGAGTTCTAAGTGCTGATGTAGCTTGGTTAATGTGGTCGGGCTTAAATTCTAATGTATATGGACGTCAAGGTTTTTATACGGGAACGGCAGCTCGTGCAGCTCAACTTGGAACATCGGATGTCGGTGGTAAAACCGGAACAACCAATGATTCTAAATCAGCATGGTTTGTAGGTTATGCAAATAAATATGTAACCGCAACCTTTGTAGCTTTTGATAATGCTACAACCTTAGGTCGTCGTGAGTTTGGGGGTGGTTTAGCGTTAAATAACTGGATAGCTTTTGAAAAACTGCAGTTAGCAAAAGTGACAACCAAGTGGGTTCGTCCTATGCCAAATACCATTCAAACCTTTATGATTAATGCGCAAGGCTATCAGGTGCCAACTGGAGGCTATAATGAATACTATCGTATTCCACAAGTTCCTCCTACTGCTCCAAGCAATAATAATGTAGATCTCAATTCAGAAGATCTAGGTATTTTCTAAAATTAGATTTGTTAGATCCGAGATGTTTATCTCGGATCTCTTTGATTTAAGGTATAATAGAAGCAAAAATTTTAGGCAAAGAGAAAAACAATGACGCAAACAAAAGATTTTAGTGCCATAGATACTGGGATTTTTCCGGTTGATTTTGCTTTAGAGCGTGAGGGAGATCAACAAGTTTACCCAGAAGATTATCGTCAACGGGAACGTGAAGTTGAGGTATATGCTTTAGTTCCTTTTGCTAATAATGCGATTACCTTAAAAAGTTCCTTAAATTCCTTAACTCCTACAATTAGTAAAGGAGTTTTAGTTTACCCTGAATTAGGAGAAGGAATTCAAGATGATCAGAGCCTCGCAATAGCTACGGCTTTTGTGCAAGAAAATCCTGGATTTAAATTAGTAAAATACCCAGTGCCGGTAATTCCTCCAACCAGTTCTTGGTTGGCGTCAAAATTATTTGCTGGTGGAGTTTCGGTATATTGGTTGTATCATGAGCTTCTTAACTTTGGTTTAGTGAATTTAAAATTTTTAGTGGAAGCTAACCAAGATCAAGATAAAGCTTGGTTGTTTGTAGCTAGTCCTGAAACTATCTATGCCCAAGGGAATCTACAAGTTTTAAAAACTAAAGTCGAAGCACAAAATCTCCAGTATGATGTGTTTAAGTATCAAACTTTAAATTATACCTTGAACCATTTAGAACTCTTTAAAACCGGAGGTTTCTTCCGTAGATTCTTAAAAACTTTAGGTTTAGACGGAAGTGAAGAAGTGCTTTATCCTGAGGTTGTAAGTAAAGCGAGATTAATTCCGGTGCAAGCACCACGAGAACTAGATCTTAACTATCTCATCCGTCTCCGTAACTTAAAGCACTTTAGCTATAAGTATCATAAAGCTTTAGCTGATGATTCTGCATTACTCGAAGCTCAAGGAGCTTTAGTGCCTCAGGAAGCAATTAGTAATTTTAGTCCTGAGTTTGTGAGCCAAGCTCAAATTTATCCGCAAGAGTTCTTACTAGGAAGAAGTTTTCCTTTTGAAGCTCGTCTTGCTTATCAGGGAGATACTGCCGAACACTTAGCTCAGTTCTTTAAGCAAGAGCTACATTTTGAGGTTGAGACACAAGAGCAAGAGCTAGATGCTCAATTTTGGAGTCAAGAAGGACAAGAGGCAAATTTAGCTCAATTAGCATATCCACGTGTACATCGTTTATTACGTAGACCCCAAAAAGTTTTTAATACTTATGACTTGTCTTTAGAGACATTGCTCGGACAAAGTAAGTACCGTATGGAAGAATGGTTAAATGGTTTTAATCTCCGTTTAGGGCAAAATAATTTAACCGAGATAGATCGCTTAAATTTGCGAGCACAAGCGCAAATTTTACAATCCTTTTTTAATAGTTACAACATTAATCCCCAAGTACTTTAGTCAAGGCCTAGACCTCAAAGTCTAGGTCTTTGCTTATGTGAAGATGATATAATAAAGAAGACGTTTTTTAGTTGGAGGAGAGAAAAAAATGGCTAAATATCTAATTGGAGATATTCATGGTTGTGCTGATGAGTTTGCACAATTATTAGAAAAGATTAACTTTAATCCTGCTGAAGATGAGCTATATTTAGCTGGAGATTTAGTGGGACGTGGTCCAAAACCTAAAGAGGTTTTAGATTTAGCAATTAAGCACAATGCTAAAGCGGTATTAGGTAATTATGATCTACATTTTTTAGCTTGTTTATATGGAGCTAGAGAAGCTAAAGAGTCTGATAATTTTGACTCATTATTAAATCTTAATCCTGAAGAAAAGCAATATTATGCAAGTTGGTTACAAGAGCAAGGATTTGTGCGAGAAGACGAAGGCTTTTATTTAGTCCATGCTTCTTTAGATCCAACTTGGTTACCTGAACAAATTACGGATATAGCTCAGCAAGCTAAAGAGTTTTTTAAAAGCTGGGGAGCTGAGGAGTTTAAACGATTTTTTGGTGGCAAGCAATTCTATATTAATTTACGTGAACTAGGTTTTGCTTCTCATGAAGAGATCTTTTTACGTCGCTTTTTTGAAAGCCTACTAGTGTTTACCATTTGCCGTTTCCGCCAGTTTAAAACTTTAGAGGAAGAGTCTATTTTACTCTATCCAAGTGCTCAACAAGTATTGGATACTATTGGTAAGGATAAACTGCAAAAATTAGCACCTTCATTATTAATCGAAGACTATAGTAAAGCTTATTTTGATCTTAATATTGGCTTAAAAGGTAAACCTGAAGCGGTGCGTGAGCAGGGGCTTTATCCTTGGTTTGAATTTGCTCGTGCTAAAGCTGAGCGTACTAAAGATAATGTGCGTCAGGTATATAAAAATCCTAACTTTAATTTTTTAGGTTTTAAAAAACCAGTATATTTTGGGCATTGGTCCTTATGTAATGGTTTTCCTCTGCCTCCAGGATTTATAGGAACAGACACTTCTTGTGTGTTTGGTGATCGTTTAACTGCGTATAAACTTCCGGAATTTAGTGTAAATATGCAAGATCAAGCGTTTTTATTAACTCTTGCTCAACCTATTGCCGAAGTTAAAAGTACAATAAAATTTAATTAAGCATGGCAAAATATTTAATTGGCGATGTACACGGCTGTGCGCAGGAGATGTATGCTCTCCTAGCGCACGTTGATTTTAATCCTAGCAAAGATGAACTTTATTTTATTGGCGATTTAGGCTGTCGTGGACCCCAAACTCTTGAAGTTTTAAAATATGCCGAAAAGTATGCTACGGGAGTAGTACTAGGCAATAACGACTTAAGGGTAATTTGTTTAGTACATGAGGGCTTAAAACCTCTAGCTAGTGATCATCTCGAAGATTTACTAGCTTTGCCGAGAGCTAAACAACATTTTTACACTGATTGGCTGATAAGACAACCTTTGGTAATTAGTGAACCGGGGTTTCACCTTGTCCATGCAGCTCTTGATCCTTTATGGTCAAGTGAGCAAATCCAAGCCTATAATCAAATGGCAAGTGATTACTTACAAGGTTTAACTCATTATCAGCGAGGTTATTATTTAGGTTATAAATATTTTGCTCATACTTTAGCCGATTTAAATCAAGCAGCCTTACAAGGACAAGCTTTAACGGGAACTTGGCAAAGAGATCTAGAGTTAAGAGCTTTTTCTGAGTTTATGCTTACCACCACTGTAGCTCGTCACCGACAATTACGACAACCTCAAGAGCAAGGGATATTAGCTCAGCCAAATCTTATGCAGTTAGAACAAGCTTATGCTCAGCAGGGAGTAGGCTTACAGTCTTTAGTAATTAATGATCTTAGTCAAAGTTATAGTGATTTTAATCTTGAATTAGTTAAAGAACCTTGTTTGGATTTAGCTGCAGGAATTTTTCCTTGGTATCACTATCAAGCTTTAGGGCAAGAAAATCATAATTTAACTTTACAAGGATTTGATCGCCCGGTTTTCTTTGGACATTGGCAACAAGCCTATTATGCAGGAACTCCAGAAGGAATTATAGCTACAGATACAGGTTGTGTTGAGGGTAAGAGTTTAAGTATTTTTGCTCTCCCAGAGCAATTATTAGCCGAGCAAAATTGGCAGCAACTAGCTCAACCTTTACACCAAATTCCTAAATTCCAAAACTTTTAAGAAGATTATTTTGTCTAAGAGAATAACGCATTTTTCCTCTAAATCAATGATTTTAAGGGAAGTGGTATTTATCAATATTTAAGATTTGAGATATGCAATATTATAAATTTCATAAGTTATATTTGCCAATCTTGGGTGCTTTTTTGAGTGCTACAAGCTTTGCTCAAGAAGGTGAAGTTGTCAAGCAAGAGGGTAATACTGTTACCCGTGATGGCTTAATCATAACTTACCAAAATGATCAAACAACTTTTAAAGTAGCGAATAATCAGCAAACGACTCCAGAGATTACTAATGGCTACAATGCTTTAACTGCACTTAAGTTGTATATTAGCAAAAATGATATACGTCATCTCGGCTTAACCAGTTATCCAGTTACTTATCAATTTATTAACTCGGTGTATCAGGCTTTAGCTAGCTGCCAACAGCAGTTACAAGTAGCCTCTAACTTTCAAGCAGTAGATACTAAAACTTTAAGTAATTTAAGTCTTGATAAGCTTAACCAAGTTCAAGAGGCGATGCAACAAGGAAATGCTCAAGAGCTATATTTAGCTCTTGCAGAGTTAAGTAAAAAACTCAATGTTCCAGGTTTAGAGGGATATATTTCGCAACCTTGTGTGGTCGAGCAACTAAGTAAAGCTCAGCCTATAGACTATAAAGCTTTTAAGGCTGAACAAGAAAAGTCACCTAATGTTTTACAGGTGATCCATGCTTATTATCGTTCGCTCTTTGTTAACTATTACACTCCTTTAGCACAAAAGCAACAAACGCCTCCATTACTTTTTAGTAATCAAGGGTCAAACGTTTTAACTGACAATGCAAACTATACTCAGTATACCAATGCTGATTTATTAAAATCTTCGCAAAGTTTTACCGTAACTACCGGTAAATTTAAAACTCAAGTTTTTGGTTTAGGCTCAAAAGAACAACAAGAAGCGGCGGGAGATAATCTCTATGCTCAAGTAGCAAGCAATGTTTTTAATGCTATAAGCACCATTAGTGAAATAAATGCTGATGGCTCTTTACGTCACTTATTTACAATTATGAAACTGGTAAATAGTGCGGTGCAAGCTTATGGTTTCTATGATGCTGATGTTAAGGTTGATCGTATTAGTGAACAAGAGTTTAAAGTAAGTGTAGTTCTTGGCAAGCCAGTACGTTTAACTGATACTTCGCAAATTATTATTCGTGGTTCTGGTTCGGGATTACAAAGCCTTTATGAAATAGCGAGTAAAATTACGCCTGCGGGGACGATTTTTAAAGCTCAAGATTATACAGAGGTTAAAGACGAACTCCTAAGTAAAGCTCAAGAAGCGGGATATCTTGATGCTCAGTATAAGGTTTCTCAAGTATTAGTAAATAAAGAAAAAGCTCTTGCTCGTTGGAATCTCGACTTAGATACTGGAAGTAGGTATAAGATTAATTCGATTAAGGTCGTAGGTGGACCGCTTGATCCTCGTTTAACCTACTATATGACCGGTTTACAGGTAGGTAATGATTATAGTGAAACCGATGTAAGTCGTTCGATTGCTTATCTCCAAGCTTCACGTAACTTTGATACCGTGGACTTAAGTAGTGAAGTAAATAAGGAAAATCGTACCGTAGACTTAACTTATAACCTCACCAAAGGTAAACCAAATAATCTTGAGTTATCTGCTGGTTATGATACTACCGAGGGAGTACGTACTTCAGCTTACTACGATCGTTATTATGTAAACCGTTGGGGTGGAAGTATTGCAGCTAATGCTTATTTATCGAAATTAACCCAAAGGGTAGAGACTTACTACCGTCATCCATATCTTTATAGTCCGTTAACCAAGTACTTTACCGTAGGTTTTTATTTAGAGCGAGCTTACCAATCTTCATTACTCTACTATAGTCGTTCAGCTGTAGGTTATTTTAGTTATGTAAGAATGCCAACCAATAACTGGCAATTTACTTCGACCCTATATTTACGTAAGGATTTATGGCAAGAGCTAGGTGAAAGTAGTAATCAAGGTTTAACTTATGGCGAGTTTATCTTTGCTCGTTCAGGGTTAACTACAGATGTTTCCTTTACTTTCCGTACTACCTTTGGCTTAGAGAAACTCTTATCAGGAAATGTAAGTTACAATGCTTTTATTATGCGTTTAAAACATACTTTCCAGTTAACCGAGAAAAATGGTCTGCTTTTAGGATTTAGATATGGAGTAATTAACTCTAATAACTTTAATAAAGTAGCTCCGAGTTTACGTTTTTATTCGGGAGGGATGAACTCGATTCGTGGTTATGGTTATCAGTCGATTTCTTCTTATAAAGGAAATGAAGATATAGGGGCGAATAAGCAAATAGAATTTACGGCTGAATATCTCCGTACGATTGTAGATAATTTAAAAGGAGCGGTGTTTGTAGATGGAGGGGATTCATCTGATACCGTAAGTGTTAAAAATCTCAAAGATTGGTATTATGGTGCAGGTATAGGGGTAAGATATTACTTACCTGTAGGTTATGCTAGTTTTGATATTGCTTATCCATTGCAACCAGGATTTCAATGGAGTAAAATCGCCTTTTATATAAATATTAATGCTTCTTTCTAAAATATGCGACTTAAGAAAATTTTTAAATATACAGGAATAACCCTTGGAGCTCTTGTCGGGGTAAGTGTTGTCGCAGGAGCATCCGTATGGTTTTCTTCTACCTTAAGTACTAAGGTCTTAAATTTTGTGGCGACAAAAGTTCCAGGTTTAACTTGGGAAAAAGTAGAAGGTAGTTTTTCTTCCGGAATTAAGATTACCAATCTACATTATATTTCACAAAATTATAAATATAATCCTCAGGTTACCCTTAAACCTGAAACTGAACAAGATGAGCCTATTCCTACTTTAGTTGATGTAAAAGTAGCTTATGCAACTTTACATCTTGATATAGGCTGTTTGGTACGTAAGCAAGTTTGTCTTGATAATCTCAATCTTGAGCAAACCCAAGTAACCCTAGCTACGGGTGATGAGACTCAGCTTGATCCGCAAGCTTTACTTTACGGTACGGGCAAAGCTTATAATCCAAATAATTTAGCTAATCCTAACTATCAAGAGCAACCATCATCAGGAGTGCCTGAATGGTTAGATATAGTTTTAGAACAGGCAAAGATTACCGATTTACAAGTAGTGGTTGGAAAAAACATAGGTTTATACCAACAACACTTAAATCAAGAGTTACGTCAGGATGGTCAAGCTTCGACAAATTACAAACCGGTTTTAACTGAGTTTAAGCTAGGTAGTTATCCGCAATCGGTATTTAATCAGTATCTCACTGATCCTATGGTAATTAGCTTAGATCAATTGCAAGTAGGAGCGGTACGTTATCGTCCTACGGCATATGATCTTGGAGATGTAAGTCTTGGTAAATTAAGCTATGCTCAATACGGACAGGAAGTAGCTTCTGCAGTTAATAACGATCTAGCCTCGCAAACTCCTCCTGAAGTTATACAAGCAACGGAGCAGGAACAACCAAAATTTGAAGGTAAGGCTTTACCTCCAGAATTACAAAAATTATTAAGTAAATATCTAAATTTACAAGCAGGTTCTTTCAGTCAAGCTTTTTCGCAAATTAAGCAAGCATTTTCTTTAGAATATAAACAAAATGCTAATGACGCTAATGACTTTGAGATTAGCCTGCCACAGCTTTTAAGTGAAGAGCAGTTTGAGCAACAAACTAATGAACTTAATTCTGCGGTAGTAGAAGAAACTACTCCTGAGAATGACCAAGAATTATGGCAAAGTTTAACTGGCTATCAGGGTGAGTTTAAATTTGTTAAACCTGAAGGGCAAGGCAAAGAACTTCCTGCCTCTAAGGTAAGCTCTCAAATTGCCGATAGCTTTAAGTTTTTCCGTACGCCATTACGTGACTTTTTCTTGACTAATACCCAGTTAAATTTACCTCTTGCCTTAACGAGCCAAAATGTTACGGTAAATGAAGTAAATCTGAGTTTTTATACTTATAAGGTAAAAGGATTAGAACCTGAAGTAGCTACATCTGATACTTTTCAAGTAAATAATATTAGTCTTGATGGTAACTTAACCCCCGAGCAAGCAAACTTAAAAGCTAAGGTCTCTGGAGATGTAGAGTTAGAAGCTCAAGTAGATTTTTTAGCTCGTACTAGTGATTTAAATGCTCAAATTGCCTTAAAAGTACACAAGTTACCTTTAGTGTCTTTACCTGTAGCTATAGATGCTAATATTTCGGCAACGGGTAAAGCTTATAGCAATGTGCAAATTCTTGCCACTAATAAGGCTCAGAACGCTCAGCTTTCTTTAATGCTAGATTTAGATACGGGACGTCCTTATTGGCCAATGGATCTTAATCTCCAATTAGCTACCCTAGCTTTAGATGCAGGAACAAAAATTAGTGATTTAAATCTTACGGCAAAAGGGAGAGTAAATAATCTTAATGCTAAATTAAGTACCAATTTACTCTTTAAGCAACAAAACTATGCTTTTAATGCTAGTCTTGTGAATGTCCCACAAAAATTTGCGACAGAGATTACTTTTGTAAATCAACATAAAGCAAAAGTACAACCAGCTCTACATGCTTATTTCCAGTTTGATTACAACAAGCAACTGGTACTGCAAGGGCTGTTAAAAGCTAAAGATATTCGTGTACAAGATTTTGCTGATCTCGGAAAAATTAAAGATTTAACCATTTCAGGCTCGTTTAATTTAGGGGCGATTTATAATTCCCAACAAGACTGGAGTGCTTTTTTCAAAGAAGCTAGTTTTGTAGGTACTTTAGATCAACGTCCTTTCGAGGGGAATCTGCTTCTCGGGGTGGACTCGGTATTTGGTTTATTAGCCCAAAAGGTTAATGCTGAGTATCTTGAAAACCATGTGCGTGTAGAGGGAAGTTTAAATCGTCAATCAGATTTTAATTTAGATCTTAAATTAGTTGATTTAAGTAAACTGGTGCCTGGGTTAAAAATTAATTCGCAAGCGAACTTAAAACTTGCAGGAAGTATTCTTGTACCAAGTTTACAAGGGACAATTAATACTCCTTATGTGCACTATCAAGCTTCAGGAGTTAATTTAAATATTAATCAATTCCATACCAAGTTAGACTTAACCATGGATGAGAGTTTAACGGGGGAGGCGAATTTATCTTTAGCGAAATCAACCATTAATGATTTAGTCATTAATCATGCTAAAGTAACCTATAATGGTGATCCGCAAAATATTGTAAATATTGATTTTAGTTCAAATCAAGCCGTGCTTTTAACGGAAATAGATAATTTTACTTTATCAAAAGCGGGAGATTTAACTGCTGATATATCTTTAAATCGCTTAGATCTAGTTGCTCTTAACCTAAAAAACTTTAAAACTACCGATGGGGATATTAAAGTTAATCTTAATACCAATAACTTTAACTTTACTGTATCTCCATTTACGGTAAGCAATAATCAGTTTAATTTAACTAATGAAACTGATTTAGTTTATGATTCTAAATCTTTAACGGGAAAAATCTCTACTAACTTAGACTTAGACCTGCTTAATTCTTTATTAAAAGAAAATAAAATCTTTATGCAGGGGAAAGTTAAAGCTACCGCAGATTTTGCTCTCGATCTCCAAGATTTAAATAGTGAGAAATCGCAATTAAGCGTAAACTTAGCAAGTAGCCAAGTAGATTATCATCAGCTGATAGATGTACGTCCATTTAAAGTGAGTATTTATGATTTAGATTTAACTTCGAGTCTTAAAGGTAATGACTTACAAACTAAGGGAAGCTTACAAATTAATCGCCAAGGTAATGTAAGCTTAAATGTTACCGTAGGAGATCTCTTTAAGCAACAAACTCTAGCGGGATCGCTAATTCTTGATAGTTTAAGTCTGAATCTAATTAAACCTCTGCTAGATAATACTCAACAAATTACAGGGAATATGTATGCGAACTTAGAGTTTGGAGGGACTTTACGTCAACCTTTACTTTATGGGCAAACCGGAGCTTCAGACTTAAATGTAGCGATGGTGGATTTACCATTTACCATTAGTAAAGGGGCTTTAGTTTTAAGTTTTGATGGACGTAAAGCAGATATTCTAGGGGATTTACCTACAGATTCTACGGCAATTGAAATTAGTGGTAGTGCAGATTGGAATACTATTGAACAATTAACCTCAAATGTACGAGTACAAGCCAAAGATCTGCGTACTAAGTTAATGGATTATGGTGTAGCCTTAGTTGATACAGATATTACCGCTGAATATGCTAATAATTTCTTAACCGTAAACGGGCAAGCTCGAGTTCATGACGGAACTCTAACTGTAGCTTCTTCTGATGATGCAACTTATCTTGCTCCTAGCGGAGACGTGGTTTTTGTTACCAATGATAATCTTGTAGATACTACCATTATTGATGGTAAAGATACGCCAAGTAATCTCTTAGCAAATATTAAAGTTACTCTAGGTGATAACTTAATTTTTGATGCCTATGGGGTTAATGCAAGTTTAGTAGGAAATTTAGATGTAACTTATGCTGAGTCTCCATCAATTATTGGAAATATTTCCATTGAAAATGGAACCTTCCGTCAGTATGGACAAAATCTAATTATCCAACGTGGAGAAATAACTTTTAATGGGTTATCAGTTATTCCAAATATTTATATTCGTGCAATTCGTGATCCTAATTATGTGATGGATAATGTAACTGTGGGGGTACAAGTACAAGGGCTAGCAACTAAACCAAATATTAGTTTATTCTCGACTCCAGCTTCTTTATCCCAAAATCAAAAGATTAATTATCTTTTAACCGGTACTGCAAGTGATAGTGATGACGATGGAGTAGGTCTACAGTTATTTACTTCTTCGTTAACTTCATCTATTAGTTTATTTGAGCAAATTGGTAATGCCTTTGGCATTAAAAATACTCAAGTAACTACTTCAGGATCAGGAGAAAACTCAAAAGTAAATATTTCAGGTACAGTATTTAATAAAGTAAGATTAAACTATGCTTATGGTTTATTTGACGGTTTAAATACGATTAGTGCTTCATATCGTGTACTACCAAAAGTATTCTTACGAGTATCTCGTGGGGTGAGTGCAGCTGCAGATGTGGTTTACTCTACCGCTTGGTAAATAAATTTAAGGGTCTAGAGATTCTAGACCTTTTTTCTTTATAAATCAATAAGATTAGAATTAAATGATAATTATTTGCATTTGTGAAGAGGTTTTTAGGTATAATATAGGTATCGGTTACATAGAGGGCTGTGATTTTTTAACTAGGTGCAAAATAGTTAATGAAGAACAGAAATCTCAATCTCCTTTTTTAGAAACACTATGAAAACTAAAATTGCTTTTATTTTTGTTGCTGTTTTGTCAGCATTGACTTTTACTTCTAATGCTTTGGCTTTACGTGTAGTTACTACCTTTACGGTATTAGCTGATATTACGAAAAATATTGCTGGTAGTTATGCCCAAGTTGAGTCTTTAACTCCAATTGGGGCTGAAATTCACGAATATGAGCCAAC
Source organism: Psittacicella gerlachiana (assembly GCF_003585965.1). Taxonomy (GTDB): domain Bacteria; phylum Pseudomonadota; class Gammaproteobacteria; order Enterobacterales; family Psittacicellaceae; genus Psittacicella; species Psittacicella gerlachiana. The sequence goes on along the minus strand of NZ_NRJF01000029.1, from coordinate 26,518 downwards.
TTCTCGTGATTTAGTTGCTTTAAATCGCTCAGACTTAATCATTACTAATGGTTTAGGGGTAGAAAAATGGTTTGAACGTTTTTATCAACGTGCAAAAAAAATTCCTGTAGTGGTAGCTTCTGAAGGGGTAGAGCCATCTTTAATTAATGAAGGACCTTATGCGGGTAAACCTAACCCTCATGGTTGGATGTCTTTAACTAATGCTTATATTTACGTACAAAATATTACCGCAGCTTTAGTTAAATATGATCCTGCAAACAAGGCTGGTTATGAGGCTAATGCAAAAGCTTACATCGAAAAATTAAATAAAATGGAAAACGATGTACGTACTTTTATTAGCAAAAATAACTTATCAGGAGTGTACTTAATTACTTCAGAATCAGCTTTCTCTTATCTTGCACGTGATATAGGTTTAAGATATGATTCTATTTGGCCAGTAAATGCTGAAGATGTAGGAACTCCAGCACAAATTACTCGTATTATTAATTTAGTACGTGATAATGGCATTAAAGTGGTATTCTCTGGTTCAACTATGGATATCAAACCTATGCAAGTAATTATGAAAGAAACAGGAGCTCAATTTGGTGGTTATCTCTATGTAGATACCTTAACTGATGTTGATGGTCCTGTACCAACATACTTAGATATGTTACAAAAAACAGTTTATACGATTGTTGATGGTTATAACAAAACTTTAACTAAATAATGAGAAAGAGAAGTCGTAAGGCTTCTCTTTTCTAATAATTTTCATCTTCTTCTTAAGATCGATTATAATATAGGCATCTAAATATATTTTCTCGATAAGATTAATTGCTATAATCACCCCGACTGAGAATAATAGCTATTGTAGTAGAGATTATGATAGTTATTTATTATCGCCTCTCAGTAAAATCTTGATAAATAGATGTTTATTAAGGAGTTTTTGCTGGGGGGGGGGTAGCTTAATTTATTAATTTCTCAGCAGGGGAGTGGTTTTTTACCACTCCCTTTTGTCGTGGACAAAATTTAAAGTAAAGTTTGGAGTAAATTGCTCAAAGCTTATACGCTGTAATAAGGATAATCGTATAAGTAAAGGAAAGGTTTTTTGTGGTTGCAATCACCGATGTAGGGAGTCAAAAAACTCAATTTATCTTCGAGATTGAAGTACTTTAAATCAGCAGTTAAGAAACTAACGAATATAGAGGTCTTAATGAGTAAGTTGAGTAAATTAATAAAAAGTCCAAAGTTATTTTTTAAGGATATGGTAAATAAGCGTATTAACAAGGGAGATAGCTCTCAAGCAACAGCTCAGAAAAAAGAATCAAAAAAAACTCTCGAGTTACATAATTTTAATGTGTTAAATAAGTATACTCATGTTTTGCATACAGGTGAAACTATTAAAGCAGGACCAAATCATTTGGTGTTATGGATTCCTTATTTTTGTAAAGCCAAAATAAATTTCTTTATCCTTGTAAGAAATAGAGAGATGTTAAATTGGCTTAAAGAGACCTATCCTTTTGTATCTGTTGCTTATTGTAAAAGAGATCAAGATGTAGAGCAATTACTCACCAATATTGACTCGGTGCATTCTATTTTATATCCCTCAAATACTGCAAATTTAATTCATACCTTACGTTATTCTGAGTATAAGCATATTTTTATTGGACATGGTGATAGTGATAAATCAGCAAGTGCACATAAGTTCTTTAGGGTATATGATCAAATTTGGGTTGCCGGTCAAGCGCATATAGATAGATTTGCGAATGCGGGTTTTAGTATAGCATCGGAGTTTGTTAAAGTAGGAAGACCATCATTAAAAGAAGTAATTGTACAAACTAAAGAAGCATGGCACGAGCGCAACTATAATGTTTTATACTTACCAACTTGGGAGGGAGTCTTGGAAGAAGCTAATTACTCTTCTGTAAAACATGCGGGGAGTATTCTAACTCATGTGCGAGAGAAATTAAATTTACCGGTTAGCGTAAAATTTCATCCTTTAACAGGTACTCGTGATTCCTTCTTAGACAATATTGAAGCTAATGTTATAAAATCTCTTTTAGCTAAGGGGATAGAAGCTAAAGTCGTGAGTAAATTAGAACCTATTAATGAAGGCATCGGGCAAGCAAATATTTTTATTTGTGATATTTCAGCCGTAGTTTCTGAATGTATTGCCGCTAATGGTCCAATTTTTGTTTATGTTCCTAAGGATAAGCATTTGCAAATATCTAAGAGTAATATGAGTTATGATGATTATGCTTATACTTGGTCAACTCTTGAAGAACTATATGCTGAATTAGCACGAGTTTTAGGAGGAGACGATTATAAACAGGAGCAAAGAAAAAAAGCTAAAGAGTATTTAATTGGTAGTACCGAAACTGAAAGTGATACCTTTATTAAACTTTTACAACAAGAAGCTTAAATCCCAAAAAGAGAAGTCGTGCGACTTCTCTTTTCTAATAATTTTCATCTTCTTCTTAAGATCGATTATAATATAGGCGACAAAAATATTTTCTCAATAAGCTTAATTGCTATAATCACCCCGACTGAGAATAATAGCTGTTGTAATCGGTATTATAATCGCTATTTATTATCGCCTCTCAGTAAAATCTTAATAAATATGTGTTTATTAAGGGATTTTTGCTGGGGGGGGGGTAGCTTAATTTATTAATTTCTCAGCAGGGGAGTGGTTTTTTACCACTCCCTTTTGTCGTGGACAAAATTTAAACTAAAGTTAGATCTATGAAAACTTAAGTACTCTTAAATTTAAACAGAGTAGAAATTAAATGCAAAAAATTATATTCCTTATTCTTTTGCTTTGTTTATTTGCTGTGGTTTATTTCAATCCTAGGCTATCTTTAAGATCACAGGTAATGCAATTACCGCCTTTGACTTTACAAGAACAAACTAAAAGCAATCATAATTGGCAATTAGTGCATCAACTTCAACCAGTAGGAAGTAGAGTTGGTAATGTAGAGCAAGGTTTTGTTTTATTACCTCAGTTAGAGCAAGCCTATTCTCAAAGAGTTTGTAATACAGGATTTTCCTGTATTACCAAGTACGTTTATGATCCTCAGACGTATACCATTCAAGGAAAATCTTCAAGTATAGGAAGTCAGCTTTTAGGACACCAAGGAATTAGTGTACAACTGATTGATTCGCAAGTGTACTTTTGGACATCAGCTGGATTTGGGATAACTAACTATGGACACTATGCAGTAAGATTTCAATATCTTGAAAATCAAGCTCCAAGCAATATTTTACGGGTTCGTTTATTTTCTCCTGATTTTCAAGAGCGAGGAAATACTACCCCAGCGATTGCTACTACGGGAGAATATCTAATTGCAGTAGGTGAAAAAGCTCAACAAAAATATCTAAGGGTATGGGATTTAAAAGCTCAAGAACTAACCACCTTAGATTGGAGTGAGAAGTTTATTTCGCAATTTCTTTTAGATCCTTTAAGTAATTCTAAACAGTATCCCGTGCAAGGTATAGCTAGTGACGGTAAATTGATCTATGTTTTTCTTGGGTTATATGACATAAATTTTCCCAAGCTTTTGTTGACTTATACTTTGGATGGAAAATTACTGGGACGTGAATTTATTGAAGCGGGAAAGGATATAGCTTTAAAGAGTGGGAAAGAGAAGCATTGGGAAGCTGAGGGGATCTCCTTAGTCGATAATTATATTTATATCCAAATAGTAGTTGGAGATCATCGAAAACGAGTTAGCCTCTTATATAGACGTTCTTTAGATCAGCAGTTAAAAGGATTATTAGAGAGAGTAGAGAAAAACTAATTTGATATTGAGGTCATCATGAGTAAGCTGAGTAAATTAGTAAAAAATCCGAAGTTATTTTTTAAGGATATGGTAACTAAAAGGGTTAATCAAAATATTGGAGTTAAAACTGCTAAACCTAAATCTAAAACGAAAGCTACAACTTTAGAAATGCACAACTTTAATCCTTTTATTTCTTATACCCATGCCGTGCATACTGGAGAAAGTATAAAAGCTGGTCCAAATCAAGTTGCTTTATGGATTCCTTATTTATGTAAAGCAAAAATTAATTTCTTTATTCTTGTAAGAAATAAAGAAATGTTTAATTGGCTTAAAGAAAATTATCCATACTTACATGTGGTCTTTTGTAAAAGAATTGATGATATAGAGCAAGTGGTGGAAAAGATTAGTAGCTTAAAGTATATTCTTTATCCGTCAAATACCGCAAATTTAATTCATACTTTACGTTATACTCAATTTGAACATATTTTTATTGGGCATGGAGATAGTGATAAGACCTCAAGTGCACATAAATTCTTTAGAGTTTATGATCAAATTTGGGTTGCCGGTCAAGCTCATATCGATAGATTTGCCAATGCCGGTTTTACAATTAGCACCGATTTTGTTAAAGTAGGGCGTCCTTCCTTAAAAGCAGTAATTGAGCAAACTAAAACTAATTGGCAAGAGAGAAAGCCTAGTGTTTTATACCTCCCAACTTGGGAAGGAGTTTTTGAGGAAACAAATTACTCTTCAGTAAAACATGCAACAAAGATTCTTAGTTTTATTGCTGAAAAATTTAAGCTTCCGGTAAATGCAAAGTTTCATCCTATGACTGGAAATCGTGATAAGCTTTTATTAAATATTGAAGAGCAGATTTCTCAATCTCTTGATGAAAAAGGGGTGGAGCATAAAGTTGTCAATAAATTGCAACCTTTAAATGAAGTATTAGTGGAATCAAATATTTTTCTTTGTGATATTTCAGGAGTGGTTTCAGATTGTATAGCTGCTAATGGACCTATATTTGTGTATGTGCCTAAAGATAAGAAAATCCAAATTTCTAAGAGTAATATGAGTTATGATTATTATGCTTATACTTGGTCAACTTTAGAAGAGCTATATAGTGAATTAGAACGCGTTTTAGGTGGGGATGATTATAAGCAAGAACAAAGAAAACAAGCTAAAGAGTATTTAATCGGAAGCACCGAAACCGAGAAGGATACTTTTATTAAACTTTTACAACAAAAAGCTTAAAGGCAAAGAGAGAAGTCTGTTCAAGTAACCGACTTCTCTCTTTTGCTTTTGGGATTAATTTGAAGTTTTTGCTTCAGAATTATCTACCGCACTTTGTTCCGCTTCAATTTCAAATTCTTCATTATTCGTAACCGAAGCATTTTGTTGAGCTACGATACGTGAAACCATATTTTGGGCTTCAGCTTGATTAAGATTATTGGTAGCTTGACGCGTTGCTTCCGCTAATTCTTCAACATTAACCTCTTCTAGATTTTCAATCGAAAATGGAGCTATCGCTAAGCCCTCACCTTCAACAAGACGATCGTTAATTAGTTGGTTTTGTTGAATAAAGTCATCCGGAAGCACATAACTATAAAGACAATAATCTTGACCAAAGTAGTTACGTAATTCCCCTTCAAACTTAGCATTAAGTTTGAGAGCGACATTACGAGAGGCAGTATTTTCTACTCTTACTTTAATTTCAAATCTTTGTACATTGTCATGAGTATAGGTAACCGTACATAAAGCTTGTACCGCCTCATGAGTAAAGTTATGCCCTGTAGCATCTTGGAAAAGGTAATAGCCTAATTCTGCATTGCCGGGATAGTTTTTTCCCACAAAGTTGAGTTTTAAAGAAATACAACCTACCACTTGTTTTTTAAAAAGATGGTTGTTAACTCTAATGGCATAAACTCGATTGGTATTAGCAACAAAATCTTCTTCACATTTTGCAAAGTATTGTGTCAGACTTTCTTTGGAAGCATTTTCAGCCCAAGGTAAAAAGCGTGCTAAATGCTCTTGGCTTTCTTTTACTTGAGGCCACATTTCTTTAACATGGTCAACTTTGATCGGCTCTAAACTTAGCTCTGGGCTAACTAGAATACTACCGTCTTCGTTCAATGAAGGATAAGAAATAGATGTAAGGAATTCTCTCATGAAGTAACCTTAAAAAAGTTATAGGGCTAACTCGCATAGCCTTTGTAAGTGTTAATTATTTTTCTAATCGTATCATGGCTTACATATTTTTCAACATAAGCTTGTCCTAAATGGGCAAAGAGAACAAGTACGATTTGATTAGCAAGATTTTTCTTGTCTCGAGCCATGTATTTTAAGAAGCTATCACTATCCATATTTTCTGGAATATGAATCGGTAATCCTGCACGGGTAAGCAGTTGTTTTACGCGTTCAAGGTCTCCATGGGTAAAGTTTAAGGCGATATCGGTAGCATGGTTTTGTTGGATTATTTCTAAGGTAGTTAATCCAGCTAATACCATTCCTGTACTTATTGCCTCTCCATGTAACCAGTTACCATAGCCTTGGCAAGCTTCAATTGCATGTCCATAAGTATGACCTAGATTTAGTAAGGCTCTCACTCCCGTTTCTTTTTCATCTTCAGCCACTACTTTCGCTTTAAACTCGCAACAACGAGCAATAGTTTGAGCGAGAGTGGCAAGGTCTTTATCTCTTAAACGGTCAAGATTATGTTCGAGATATTCGATAAATTCTGCCGAGAAAATAAATCCATATTTAATTACCTCAGCTAGACCTGCAGATAATTCACGATCGGGAAGAGTTTTTAAGACTTCTAGGTCAATAAGAACATTTACTGGTTGGTGGAAAGCACCAATCATATTTTTTCCGAGCTTATGATTGATCGCAGTTTTACCTCCAATCGAAGAATCTACCTGAGCTAATAAAGTAGTAGGAATTTGTAAAAAATCTATCCCCCGTTGATAGGTAGCAGCCGCATAGCCTGCAAGATCCCCAATTACTCCGCCTCCTAAAGCAATAATTAAAGAGCGACGAGAATAATTGTGCTCTAATAAACTTGTGTAAATTTGCTCAAGGTAAGGTGAAGTTTTAGCTTCTTCACTATCAATAACTTCAACAACATTTAGTTTACTACAGATATTACCTAAGCCTTGGAGTAAAGAATTTAAGTGATATTGAGCTACCGTAGGGTTAGTTACAATTAGTACTTCACGCCCTTTACAATAAGGACTTAAATATTTAACATCGGTTAAAAGATGACTACCAATTAAAATATCGTACGATTTATTATCAGGTAAGGTAACATGTACCTGACTTAAAAGTCTAGATGTGGTCATATTTTATCTCTCTAAGATTTATTTTTTACAATTATATTTTACTACTTTTATAGCTTTGATGCCCGAGCTTTTTTTGCAAATTGTAATTGCCTAAATCTTAGATGCTAAATTTTAGTATAATAGGCGCATACAAAATTCTAGAGGAGAAATATGCGAGTAAATAAATTATTTGTCTTTATTTCTTTGCTTGGTTTTCTTCCTTCTTTAGATACGAGAGCAGAAGAAATCAAATCTTTAAATTTTATCCCCGAAGCTAATTATGTTGATAAAACTTTTATGCTGGGAGATAAAGTTATCAGAGTAAGAGCATATGAAAATGTGCTGTATTTAGGAGCACCAACTAATCCTGAATATCAAAGAATGAATATTTATATTCCTGCTGATTATTTTGCAGGAAAAGAACTCAATGGTTATAGTCAGAGTACTGCACCTATTTTGTTAATTAATCGTATGGATAAGTTTACCTCAGTAGCTCCTGAGGTACTACCAGCCTTAGTTGTCGAACCACAAGTTGATGTTGAGTCTCAAACAGAGGCAACGACTAAAAAAGAACAAGCTGAGGCAACAGCAACCGTAAAGTTTAGTTATCAAGTGGATAACCGAGGACTCTTAGTATTAGGGAATAAGTATAATCTTACTCTTAATCAACAAATTTCTACCCCACAAGCAATTGCTAAACAATTAGGCAATCTTGTGACTACTGCCAAAGATGGAGTCTCGGCAATTGGCGAAAAAGTTACCTCGGGCATAGGTTATGTGACTAAATCGCTTAATGAGAATAACTCAAATGAGCAGCTAGAACCTACGCCTACACCGTCTTCAGGAGAAGCAAGTTTAGATTTGCCAAATCTTGAAGGAAATCTCATTGCTCAAGCTTTAGCTCAAGGATATGTGGTGGTGAGTGTTGGAATGCGAGGTAGTGAGGCGGTAAACAGTCAAGGGCAAGCTACAGGTTATGCTCCCGCTTCTCTTGTTGATGCTCAAGCAGCCGTAAACTACTTAGCGTTTAATGCAGCCTCTATGCCTGGTGATGCTAAACGTATTATTGCTCTTGCCGGAAATGGCGGAGCTAATATTATAAGTTTACTGGGTATGCCTTTAGGGACGCTAATCGAAGAAGAGCTTGCCGATCTTCAAGCCGCACCTAGCCAAGGACAAGTATATGCCATAGCCTTATATGCACCTTATTTTAATTTAGAGCATGCAGATATGGCTTATGAATGGGGCTTTAGTAGCGTTCATGAACAACAACTGCGTCCTTTACCTGGAACTTCTGAGACGGCAAGTAAAGCTATTCCTTTTACCGCAAAACAACTAGAAATTAGCCAAGAGTTACAGCATGAATTTATTCACTATGTAAATAATTTAAATCTTGGTGAAGCTAAACAAACTTATGGCTTAAATCCTGATGGTAATGGCTCTTTTCGTACTTTAATTGAACATTACTTTATTCAAGCTGCTCAAGAGGCTTTAGAACAAACCCCTGAGTTAGATTTAACGCTTTATCCATGGTTAGTTGTACATGAAGGTAAAGTGACAGCAATGCATACTTTTGCTTATCAAGCTGCTGTAGGGAGAGCGAATTTTCCTCTCTTTGTAGATGCCACGGATTTAAGTTCACCTTATAATCGTCTCTTTGCTAAACAGCACTTTAGTAAGTATCAAGAGTTACATAGTCCACAGCAAACTCATGCTTCTCAAGCTCTAGTACAAGCTTTTAATCCGAGTTATTATTTACAAACTCAAGCTCCTGTAACTAAGTTTTGGTGGATGCGTCAAGGAACCTTTGATAATTACTATCCAATTGCTTTACCAATTATTTTTGCTCAACAATTGCAACAACAAAAGGTTGAGCTGGATTTTAAATTAGTATGGAATCGAGCGAATCAAGTAAATTATAATTTGCCTGAGCTTTTTGCGTGGATAGATAAGATTTCTCATCCTAACTTTGTGCAAAAAACCGGAGCAGCCATCAAAGATTCTTTTCAGCGTTTAAAAAGTGCTATTAGTGCTGAACCAAGTAAAGAATAATTGAAAAGAACACCTACAGCTGAGGTGTTCTTTTTTCGTTTAATTAAAATGCTCAAAGATTAAGGAGTTGACTGTTTTGTGGGCTAACTCTTGATCTTGAGTTTTAGTGAAAATATCTTGTTCAATTAATTGACTTAAGTTTACTTCCTCTCCATTTTTATAGTAGCTTACTTGAGGGACAAAGTTTGAACCTATTGCTAAGGTTTCTGAACTTGCTCTTGCTGCTTGTAATTGCTCTGGAGTTGCAGGAGTAATAGTACCAATTTGAGTAATTAAGCCGAGTAAGCCACTTTTAGCAATTTCTGCTTTAAAGCTCTCAACCTTATCAGCTCCCACGGTGAAAAGAATTTGATAATCTTCGCCTCCTTTAAGAGCTAAGATCTCGGGACTCGAAAGAAGTAACTGTTGCGGATCTGTGAGTTCTACGAGAGGTTTTAAGTAAGGGTGAGCAGGTAAGGCTTCTAAATTGATTTGGGCATTAACTTGACTTAACTCAAGAATATGACGTAAATCACTAAATAAGCCATCAGAAATATCCATAGAGGCATTGACATACCCATGGAATCTTTGTACAAACTTAGTGAGAGTTTGTGGATGAAGATTTTTTACAATTAGAGTTTGACAAAGATTACGATAAAACTCTGCTTGACTTGGATCTTTAATAAAGCAACTATAGTCTACTTCTTGACTACTAATAAGCGGGAAACGTGAGCTTTGATAAACACTATGCGTACTTACACCTACTGTAAATGCAGGAGCAAAAGTCGTGATAGGATTAGAGTAATTAGCAAAGTATTTTTGATGTAGAGCTTCGAGGAGTCTAAAGCCAGCATAGGCAGCTCCTAGAGTTCCGGTAACAAAAATCGCATCTCCTACTTGAGCGGCTTTACGAGTAAAGGCTTGATTATGAGCTACAGTACCTTGAGCGGTAATGGTAACCGAAAGTTCTTTTCCTTGTACCGTATCTCCACCAATTAGACGTACATTATATACTTGTAAAGCATCAAAAAGACCTTGAGAAAAAGCTTCGAGCCAAGTTGGATGGGCTTGAGGCAAAGTTAAAGCGAGGCTAACCCAAGTAGGAATTCCTCCCTTGCTGACAATATCAGAAAGATTAGTAACTACGGCCTTATAGCCAAGGTCATAAGGATGAATTTCCGGATAGAAGTGGGAGTTTTCGACCATGGTATCGGTAGTTACGAGCAAATCATATCCCGATTTTACTTGCACAATTGCACAGTCATCCCCAAGGTCGCTAGTTTCACTGACCATAGGGTGTCCAAGGAGTTCTTGAGGTTGAGCAAAGTATTTTGCAATAAGATTAAATTCACCAAGTGCCATAAATTTTCCTTGTAAAAATAGGGACGTAGATCACGTCCCTCCAAAATAATCTTTACAGTAATTGTCTTACTTTTAAAGTTCCAGGAATTTCTCTTAATTCCGCAACTATTTCAGCGACAAGATTTACTTCAGCATTGATATCAATTACTACATAACCAATTTGAGGATTAGTACTTAAGAACTGCCCCGCAATGTTAATATTGTTTTTTACAAACACTTGGTTAATGGCATTAAGTACCCCAGGTTTATTTTGGTGAATATGGAGTAAACGTATAGATTCTGAGTGTTCTGGTAAGGTAACTTCAGGGAAGTTAACCGCAGTTGCAGTAGAGCCATTATCAGAATATTTTACGAATTTAAAGGCTACTTCTGCACCTATATTAGCTTGAGCTTCGGCAGTTGAACCGCCTACATGCGGAGTAAGGATTACATTATCAAATTCACGTAATGGAGAGATAAACTCTTGTCCAGCTCCTTTTGGTTCTTCAGGGAACACATCAAAAGCAGCACCACGTAGATGCCCTGAACTTAAAGAGGTTACAACAGCATCTATATCTACTACCGTACCACGAGCAGCATTTACAAGTACTGCGCCTTGCTTAAAGTGGCTTAAAACTTCTTGGTTAATGAGATTTTTGGTTGATTCATTTTCCGGAACATGTAAACTTACGATATCGGCTTGACTTACAAGTTCGTGCAGTGAACCTACTTGAATGGCATTACCCATAGGTAGTTTATTTTCAATATCGTAGAAAATAACTTTTAAACCAATAGATTCAGCCAGTACAGATAGTTGGCTTCCAATATGCCCATAACCAACAATTCCTAAGGTTTTACCACGCACTTCATTAGCATTAGAAGCAGATTTATTCCAAACTCCACGGTGTACTTCAGCATTAGCTTGAGCGAGATTGCGGTAAAGGATAATCATTTCTCCTAATACCATTTCTGCTACCGAACGGGTATTACTAAAAGGAGCATTAAATACCACAATGCCTAATTGTGAGGCTGCTTCTAAATCAACTTGGTTGGTACCTATACAAAAACAACCTACAGCAATAAGTTTTTCTGCATGTTCTAAAACTTCACGAGTTAAATTGGTGCGTGAACGTATACCAATAAAATGCACATCTTTAATTGCCTCTAAAAGCTCTTGACCTTCGAGAGCTTTTTTCTGGTAGTCAATATTGGTATAACCAGCATTGGTTAAAGTTTCTACGGCTAAAGGATCAACGCCTTCTAAGAGCAGAAATTTAATCTTATCTTTAGCTAAAGATACTTTAGTTGTCATGCCAACTCCTTAATCCATGGGGATAATAATATTTCTTTGCTCTCTATTATACTAGAAAAACTAGTCTATATAGGTTACATAGTCATCAAGATGTTTTACTGCCTTTTTATCTTCTTTGTCTTTACGCTCTTTGGCAGTACCTGAAAGGAGGAGAGCAACGATTTGATCATCTTTTTGGCAGTTAAAATATTCACGCATTGCCGTCCCTTGTACCCATTTTGCAGTTACCCAAAAGTTATCAAAACCTAGAGAATTAGCCGCTAATTGGATAGCATAGGTAGCACAACCTGCCGTAACTACTTGTTCCCAAGCTGGAACTTTTTTGTGGTTAGGATCAACTTTAGCTACGACAACGATTACTTGCGGAGCACGAGTTGCAAATTTCTTTGCTTTTTCTTCAAATTTTTCAGGAAGATCTAATTCACGACAACAGTCGAGCATTAAATCTGAAAGTTTTTGCATTTGCTCTTGACCTTCAAGAACGTAAAATTGATAAGGTTTTAATGAGGCGTGATCGGGAACACGTAAAGCAGCACGAAAGATTTCTTGTAGTTGTTCTTTATTTGGTGCTGGAGCAACTAATTTCTTTTCCGAAAAACGATTTTGTAATAAATTTAACACATCCATGGAAAGTTCCTGTAATACAATTTTTTAGAGGTAAAGTGGATCAATATAAATATACCTTTATGATTATATCCCAAATTTACTTAAGGAAAAATATTTCTCTTGGTTAATCTAAGTCTAATCAGAGGTAGGGAGAAACAATAAAATAGAGGGTGAGAAATAAAAGTTGCAATTACCTAGTAATATTTATAAAAGCAAGAAATAGAAAAAGCAAGAATAGATTAAGAGGAAAAGAAATAAGAGAGAAATAGTGTAAGAAAGAGGGAAAAGAAACATTTGAAGAGCAAAGCTAGAGAGTTGAGAATTTACGGCAAAAGTTTTAGGTTAGTGGTAAACTATAAACCTAAAAAAGTTTAGAGTTTTAGCAACAAAATTTAATAAAAAAACAATCTCTTGTAGAGAATTTTTTCTAGGTGTTTTCATGCATAATATTGAAAATTATAATTTGCTTGTCGCTTCTATCAATGTTTTTAAGCGTGAGCGTTTTAAGCTCGCTCAAAGATATGGTCTTGAAGATAATTTATTTTTACGTGACCACCAAGAAGCCTTAGCCAAGCTAGATTTAGAAGCTTTATTGAGTGTGGATATAGAAGAGCATCCACAAGAAGCTATAGATAATTTAGCTCTTATTCGCCAAGCTTTAGCTCAAGAAACAAAAGTTCAACCTCAGGACTTTGAGCAAAAGGTTTTGGGTTATAAAACCGAATTAAGAAAACTAATTAAACATCGTCGCCAAAAAGTAGCTCATTATAGTAAAGTGAGTAACTTAGATTTTTATGTAAATAAGTTTTTTGAAAACCTTATTCAACATGACACTATATTAGCTGAGTTACGTCGTACTTTTGTGGTCGATTATTTAAGTTTACATCCTTTAGTTACTAGAAAACATATTCAAAACTTTGTTGAGTATAAACAAGATCACCAAGGACAAAGCTTTTTTGAAGCTTTAAAAGATATTAAATCTAAAGCTGGAAGTATTGGCATTAATGCCAAACAAATGGATCTAATCTTAGAGCAGGCAAGTCATCTTCCGTTAATGCTTGAACATGGTCCTAATCTAGGACGCATGTTAGAGTTACAAGCTTTAGCTAAAAGTGATCGTCATTATAAATCCCAATTGCAACGTAAGGTAGCGGTGGATAAAGAATTAAATATTGATTTTAATCCGCAAATAGGAGGTAGAGACTACTATTTACTTGATACGGATTTACCATCATTATTTTATGCTTATCCGAATTCGGCTTATTTAGATCCAGCAGAAGTAAGCGACTATACGCATACAAGTAAAAGTATTGCCGAGCATCGTAAAGATAATACTATTGAGTTAACCGTTCACAATATTGATAAGGTTTATAATCAGCGTAAACAAGATCACGAAACTATGTTTACTTCAGGTAATAGTATTAGTGAGTTAGCTACGCCTCAAGGCTGTGCGGAATTAATTCGTGCTTACCTAGGGTTATTAAATACTCAAGAGTTTGTAGAGTTAAGAGCGATTTTTTCTGATCTTTATCCGGAAATTAACTTTCCATTTAGTGCCTTATATCAAGCGATTTATGGTCAGTTAAATGCTTACTTTGCTTTAACTTCTTCGGCAAGTAATAAAGCTAGTGTGCGTAGTAAAATTTGTTTAGATAATGATGATGAAGTGCTAGCAACTATGGAAAAAGCAATTGCTCATGCTCCAAGTTTTCAGCAAAGATATAAAATTATCTTACAGATTTTACAAAACCTCTGTCCTGAAGAAGTTAAACAACAAGAACTCAAGCTTTTACAGTTAAGTTCTAATCTTGAAACTAAGCAAGAAGCTGTTGATCTTTCTCCTTTAGCTTTACGTTATGCTCAGTTCTTATATGGTAGTGCTTACCATGACAAAACTGGTTATATAGGTTTATATTTCTCGGAAAAAGGTGAATTTGAAACCCAAAACCTGATTAAGCTCCTAATTAGCCAAGGTTATAAGGTTGCTTTACCGGTAATGCGTCCTCAAGGTTTAATGGTATTTGCTCCGGTGAGATCTTTAGATTTTACTGATCCGCAATATTATCAACGTAATAAATATGGCATTCTTGAACCGGTAATTAGTGGTAATACCCCAATTGTCCATCATACTGATTTGTTAGTTGTTGCAACTCCGGTGGTTGCTTTTGATCATCAGTTAAATCGTATGGGCATGGGTGGAGGCTATTATGATATCTTACATGCTTATTTTACTAAGATTCATGTCAATGTCTTCCCTGAAAGTATTTTAAGTGTGGATAGTCCGATTAGTCCAGAGTTTATTGGTTTAGCTCATGCTTGGCAAGAAGTACCTTATTGTTTCCCGCATAAACATGATTTGGTATTAAATAATCTTGTCTTATCAAATCTTGAACCAGTTACCGCAGGGACAAGTACGCAAAAACTCTATCGAGATTTTGGGAGTTATGATCTTGAAGTATATCAGGATTTAGCTCAGCAATATCATGCTTATCGCCAGGCGCAAAAAGCTAAAGAGCAAATAGCTCAAGCTTTAGGAGATTTAAGTCCTGCTTATGCTGATAATTTTGTTCAACAGCAAGCACTAGCAAGCTCTGAATTTAAAGAAAGGCTGCAAGTTTATCGTACTTCGGTAGAGGCAAATCCTTATTTAAGAAGCTCAGAACGAAAAAGTACTTTAGCTAAGCAAGGAACAAAAAAGGCAAGTGCTTATAGCAAAGCAAGAAATAAAGCTTATCAACAAGCCCAAAAGAATCTCCAAGCTTGCTTAAAAACCTTATCTAAATAGAAAAAAGTCCTCAGCTGAGGACTTTTTTCGGTTTTAAATCTAGTAAAATTAGATCTACTGCTATAAATCTGTAGGAGGGTGATTTAAAGTTTTAATTGGCGAACAATTTCAAATAAACAAACGCCAGTAGCTACTGAAACATTTAATGAAGAAACTATTCCTGCCATAGGGATTTTTACGAGGCTATCACAGTTTTCACGGGTAAGACGACGCATACCTTTGCCCTCATTCCCCATAACTAAAGCTAAACCTGTACGTGGAAATTGGTACTCATAGATATTTTGTTCAGCTTCTCCAGCTGTCCCCACAATCCACACTCCATAATCTTGTAAGCGTTTCATGGTACGAGCAAGATTGGTAACTTTAATTACCGGTAATACCTCTGAAGCTCCTGAAGAAATTTTACGTGCAACTGGAGTTAAGCTTGCACTTTTGTCTTTAGGGATGATTACCGCATCTACGCCCGCTGCTTCGGCACTACGTAAACAAGCTCCGAGATTGTGTGGATCGGTAATTCCATCAAGAATGAGGAAAAATGGTTTTTCCTTAGCCGTAACTATTTCTTCAATATAATTTTCACCAAACTCTTCGAGTTTGCGAACAAGAGCAATAACTCCTTGGTGAGCAGCTTCTTCAGGGACAAATTGCTCGATTTTTTCTTTACTACTTGGAGTAGCTTTGATACGTAAATTTTCTAATTGAGTTAATAAATTATGTAAACGTTGATCGTTACGTTGAGCCACGTAAACTACTTCAACTATAGCTTTAGGACGAGCGGTAACTAAAGCTTCAATAGCATGGAAACCAAAAATAACTGAAGCTGACATAAAAAAGCATTCCTTGATTAAAAATAATTATTTTTTGCTAGGTTAGTATATCGTAAAAGCTCAAAAAGCCAAGAAGTTTTTATTGAAAAAATCTCATGAGCTTGTAGAATAAATTAGGGTTAAGGGGTTAAAAAAGCCTCTTTTTATGAAATTAAGAAAAATTTCAACCTATAGACGTATTTTCTATAAAAATTTGCTATAATATAAGTGTAGATTTGGAAAATCAAAAAAGTTAACTTTTATTTTAAGATTAAAAAGATATAACACCTAAAAGAGAAGAATTTAGTTTGTTTAAGCTTTTAAGGAAGATAAAATAATTGTAAAAAAGAGAATAATATTATGACAAAACATATCAATCCATATATCGAACATGGGAAAAAAAATCTCCACATTAAAAAAATGACAGTTTCTGTACCTGTAGAGATTTACGAAACCATTCAACAAGAACGTAAACGTAGAATTGATAATAAAATGCGTCATGCTACCGCTTCAGAATTATTATGTGAAGCATTTGCTCATGCTTTTACCGGACAACCTTTACCAACTGATGAAGAATTATTCCGTTACGTTTCAAAAGCTAAAGCGGAAAAATATGAGTTATTACGTAAGAAAAATCGTGATGACAATATTAACAGTGCCATGATGGTTGCCGAAAGCTACGTAGGTGTACCTGAGTTCCGTGAGCATTTGCATCGTATTATTAATCAAGAGATGTCTGCTAATGAAAAAATGATTCACATTTATCGTTTAGTAAACCTGCTCTTAACTTACGTAATCTCTGATACCATGTCTCCATATTTATTACGTAAAGAATCACAAAGTTATGTGGAATCAATTGAAAAAACGAATAAGTATAAAGACTTTTTAGATTTTATTGATTATAACGTGCAAAGTACGAACTTTTATGCGAACTCAGCACGTGAAGTACAAAAAATCCTTAAACATTTAGGGGATAGAAAAGATAAATAAAACAATGCAAAATAGATAGTATATTTAAATCAAGCTATGCTAAAATAAAGGTATTCTCTAAATAAAAAAATCCAATCAAAAATCCAATCAAAAAACCAATTAAAAAAGACCTTGCTAAGCAGGGTCTTTTTTTCTTCTTTAATTTTGTTGCAATTTATATTTTAAATAGGCAATGGCATGAGTACACATTTGTTCTAAAGTGTATTTAGTGCTAAAACCAAGAATTTCTTTGGCTTTAGTAGTCGAAGCATAGTAGGTTGGTAAGTCCCCAGGACGACGCTCACCATAAACTACTGGAATCGGGCGGTCTGATTCTTTAGTAAAAGCTTCAACAATTTCTTTTACTGAATAAGGATGTCCAGAACCAAGATTAAAGGTTTCTAGATTAACTTCAGGATGTTGTTCAAGAAATTGTAGAGCCTTTATATGCCCATGAACTAAATCCATAATATGTAAGTAATCACGTTCAGCTGTCCCATCTTTGGTTTGATAATCAGTACCAAAAATGGTTAATTGAGGCATTTTGCCTAAGTAAACATCATAAAGAGCTGGGAAAATATTTAAAGGTTTAGCGTATTCTTCACCAAGAAAACCACTAGGGTGAGCTCCTACTGGATTAAAATAGCGGAGGCGTACCGCTCTTAAGTTACTCGCTTGGACAAGATCTTCGATTAGATATTCACAAGTAATTTTACTTTGTCCGTAAGGATTAGCTGCTCGTCCTATAGTTGCTGTTTCTACATAAGGCAGAGGTGCATTTCCATATACCGTAGCTGTAGAACTAAAAATCAGATCATAAGTTTGATGAGCGAGCATTTGTTCTAAGAGAACTTTTAAGCCCATGACATTGTTATGATAGTATTTTAAAGGATTAGCTACACTTTCACCTACAGCTTTAGAGCCGGCAAAGTGAATTACTTGATCAATTTTAAACTGCTTAAATACCGGATCAAGATCTGAAGCAATAGTTACATCACCCACAATAATATGTAAGCGCTGGTTTTCTTCGGGAGTGAGAACTTTACGTAAATTATTACTAAAGCTTAACTTAGAATTTGAGAGGTTATCAAAAATAACTACGTTATAGCCTTGTTGTACGAGAGTTACACTAGTATGTGAGCCAATATAACCTAGCCCCCCAGTAACAAGAATTGTTTTTTGTACCATAGATATATATTTGGAAGATTATTTGAGAAATAGTTTATCAAAATAGTCTTGATAAAAGACTTTAGTGTGAGGTTTTTGTTCGAGCTCTTCTAAAGTATAGGTTTGACTTTGATTACTTAAAGTAAACACAAAAACTATCTCTGCAACTAAAGGATTGTCAACAAACTTTATGCCTCGCATATTTAACTCTTGTTTAATTTCCTCACGAGTTAAAGTTGGATGCTGTCCTAAAGTCGAGACATGGAAATGATGAATATTACTTGCGTCAATAATTTGGGCTTGGCTTTGACTAAAAATTGAATCCATGATTCCATCTAAGTCTTTTTTGTGATAAGCAGTGGTGTAAAGGTTACTATTTTGTGTACTTTTACTTATCGCTTGATCAAATTCTTGAGCCAATTGTTGCTCGTGCGGAGTTAAACTTGCACGAGGAAAAACTTGACGTGCTTCGACTTGACTTCTTTTTTCTTGTAAAGTAGTAAGAATTTCCGCAACTACGCCCAGTTGTTGACGTTTAGCTTTAACCTCTTGATCGGCTGGATCTAAGTTATTACTTGCGACTCCAGCATCAAGAATTTGTAATAGGGTTTCTTGATTTTGCTCTTGCTTAAATACTCGATGAAGAACTACTGATAACTCCGCCGGAACTTTATACTTAGCTAAAGCTTGAGCAAAGTCTACGCTTGTCGTAAATTTATTTACGACCTTAAATAATTGTGAAGCTGATTTAAAGAAACGAGCTAAACGTAAAATTAAAGGTGCATTATCTAAGCCAGGGAAATTAGCCGCATAGATTGCATGCCCAAGACTGAGTTCTTGAGTTTGTTGGATTTGGCTGGCAAAAGTCGAAGCTAAAGGTGCAAGCTTAGGATCGAGTGCTAGATCTTGGGCACTAAATAACAGGAGTTGGTGCGGATAAGTTAATTTATACTCTTTAACTAAAGCGGTAAAGCTCTCAAGATTTGCACTAACAATGCTCAGATTTAAAGCTCCTGGACTTGCAAGATGAGCTAAGGTTTTACGGAGATAATCTTGAGCATTGCTTGAAGCCTGTTGCACTAAAGACACTTCAGGAGCAGCCGAATAGCTTACATTAGGTTTAGGTTTAGGTTTTGGGGTACGAGCAAAACTAAAGTTACTTGCAAGTCCTCCTCTTGGGTTATTACTTTTATTTAAGCTAAATGGGTTTTCTTGTGGACTTAAAGGAATTTTACGACAAGCCTTAATTCCATGACTAAAGTCGATTAAAGCAAAAGAACTTTTTTGTAAGTTACTTTGCTGATAGAACTTAAGGTCATTACTCATTTCGGGAATGAGAAACTCATAAGCATAAGGTGAGATATCTACGGCTTCATGGCGACCATGTAGGTAAATAGCCTCAGGTTTAAATAGGTAGAGGTATTCTTTAGCTCGGGTGATGGCTACATAAAAAATTCTGCGTTCTTCAGCTTTCTCTTCAGGAGTTTGAGAAAAAGCACTCGGCATAGTTAGATCACTAAAATCTGCAATATACACATGCTTCCATTCTAGTCCTTTTGCTCGGTGGACAGTTGAAAGTACTACTCCTTGTTCTTTAGCTTCAGAATTATTTAAGCTCGATTGATCAAGATAATTTTGTTGTAAAAATAATCTTTGTAAATAGAAATTGCGAAGCTGGGCTTCACTTAATTGATGCCCATGTAATTCTTGAAGATGACGGAGATCGGTATTTTCGGTTTCTTCATCTTCAATTAATTCAGGTACAAATTCTTGAGCAAGATTTAAGAGTTTGGTTAAGTTTTCTTGACGAGCTTCGTAATTATCTTTTTTTGCTTTAAGCCAAGCTTCTAAATCAAAGGTTTGGTAAATGTATTTTAGAGTATCATCTAAACTCGCATCTTTAGCATAAGCGGTAACACTTTCAAGACGTTGAATAAACTCTTGTAAATTGGCCTTAGCTTGTGTATTGCTTTTCCATAGGCTGTGTAAATAGTCACGAGCCGTAAGAAAAGCTGGTTGTCCAATGGAAGCTCCTATATCGGCAATTTTATTTAAAATACTTGCCCCCACTTTAGCTACGAGATTATCAACAAGATAATAAAAGGATTCATTAGCGGTTGGGTTATTAGCTAAAGTAAGAATACTGAGAACAATTTTAACTTCGAGACGAGCAAAGAACTCTAAAGCAGTTTTAAATACATAAGGAATATTATGATTAATTAAATACTGCTCTAATTGTTGTAAAGTCGCATTACTCCGAGCAAGAATGGCACTATCATGAAACTCTTTATGGCGGAGTAGATCCGAAGCTATAGCTTGTCCTTGAAAATCACTTGCTCCTGCAGTATGGATATATTTTACTGGAGCATTAGCAGTGTGGCTTTTAGCTGCTTGCAGGACTTTTATATTATCAGTTTTATATTTATTAACAATTAAATTAGCTAGGCTAATAATACTCGGAGCACAACGATAATTGTATTCGAGTTTATAGGTTTTTACTTGCTCAAACTCACGTTGAAATTGAGAAATAAGTTCTACTCGTGAGCCACGAAAACCGTAAATAGACTGATCATCATCCCCAATCATTGATACACGATTAAATTTAGGATTATGCAAGAGTTTGATTAACTTATATTGAATGGTATTAATATCTTGACACTCATCAACAATGAGATAATTAAAGCGTCTCTGATAGGACTCAAGAATATCCTGATTGGTATCTAAAAGTTTATAAGTTTTTACTAAGTAATCAGTAAAATCGACCATATTATTTTCGATTTTATAGCGACGATAGTAATCATAAACTTTTTTAAAATTTTGGTAAAGAGATTTGAGGTTATTGCTTAGATCTTGTGTTCCTTGGTCATAGTCATTTTCACTTTTACTTTGACGAACAAAAGGTAAAAAAGCTTTTTCAAAAATATCAAAATCTAAGTTGTCTTCAATAATATAGGTTTCGCGAATAGCATTAATTAAATCAAGCAGTTTACGAGGATTTAATTCATAACGATTAAATTCTTCTTCCAGTTTTTGTTGCTTTAAATATTCTTTAATGCGACTACGAGCCGTGGTTTCTTCGAGATTGGTGAAGTTAGGACGGATATCACCAACTAAGCGTTCGATATTGTTACGTAAGATACGACCAAATAAAGAGTGGAAAGTACCTATATAACATTGACGAAGTTGACGTTCATCAAATGCGGGATTATATGCACTTAACTCTTTAAGCAGACGTTCACGCATTTCTTTAGCTGCCGTATTAGTAAAGGTCGTAGCGAAAAAACTGTAAATAGTAATATCACCTTGCAAGATTAAATGGGCAATTCTTGCAATAAAAGATGAAGTTTTTCCGGTGCCTGCTCCAGCGAGAACTAAAGAATTTTCTAAAGGCGAATGCACAAATTCTGCTTGTTGAGGATTTAAATTATTCTTCATGTTGCTCTTTATTGATTCTAGGAGGTAATTGAGGAACTTGAGTTTGTCCGGTAAAGTTTAGCCATCCTTTACATTTAGTACAATGATAATAATGGGGATTTTGTTGTTGTCGTTTATGACGGACAATTTTGAGGCGATGAACTTTTTGTGGACAATTGCAAGTATAGAGATATTCTGGACGTTTTTTTGGAGCAAGAGAAACTAGAGCTTGATATTCTTCTTCACTTACTCCATTAAGTACTTGTTCTAATTCTTGATGCTGTAAAGTACAATAAGTGGTTTTTCCGGAACTTCCTAACAACATGGCTACCACTTTAAAAGCATTACCATGTCCGGAGGCAATTTTGTTGCTAATAAGCTTTTTTTGATATAAAAAGCAGAGTACGGCATGAGCAAACTCATGTGGCACCACCTCAGTTAAAAAGGTATCCTTTTCACTAATAATGGTAAACAGATTAAAGGAAATGGCATGTTTACCATGGTGATACCAAGCTAAGCCTCGGGAAGTATGATAGTGAAACTCAATTTGGGGAAAAGCAAACTTGGAGTCAAAATTAAAAATCTCGAGACATAGATTGTAGATTTTTAAACATTCTTTAATAGTTTTTTGCATCCACAAAGAGAGGAGACTTGGAGAAACTTGTCCTGCATTAGCAATTTTTTGAGTCGTGTAAGTTGATAATAATTTACGTAAACTTAGTTCAGGATTTTTTTTGCTTTTAAGTAGTTTTTGTTCTTTTAACTGCAAATTTAGGCAAGCATTAATGACAAATTGCAAAAACTTTTTATTACCTAAGCTTTGAGCTAATTTTAGTCTCTGTTCCACCTCAGGGGTCAAAGATAGTTTATCAGGAATTGATAGCAAAGTCTTACTCCTCATTGCTTGTTAAGACTAGGGTATATTATAACAGTTTCTAATTGTTAATTATTCGCAAAAAAAGGATAAACTAAGACCTAAAGACAAAAAATCTCTTAGTAAAGAGCTGAGTTCTCAGCTTGTTTAGTTATAATAAACTTATCATCTTTGTGGTATTAATTAAAATATCCAAAATTGATAGAAAGATAAAATTTATTAGAGTGGACATAACCTGGGTTTTTACTTAGGTTATTTTTTTATGTATAAGAAAAGGAGCTAGATGGTCTAGCTCCTTATTTAGATTAAGATTTTTTCAATTCGCTATTAATTGCCACAAGGGTTGCTTTAGCATCACCAAAGCACATAGAAGAATTTTCACGATAGAATAATGGGTTAGGTACTCCTGCGTAACCTGAAGCCATAGAACGTTTAAATACTACTACATGTCCAGCTTCCCATACTTTTAATACAGGCATGCCGGCAATTGGAGAGTTAGGATCTGTTGCGGCTGCAGGGTTTACCGTATCATTAGCTCCAATTACGAGGACAACATCTGTGGACGCAAAGTCATCGTTAATTTCATCCATGCCAAGAACTATATCATAGTCAACATTAGCTTCAGCTAAGAGTACATTCATGTGTCCTGGAAGACGACCTGCGACAGGGTGAATTGCAAAGCGAACATTTTTTCCTTGCGCAGTTAAGATATCAACTAACTCCGAAACAGGGTATTGAGCTTGAGCTACTGCTAAACCATAACCTGGAGCAATAATAATGTTATTAGCATTTTCTAACATCATAGCTACTTCAGCTGGAGATGATTCTTGTACAGTACCTTCAGGTTCTTCACTAGCTACAGTTGGCGTAAAGTCTCCGGCAAGAATATTGAATAGACTACGGTTCATAGCTTTACACATAATGTAAGAAAGAATTGAACCTGAAGCCCCAATTAATGCTCCCGTAATAATTAAGATTTTACTATTTAAGAGGAAACCGGCAGCTGAAGTTGACCAGCCTGAGTAAGAGTTAAGTAAAGCAATTACTACAGGCATATCTGCCGCTCCAATCGAACTTACCACATGGTAAGAAAGAAGAGCTGTAAACACTAAGAGTAAGAAAATAAAGAAAAAGCTATTTAGTTGATAATACCAAATTGCACTTACAAGAATCAGAATTCCTAATACCGCAGTCACAAGATGAGGGTGACTAAATTTTGCACGATAAAGTTTAAATCCTGAAAGTTTGCCATAAGCAATTAATGAGCCGACAAAAGTGAACAGACCAATTACAATACTAATTGCAACTAATACCGAGTGAATATTACTCATTACTAGAGCTTGTTCTAAAGTAAACTCACCATCTTCAAGATAAACTTTATTGTACTCGTTAATCGCAATAATAGCTGCGAGTAAACCTGAAATCGAATTTAGTAAAGCAACTAATTGCGGGATTTCGGTCATAGCTACGGTTTTTGCTCGCCATTGTCCTACCACAAATGAAGCTACTAAGCACAGAAGTACTGGCAGTAACCAACCTGACCAGCCTCCTTCAATAAGAGCGGTAAGTACAACTATCCCTATTCCTATCCCACCAAGGCGATTTCCGAAAAAGGCAGTTTTATGTTGTGATAAACGCACAATACTTAAAATAATTAAAAAGGCTGCGATCACATACATTGCCATAGGACTAAAAGGCATGAGAAAGCCGATAATAAGAGCAAGAGCGGCAATCGCAT
Source organism: Psittacicella gerlachiana (assembly GCF_003585965.1). Taxonomy (GTDB): domain Bacteria; phylum Pseudomonadota; class Gammaproteobacteria; order Enterobacterales; family Psittacicellaceae; genus Psittacicella; species Psittacicella gerlachiana. The sequence continues at coordinate 2,406 of NZ_NRJF01000029.1, read as the reverse complement.
ATAAAAGATATGTGTTACTCATGTTATTTACCACCTTGATCTTTTTTAATAAACATACTTAACATACGATTAGTTACCGCAAAGCCACCAAAGATATTTAAGCCTCCAAGGAAAACGCCAATTAGAGCAAGGATTTTTGCAAAAATACCTAAATCAAAATCATTAATTTGGTAAATAGCTCCAATCATCACAATTCCTGATAAAGCATTAGTTAATGACATGAGTGGAGTATGCAGAGCACTATGTACATTCCAAATGAGGAAATAACCTAAAACACTTGCGAGCATAAAGATATTTAAGTCGGCAACAAAAGCGGTTGGCAGATTTGCTGTAAGGTATAGATAAACTAAAAAGCCTACCGATAAACCTAAAGTTTGCCATACTAGACGTCTTGCAAGAGTTTTGGTATCAACTTGTGGTTTTGCAGTTACTTTTGGAGTCGTAGGTTTACTGCTTGCTGAAACACTAATTGCTGGAGGCGGGTAAAGAATACTTGCATTTGCCTCTGCAGGATTACTTAGCGTAACCAGCATATTACGTACGATTACATCTTCTTGGTCGAGTTTAATTTCTCCATTTTTTTCAGGAGTAATTAACGCTAAAAGATTTACAAGGTTGTTGCTATAGAGTTCAGAAGCTTGGTTACCTAGCATTGATTGATAGTTAGTATAACCAACTACTTTTACCCCATTGCTAGTAGTTACTACTTGATCAGCTTGAGTGTATTCACAGTTACCACCTGTAGCTGCGGCTATATCTACAATCACTGAACCTGGTTTCATAGAGTCAACCATCTCTTTGGTTAAGAGAACTGGAGCTTTACGTCCTGGAATAGCTGCCGTAGTAATGATAATATCAACCTCTTTAGCTTGGTTAGCATAGAGTTCAGCTGATTTTTTATTAAACTCTTCAGAAGTAGTGCGAGTATAGCCATCATTGGTTTTTTGTTGCTCTACATGACCTATAGTCAGGAATTGAGCTCCCATAGATTCTACTTGTTCTTTTACTTCAGGGCGAGCATCAAAAGCACGGACAATTGCTCCAAGATTTTTTGCAGTCCCTATAGCAGCTAAGCCTGCAACTCCCGCCCCAATTACTAGTACCTTAGCCGGAGCGATTTTTCCGGCAGCCGTAATTTGTCCATTTAAGAAGCGACCAAATTGAGCCGAAGCCTCAACTACCGCACGGTAACCAGCAATGTTGGCAAGAGAAGATAGAGCATCCATAGCTTGGGCACGAGAAATACGTGGCACCATATCCATGGCAAGAGAAGTAATATTTTTTGCTTGTAGAGCTTCTACTAATGCAGGATTTTGTCCTGGATAGATAAAGCTAATTAGAGTTGAGTTTTCTTTAAGTAGAGGTACTTCCTCTAATTCAGGTGGAGTTACCGCTAGAATAATGTCAGAATTGTATACTTGTTCACGAGAAACTACAGTTGCTCCCGCTTGCGTATACATGTGGTCAGGATAAGTCGAAGCCAGTCCAGCTCCTGTTTCTATCACTACTTGATAGCCAAGCTTAATTAGTTTAGCTGTTCCAGTAGGGGTAAGAGCTACTCTGTTTTCATTAGTATGGGCTTCTTTACGAATGCCGATTTGCATATAAATTTAATCCTATGTCTAAACCTAAATCATTGTAAGTAAAGAGAGTACTTGTAAACTCATTTAGTTGTAAACTTAAGTTAAGCTAAACTGAGAGTAAGTTGTAGGTTACAAGCACAAAAAGTACAGTATTTTTAGGGATACCTGTCTTAGATATTATAAAACGAGAGGAAGAAAATGTCGCTACTTTTGCGTCAAAATGTGACATTTGACAAGTTATTGCTAATAAATGGGGAAGGTTTTTTCTTAAAAAACTGAGATAAAGTGCGGTTAGATTAGGATATTAGTGGAAAATTTTTTAGAAAAAGTAACATTTGATTTATTAAATAAAGTAAAGTATAAATATTTACTATCAAATGAAAGTTTTTTCTTAGCTCTTGAGAAAATCTAGAGGGTGGAAAGCAAATAATTATCAAGGGTAGAGTTTTTAGGAGAAAAATGAACAAAAAAGATCATATATCCCTATAAAAACTATGGGAAGAGAAATAAATGAGGAAGAATGAAAAGGGAAAATAAGAAGGGGAAAAATAAATGAGAAAAGCTAAAGAATCAATTAAAAAAGTTTAGCTGTTAAATTTGAGAGATCTAGGTTACGGAAAACTAAGCACAAAAAAAGGGGATGAGTTTTTTCATCCCACAGTGGTTACTTATGTTTGATTTGGCTTGTCTTCAATATGAAGAGGGTTTTTCTTAATCTCAATGAGATTAAAGAAGAAATCTTTTAATTCATTGTAAATAGATTTATCTCTAAACTTCTATTTAAATGAAAGATATTTTTTTAATTCGGTTGTCTCTATATATT
>NZ_NRJF01000289.1 GCF_003585965.1 Psittacicella gerlachiana | reverse complement strand
ATATATGTAGTTTATACTCTGATAGTTAATTCTTGTTAAGAGTTGGGTTTTCTACTATCTTCGTTTTCTTTATTAAAGTTTAAGCTATCCGGTTTGATTACTGGAGTAGTTGAAGCTATAGAAGCAACTGAAGGGCTAATACCGTGTTTGGTATTTGGTTTTGATTTATCTCTTGCTTTATTATAAAAGTAGAGATATATTCCCGAAGCTACGATTACTACATACCCAATAATAGAGAGGAAATCTGGAATAGTCATAAAGAATATAAAACCAAGAACAAAGTTCCAAATTAAACTAGTATAAGAGTAGACACTAATTTCTTTAGCTGGTGCGAACTTAAACGAATAGGTTAAAGCAAATTGACCAATGGCAGAACAAATACTTGAAAGAATTAACCAAAGATAAAAGATACCTGAACCACTAAACCCATTAAAATTCTTTATCGTTGGATAAATCATAGTAATGATAATAAAACAAGCGAGATGAAACATAATTGTAGCTGGGTGTTCACCTGTTTCTTTAGTAGTTAGATAGCGAATTGACATATAAGCAATGCTAACTAATAAAGTTCCAACCAAACCTATTGCATAGGCAAAGAAATTAGGATTATTAAAACTTGGTTTTATTATAAGTAAAGCTGCAAGTAGACTAACGACAACAATAATTCCTTGGGTAAAGGTAACCTTTTCTTTTAAGAAAACGGCACAAAGGATTAAGAGTAACACTGAGTTTAATTTTAATAACATATCAGCATCTGCTAGACTTATATAATTTAAAGTGTATATATAGAGAAGCATAGCTGTGCCACCAGCAGCTGAACGCATTAAAAGTAAAATAGCATTTTGCTTATGTCCAAGTAATTTAACTTCTGGATTTTTCTTTTTAGCTTGGATTACAAGAAACCAAGCGACAATAAATAAGCCAAGACCACGAGAAAGAAGCTTCTCATATGAGCTTATGTTATCGCCAATGAGTTTAAAGAATAATCCCATAAGGGCTAAAGCAAAAGCAGAAAGAAGGGAGCAAAGTATTCCCTTTGTTAAATTTGACATCTAGTAAAACCTAAGGTGGAAAAGAAAAATAAAATTTATTTGTATATTATAATTGGAGAGAAGACTCTAATTAAAAATATTTCATAGTAAATTGTTTTATCCAAAATAAAAAAATAAATTAATTAATATAAAAAATATTTTTTATGAAAAATTGAACCAAATACGGGAGAAAAAAAAACATAAATTTATTTTTTTAATAATTTAAAAATCTAAAG
>NZ_NRJF01000288.1 GCF_003585965.1 Psittacicella gerlachiana | reverse complement strand
GAGTCTGTTGTGAGCAGTATTTTATAAAAGTTTTAAATGAATTTTAAATTAAGATTATATATCTTAATGATATTTATATAAGTTACATAGTTGTAGTATATTGTTTTAGATATGAGTTTAAGTCGAATTATTTCACTAGTTAGTGAAGATCTAGATGAAGTGAATAAAAAGTTAGTAGAGTATACTAAGAGTGATATTGATTTAATAAATGATGTTTCTGCTTATATAATTAACTCTGGCGGTAAGCGTGTAAGAGTAATTTTAACTTTGCTTTTTGCTGGGCTTTTAGGGGTAGATAGAGAAAGAGCTATTAAAATTGCTGCAATTACGGAATTAATTCATACAGCAACAATTTTGCACGATGATGTAGTTGATGATTCGTCAATGCGTCGTGGTTTACCAACTGCAAATAAAAAGTATAACAATCCAGCTGCGGTATTAGTAGGAGATTTCGTTTACACTAGAGCTTTTCAATTAATTGCAGATTTTAACGATAATTCATTAATGTCTTTATATACAGATGCTGTAAATGTTATAGCTGAAGGTGAAGTAAGGCAGTTGATTAATTTAGGTGATTTGACAATAAATGAAGAAAAGTATTTTGCAGTTATTTATAGTAAAACTGCAAGATTATTTGAAGTTTGTTGTCATGCAATAGCTAAATTAAAGTATTCAGAGGATTTAGTTTTACAAGGTAAACTTGCAAAGTTTGGTTCTTTTTTAGGTACTGGATTTCAAATCATTGATGATGTTATTGATTACTTAAGTTCTAAGGAAGAATCAGGAAAGTCTAAGGGGGATGACCTAGCTGAAGGAAAGCCAACTTTACCTTTAATTCGCTTGCGTGAAGTAGGAAGTTTAGAAGATAAACAACTTGTTGAAAAGATAATTTTACAAGAAAAAGGTTTAGAAGTCTTAGATTATGTTGTAGAAAGAATGGAAGCAAACGATTGTTTTACCTATTGTTTTAATCGAGCTTACCAAGAAGCTGATAAAGCTAAAGACATAATAAAAGACTTTGCTGATAGCGAATATAAGCAAGCTTTATTAACACTTGTAGAACTAAGTGTGAGAAGACAAGCATAAATTAATTATATGACAGAAAATAAAGATAACACAAATTCAGTAAATGTAAAGACTTTACTTGACACTATGACAGGGAGAAAGACGTTGAGTCTTCCTGAAGGGAAAAGCAGATTATTATTACATTCTTGCTGTGCTCCTTGTTCAGGTGAAGTAATGGAAGCGTTAATGGCTTCTAATATTCCTTTTACTATCTTTTTTTATAATCCAAATATACATCCATTAAAAGAGTATTTAATTAGAAAAGAAGAGAATATTCGTTACGCAGAAAAGTTAGGAATTCCATTCGTAGATTGGGATTATAATCGTAAAGACTGGTTTGAAAGAACTAAAGGTATGGAGTGGGATCCTGAGCGTGGCAGAAGATGTACAGAATGTTTTGATATGCGTTTTGAAGTCACAGCTCAGTATGCTCATGATAATGGATTTGATCTCTTTACTAGTTGCCTTGGAATAAGTCGTTGGAAAGATTTTGATCAAGTAACTGGTTGTGGGATTAGAGCAGCAGCTCCTTTTGATGATGTTGATTACTGGGATTTCAACTGGCGTAAAGGAGGTGGTTCTTCACGTATGATTCAAATTTCTAAACGTGAAGAGTTTTATAAGCAAGAGTATTGTGGTTGTGTATACAGCTTAAGAGATACTAACGCTTATAGAGAAAGAACTGGAAAAGAAAAAATTAAAATCGGTGTAGAGTACTATACTTTTAATAAAGATACCAATGATTGTATTTAAAATTTAACTTTAAAGGCATGACTTAAATTTAGGTCATGTCTATTTTTGTATATGGATTGAAAAGATTAATTAAATAAGAGAGATGAATTCTTATTTTATGAGCATTTGTTTTTATAGCTTCATACTTATGATTAAAATAAAATAGTAAGGTTCAATTAATATAAAAGATAGTAAGAAGTAACAATAGTGTTTGTTTATATGAGAGTTTATTTATCCTATTTTAGAG